>DXBV01000017.1 GCA_019116345.1 Candidatus Allofournierella merdipullorum | reverse complement strand
TCAAGAGCAGGTAGCCCAGCTTGGTACCCAGGCTCTTTTTGAACATTTCTTTCAGCTTGGAACCAAAATACTTGGCAAGACCTTCGGTGAGCTTCAGAACCACATTGCCGGTGAAGCCGTCGGCCACCACCACGTCCGCCTGGCCGGCGGGAATGTCACGGGGCTCGATGTTGCCCACAAAATGGATGGCCTTGTTGTTTTTCAGCAACTGATGGGCCTCCACATAGGTGGGGGTGCCCTTAGTCTCCTCGGCGCCGTTGTTCACCAGCGCCACCCGGGGCTGTTCCAGGCCCATGACCTTGTTCATATAGACGCTGCCCATCACACCGAAGGCCTCCAGCATGGAGGCGCGGCACTCCACATTGGCGCCGCAGTCCAGCAGCAGAAAGGGCGTTTTGCCGGGGATGACGGTGGCCAGCGCCGGGCGCTTTACCCCCTTCACCGTGCGCACGATGAGGCTCGCGCCCACGTGCAGCGCGCCGGTGGAGCCGGCGGAGACAAAGGCGTCGCCCTTGCCCTCGGCCAGCATCCGCAGGCCCACCACCATGCTGGATTCCTTCTTGGCGCGCACGGCTTTGGCCGGCTCGTCGCACATCTCGATGACCTCGGTGGCGTTGACGATCTCGATGTTCTTCATCTCGATGGCATTCTCTTTCACGCAGGCGGCAATTTTTTCCGCGTTGCCCACGGCCAGAATTTCCACATCGGGCCAGGCGGCCACCGCGGCGGCCGCGCCCTTCAGGATCTCGGCGGGGGCGTTGTCGCCGCCCATGGCGTCCAGAATGATCTTCATGGCAGTTGCACCCTTTCTTTCGTGTTGTTATTCCGTTTCCTTTGCCCAGAGGGCCATGGCGGCCTGGGCCCGCTCAGAGATGGCGGCGTAGCGCAGGCGCTTGTCCCGGATGTGCTCTTCCAGCGGGGGCAGCAGGCCCATGTTCGCGCCCATGGGCTGGAAGTTCTTGTTTTCGCTGGTGATGTAGCGGGTGAGCTGGCCCAGCATAGTGTTTGCCGGGGGCGCTTCGTAGCTTCGCCCGTTCAGGGCCGCCCAGATGCTGCGGGCTGCCAGCAGGCCGCAGGCGGCGGACTCCATGTAGCCCTCGAAGCCGGTGATCTGGCCGGCGAACCACAAGTTCTCGTGGCCTTTGAGGCGCAGGCCCTGGTTCAGCAGCCGGGGGCTGTTCAAAAAGGTGTTGCGGTGCATCACACCGTAGCGGGCAAAGTCGGCATTTGCAAGCCCCGGTATCATGGAGAACACCCGCTTCTGCTCGCCGAACTTGAGGTTGGTCTGAAAGCCCACGATGTTATAGAGGGTTCCCGCCTCGTTCTCCCGCCGCAGCTGGACGTTGGCCCAGGGGCGGTGGCCGGTGGCGGGGTCCACCAGGCCCACCGGGCGCAGCGGCCCGAAGCGCATGGTGTCCGCACCGCGGCCCGCCATCACCTCGATGGGCATGCAGCCCTCGTAGACGGTGAGGTTGCCGTCGAACTCATGCAGTTCCGCCCGCTCCGCGCCCACCAGCGCGGCGTGGAATGCCTCGTACTCCTCTTTATTAAAAGGGCAGTTGAGGTAGTCCGCGTCGCCCCGGCCGTAGCGGCTGGCGGCGAAAATGCGGTTCATGTCCAGGCTCTCGGCGGTGACGATGGGGGCCGCCGCGTCGTAGAAGGAGAGCTCATCGCCCCCGGTGACCTCGGCGATGGCCGCTGCCAGCGCCCCGTCGGTGAGGGGGCCGGTGGCCACCAGGGTGGGCAGGCTCTCGTCCAGTTCGGTCACTTCTTCCCGCACCACAGTGATGTTCGGCTGGTCTTCCACCAGCCGGGTCACCCCGGCGCTGAAAGCGTCCCGGTCCACGGCCAAAGCACCGCCCGCCGCCACCCGCACACGGCGGGCCACCGGCAGCAGGTGGCTGCCCAAAAGGTCCATCTCGGCTTTCAAAAGGCCGGAGGCGGAGTCCGGCCGGTCGGCCTTGAGGCTGTTGGAGCAGACAAGCTCGGCAAAATTTTCGCTTTTGTGGGCGGGGCTTTTGCGGGCGGGCTTTTGCTCAAAGAGCTCCACTTCCACGCCCTTTTCCGCCAGCCACAGGGCG
Source organism: Candidatus Allofournierella merdipullorum (assembly GCA_019116345.1). Lineage (GTDB taxonomy): Bacteria > Bacillota > Clostridia > Oscillospirales > Ruminococcaceae > Allofournierella_A > Allofournierella_A merdipullorum. Next base: position 22,679 of record DXBV01000017.1, on the reverse strand, counting down.
GCCTCGCACCCGGCGAGGCCCGCGCCCAGCACTCTTACTTTGCTCATTTGGTCACCTGGGTCTCAAACCCGCAGCCCTCTTTGGCGCAATAGAGGCGGCTGCCTTTTTTGAACAGGGTGGCGCCGCACTTTTCGCAGGTCTGGGGCACCGGCTCATCCCAGGTCATGAAATCGCAGTTGGGGTAATTTTCGCACCCGTAGTAGACCCGGCCCTTGGCGCTGCGGCGCACCAGCATCCGCCCGCCGCACTTGGGGCAGCGGCCGCCGGTGTCCTTCACCAGACGCCGGGTGTTGGTGCACTCGGGGAAGCCCGGGCAGGCCAAAAACTTGCCGTAGCGGCCGGTCTTGATGACCATCTTGCGGCCGCACTTTTCGCAAATTTCGTCGGTCTCCTCGTCGGGCACCTTGATTTTTTTGCCCTCCATGTCCTTCTCGGCCTTCTCAAGGCTGGCTGCGAAGGGCTTGTAGAAAGCGTCGATGATGTCGTGCCAGTCGGCCTTGCCGCTCTCCACCTGGTCCAGCTTTTTCTCCATGTCGGCGGAGAAGGCCACGTCCACGATGCTGCCGAACTCGGCCAGCATCAGCTCGTTGATGGTGCGGCCCAGCACGGTGGGCTTGAGCTTTTTCTGTTCCCGCTCCACATAGCCCCGGTCCACGATGGTGGTGATGATGGGGGCGTAGGTGGAGGGGCGGCCGATGCCGTTTTCCTCCAGCGCCCGGATGAGGGTAGCCTCAGTGTAGCGGGCGGGAGGCTGGGTGAACTTCTGTTCGGGGGTCAGCTGGCTGAGCTTGAGGGTCTGGCCCTCCTCCAGCGGGGGCAGAGCGGTCTCCTTCTTCTCCTTCTCGTCGGTGGCCTCCTCGTAGAGGGCGGTGAAGCCGTCAAAGGTGACCACGAAGCCCGCCGCGCGGAACTGGTAGTCGCCGGCGGTGATCTGGGCGGAGACGGTGTCCTGCTCGCAGTCGCTCATCTGGCTGGCGATAAAGCGGCTCCAGATGAGGCGGTAGAGCTTGGCGATGTCGCCGGAAATGCTCTTTTCCGCCTCGTCGGGGGTGAGGGAGGGCACGCTGGGCCGGATGGCTTCGTGAGCGTCCTGGGCGGCGGTGGCGCTGCGGCTCTTGTAGGTGCGCTTGCCGGTGTAGACGTACTTCTCGCCGTACTGCGCGCCGATGTACTCCCGCGCGCCGGCCACGGCCTCGTCGGAGACGCGCAGGCTGTCGGTACGCATGTAGGTGATAAGACCCATGGTGCCCCGGCCGGCGATGTCAACGCCTTCGTAGAGGGTCTGGGCGGCACGCATGGTGCGGGTGGCGGTGAAGCCCAGCCGGCGGCTGGCCTCCTGCTGCAGAGTGGAGGTGATGAAGGGGGGCGCGGGGGTCTTTTTGCGGCTGCCCCGGGTGAGCTTGGTCACCGTGTAGTCCTTGCCCTCCAGCGCCGCCACCACCTCGGCGGCCTTGTCGCCGGTGGGGATCTCCAGTTTTTTGCCGGCGGCGGTGCCGTAGAGCCGGGCGGTGAACTTCTTGTGCCCGGCGGCGAGGGTGGCGTCGATGTTCCAGTACTCCTGGGGCTGGAAGGCCTCAATTTCCTTTTCCCGGTCCACGATCAAGCGCACGGCCACGCTCTGCACCCGCCCGGCGGACAGGCCCCGGCGCACCTTGCGCCACAGAAAGGGGCTGAGCTTGTAGCCCACCAGACGGTCCAGCACCCGGCGGGCCTGCTGGGCGTTGAACAGATCCATGTCGATGGCGCGGGGGTGGGCCATGCCCTCGGACACGCCCTTCTTGGTGATCTCGCCGAAGGTGACCCGGTTGGGCGCGTCCACCGGCAGGCCCAGCAGGTAGGCCAGGTGCCAGCTGATGGCTTCGCCCTCACGGTCCGGGTCGGTGGCGAGAAAGACTTCGTCGGCCTTTTTGGCCTCGGCTTTCAGCTCCTTGATGAGCTTTTCCTTGCCCTTGATGTTGATGTATTGGGGCGCATAGTCGTGGTCCACGTCGATGCCCAGCTGGCTGGCAGGCAGATCGCGGATGTGGCCCATGCTGGCGGTGACTTCGTAGCCGTCGCCCAGATATTTTCCAATGGTTTTCGCCTTGGCAGGCGACTCCACAATGACCAGTTTCGACATTTGTTTCTCCTTAACGGTTTCATTTGCGGCGGAACTGCCCGCCGGCACAGGCCACAGCCCGGCCCGCCACTTCCAGTTCCAGCAGCGCGCCCAGGGCTGTTCCCGTGTCAAAGCCTGTCTCGGCGCTCAGCGCCTCCACCGGGCGGGGCGTTTGGGTCAGATGGCCCAGCATGACCTTGGCCGCCTCGGTGAGGGGCACGGCCTTTTGAGGGGCGGCGGGGGGTGCGCTTTGCGCCGAAAGGCCCAGCGCCTCCAGCAGCGCGCCGCCGCCGGTGGCCATGCGGGCCCGGCCTTCCGCCAGCAGGCGGTTGGTCCCGGCGCACACCTCGCTGAAGATGCCGCCCGGCACCGCCCACACCGCCCGGCCGTAGCGCTCGGCGTGGCCCACGGTGTTCATGGTGCCGCTTTTTTCCCGGGCCTCCACCACGCAGAGGGCGTCGCTCAGGGCCGCGATGAGGCGGTTGCGCAGCAGAAAATTGCTGCGCTGGGCCGCCTCGCCGGGAAAGAACTCGCTGATGACCGCCCCCGTTTCCTCCATCTGGGCCCGCAGGCGGCGGTTGGAGGCGGGATAGGTCTGGTCGATGGGGGTGCCCAGCACCCCGATGGTGGGCGCGCCGGCGTTCACGGCGGCCTTGTGGGCTTCGCTGTCCAGCCCGTCGGCGAGGCCGCTGACCAGGCAGACGCCCGCCTCGGCCAGCTCTTTGCCGATGCCGGCGGCGGCCTCCACCCCGTAGGCGCTGGGGCGGCGGGAGCCGATCATGCCCACGGTGTGTTCGGCGTTCAGCGCCGCAACATCGCCGGTGCAAAAGAGCACCGGGGGCGCGTCCTCGATGTCCTTAAGGCGGCTGGGGTAGTCCCCGTCGGCCATGGTGAGGATCTGCACGCCCATGGAAACACAGCGCCCTTCCAGGGGCGCAAAGACGGCGGGGTCGGTGGAAAGGCGTTCGCACTGGCCGGCAGTAAGCAGGCCGGAAAGGTCCTCACGGCCCACCGCGTCCACCACTTCCCGGGCGCTGCCGTAAACGTCCAGCAGGCGGCGGCAATGGGCCGCGCCGGGGCCCAGCACATAAGCCAGCCACAGCCAGCAGCAGGTGTCGGTCATTTGCCCGCCCCCCGGAAGTGCCACAGCAGCACGCTGCCCGCCACGCCGGCGTTGAGGCTTTCCACCTTGTCGGTGATGGGGATGCGCACCGCCGCGTCGCAGGCAGACACGGCGGCGTCGGTGAGGCCCTGGCCCTCGCTGCCGATGACCAGGCACACCCCGCCGGGCTGTGCGGCGGGCACTTCGTCCAGCGGACGGCTGTTGTAAAGGGCGGCGGCCAGCACCGTCACGCCCTTTTGCCGCAGAGCGGCCAGCGCGTCGGGCAGGTGGGGCGTGGGCACCACCTTGAGGCGCGCCGCGGCCCCCATGGAGGCCCGCAGGGCCTTGGGGCCGAAGGGGTCGGCGCAGCCGGGCGAGAGCAGCACGCCCTCAAAACCGAAGGCGGCGGCGCTGCGCAAGAGCGCGCCCACATTGCCGGGGTCCTGCACCCGCTCCAGCGCCAGCAGGCGGCCGGGCACGGGCAGGTCCTCAAAGCGGGCGGCGGGGCGTTCAAAAACGCCGAACACCCCCTGATGGGAGGCGCCCTCCGCCAGCTTTTCGGCCACGTGCTCCTCCACCAGGTAGCTCTCCCGCCCGAGGCTTTCCAGCGCGGGGGTCTTTTCCAGAGCGGCGGCGGTATAATATATTACCTTTAAGGGGCAGGCGGCGGCCAGATCGGTACAGAGCTTTAGGCCCTCCGCGAAGAAGGCGTTTTCGCCCCCGCGGAAGGCCGCCGAACGGGCCAGTTTGCAGGCATATTTTATTTTGTCGTTTTCACGGCTGGTAATGCGCTGGGCCACATCGCACCTCTCAAGACGGGCCCGCCGCGCCGAAGGCTTATCCCCGGCGCGGGGCCTTTTGCTTTCAATACAAAGCGACGCCCGTGCGTGCGCGCGGGCGTTGCGTGTGTTTTTTATTTACAGCGCCTTCTTGGCGGTCTCCACCAGAGCGGCGAAGCCGGCGGCGTCGTGGATGGCCATCTCGCTGAGCATCTTGCGGTTCAGCTCGATGCCGGCCTTCTTCAGGCCGTTCATGAAGCTGGAGTAGTTCATGCCCAGAGGACGGACAGCGTTGTTGATGCGGGTGATCCACAGGTTGCGGAACTGGCGCTTTTTCAGCTTGCGGCCGACGAAAGCGTAGTTGCCGCTCTTCATCACCTGCTGTTTGGCCATCTTGAAATGCTTGGATTTGCTGCCATAGAAACCCTTGGCGAGCTTCAGGGTCTTCTTTCTGCGTTTGCGGGTCATCATCGCGCCTTTGATACGAGCCATTGTTCTATCTCCTTTACACAGTCACTTGTCGATTTCGTGAGTCCTTGCCTTATAAAGACCTCAGGCGTAGGGCAGCATGGCCTTGACAGCGGCTGCGTTGGTCTTGTCGGCGTAGGCGTTCTTGCGGTAGCCCCGTTTGATCTTGGTGGTCTTGCCGTGGCCGTTGAGCAGGTGGCTGCGGTAAGCGTGGCCGCGTTTCACTTTGCCGGTCTTGGTGAGCTTGAAGCGCTTTTTCGCACCGGAATGGGTTTTGATTTTAGGCATTGTTCGTTCCTCCTAAGATTTTGTGTTACTTCTGCTGGGCGCCGGGCTTGGGGCTCATGAACATCTGCATACTGCGCCCCTCCAGTTTGGGAGCCTTGTCGACCTGCGCATCGGGCAGCGCGTCGGCAAAGCGTTTTTGCACCTCGAGGCCCAGATTGGTGTGGGCCATCTCGCGGCCGCGGAACCGGATGGAGACCTTGATCTTGTGGCCCGCCTTCAGGAACTTCTCGGCCTGATTGACCTTGGTGTTGAAGTCGTTGGTGTCGATGTTCAGGGAAAGGCGGATCTCCTTGATCTCGATGGTCTTCTGGTTCTTTTTGGCTTCCTTTTCGCGCTTTTGCTGCTCGAAACGGTATTTGCCGTAGTCCAGGATCTTGCATACAGGCGGCTGTGCCTGCGGCGCGATCTTCACCAGATCCAGGTCCTGCTCCTGCGCCAGCCGCAGAGCCTCCCGGCCGGACATAACGCCCAGCTGGCTGCCGTCTGCGCCGATCAGGCGAACTTCCCTGTCACGAATGGCCTCGTTGATCTCGATCTCTTTTTTGCCGTTGGTAGCGATTTGGATACACCCCCATATCATTTGCCCGGAAAAATGAACGCGGCCGCCAGGTCATGGCAGCCGCGCGAACACACAAGACACACCGCACCCAAAGTGCGGCAGAGCATGTTGACCCGGGCCCGGAAGGCCCCAAGGTGAGCGCGGCGGCAAACCGTCAGCTGCTTTCTTTACCCGAATAGCTTACCACGCCCGGGAGGCTGTGTCAAGCGGTTTTTGAAAAAAATCAGCCCAGCGGCACGTCGATCTCCCGCCCCAGGGCAAAACTGTAGAGCGTGAGCTTTGTCACCGGCTTTGCAAACCGCCGCCCGATGGCCGCCGCGTACATCCGCAGCTGGGCGGCGTAGGCGCTGACCAGCCGGGCCTCGTCCTTGCCCCGGTCGGTCTTGTAGTCCAGAATCTCCAGATGGTTTTCAAATTCCAGCACCACGTCCGCCACGCCCTGCACCAGCACCCGCGCGCCGCGGCCCGCGGCCCCGGGCGAGAGCTGTTCTGCGGGGACGGAGGTGATGAAGGCGTACTCCCGCAGAAGGCTTTCGGCGGCGCGCATCCGGGCAAAGGCGTCGCTTTCGAAAAAGCGGCGCAGCTGCGCCCAGGGCAGGCTGCGGTGCTGCTCGGCGGCCAAAAGTTTTTTCTCCAGCTGGCGGCGGCCCTCCCCTTCCGGGTCCTGGGCCGCGGCGGCAAGATCCGCGTGCTGCAAAAAGGCGTGGAGGGCGCTGCCCTGTTCCGCGCCGGTGAGGCCCTCTTTGTACATGAAGGCCGGGCGGGCGGGGGTCAGTTCCTCCTCGGTGTGGGCCAGGGCGGTGACGCTGACCTTGGCGGGCACCGTCTGCAGCGCCGCGGCCGGGTCGTGCCAGGCAAGGCGCTGGGCCAGCGCCGCGGCGAGGGCCGCGTCCGGGGCGGCGGCGGGCAGGCCCGCGGCCGCCGGAAGGGATTCGGCAGGTTCCTCCGCCGGCTGGAAGGCCACCGTCAGCGTGTGGCCCAGCGGCCGGGCGCGGGCCGGCACCGGCGCGTTCACCAGCCCCCGCAGGCATCCGGCGGAAGGGTGAGTGAGCAGGGCCTGCAGCACCCAGTCCGCCCGGCTGGCGCAGTGCTGCAAGAGATAGGGCCGGCACAGGCCCCCGGCGGTGAGCTGGGCGGCCAGCCGCTCCAGCGCCTTGTCCGGGTTTTTCAGGCTCATGGTGAGCAGCAGCCGGTCCCGCGCGCGGGTGGCCGCCACATAGAGCACCCGCATCTCCTCGCTGACGGCGTCCGCCGTCTGGGCGGCCTGCACCGCCCGCAACGCGGCGGTGGTGTAGGTGCCGCCGGTGCCGGCCCGCAGGGTGAGGCCCAGTCCCAGCCGGGGGTGGAGCACCACCGGAGCGATGAGGTCCTCCCGGTTGAAGGGGCGGTCCAGCCCGGCGGCGATGACCACCGGGAATTCCAGCCCCTTGGAGCGGTGCACCGTCATGATGGTGACACAGCCCGGGCGGCTCTGGCCCTGTTCGGGGCCGGGCACGCCGCCCTCGGCCAGAGCCGCGTCCATGGCCCGCACCACGCCGGCCAGGCCGTTTTTGCCGCAGTCGGCGGCGAAGGCGGCAAAGCGGCGCAGGTTCTGCCGCCGGGCCTGCCCCTCCTCCATGGCGCCGGCGGCGGCAAGGCAGCCGGTGCGCAGGAAAATTTCTTCCATCAGCCGGTCCACCGGCAGGGTCTGGGCCAGCCGCTGCAACCCCCGCAGCCAGTCCATGAAGGCGGCGGTCTTTTCCTCGGCGGCGGCGCTCACCGCGCCGTAGAAGCTGCCCTGGGGCCGCAGGGTGCGAAGCCGCACCAGATCGTCCGGTTCAAAGCCCGCGAGGCCCAGCATCACCGCCGCCAGATGCACGTCCTGGGCGGGGTTGTCCAGCACCCGGACGAGGCTGGCCAGCACCCGCACCTCCGGGGCGTCCAGCAGGTTTTCGGCCCGGTCCACATAGACCGGGATGCCCGCGGCCTCCAGCGCGTCGGCGTAGATATCAAAATTGGAGCGGCTGCGGGTGAGGATGCAGAAATCCTCGTAAGCGGCGGGCCTTTCGCCCGTCTCTCCCCGCACGGTGAAGCCGGAGGCGGGGTCGGTGAGTTCCCGGATGCGGCGGGCGATGAAGGCCGCCTCGGCGGCGGGGCCGCCGCCCTCCAGAACCTGTACTTCGCACCCGCCGGCGTAGCCGCCGTAGGCTGAAAGATCGCCCAGACCCGGCACCAGCTTTTCGCCGGGGCCGTAGTCCACGCCGCCCACTTCGCCGCTCATCACCGCCTCGAAGATGGCGTTGACCCCGTCGATGACCCCCGGGGCGCTGCGGAAGTTGGCGTCCAGAAAGACCTTCTGGGGGCCGGGCTGGCCGTAGGGGGCGTAGCGGGAGAGCTTGTCCCGGAACACCTCCGGGTCCGCCTGACGGAAGCGGTAGATGCTTTGCTTCAGATCGCCCACGAAGAACAGGTTCTCCCCGTTCGGGGCGGCAAGGGCGGCGTAGAGGGCGTCCTGCAGGGCGTTGGTGTCCTGGTATTCGTCCACCATCACCGCCGCGTACTCCCGCCACAGCTGAGCCGCCAACTCGGTGCGCTGCCCGTCCGGCGTTTGCAGAAGGCGCAGAGCCAGATGCTCCACGTCGCTGAATTCCAGCAGTTTTTCCTCCGCCTTGGCCTGCCAGAAGCGGCGGATGAAGTCCTGCTCCGTCCGCACCAGCGCGGCCACCAGCGGCGCGGCGGCGGCCCGGTCGGCGGCGAACTCCTCCTCGGTGCAGACGAACACCGTCTCCTGCAGGCGGCCGAAGATCTTTTTCAAAATTTCCCGCCGGGCCTTGATGCGCTCCATGGAGCAGCCCTTGTAGCCCCGCACCGCCTTGAGGGGCTGATACGCAAGCCCGCGGAAGGTCTCCAGAATGTCGTTCCAGGGCGCCGAGGCCACGGCGGCCTCCACCGCCCGGGCGGCGTCCACATCGCTCTGCAAAGCGGGCAGGTAGTTGCCCAGCTCGCCGTCCTCCTCGGCCTCGGCCAGATTTTCCAGCGCCAGCGAAAGGGCGCACTGTGCTCCCCGCAGCCCTTCGGCCCGCAGGGCTTTGCCCCACGCGGTGGCGTCCAGCGGGCCGTCCCCGGCCCAGTCGGCGGCCAGTTTTTCCAGGCTCTCCTCCGGGAAGGGCATGCTGGAGAGGAAGTCATAGAGCTGTTCCAGCACTCGGGCGGCCTGTTTGTCGCTGCGGCTTTTGCCGTAAAGGTCGGCAAAAGCGCAGAAGTCCGGGTCGGTGTAGGCGTTTTCCAGCGCGTCGGCCAGCGCCCCCGCCCGCAGCCGGGCCAGCTGCGGCCCGTCGGCGGTGGAAAAATCCGGGGGGATGTCCAGTTTTCCGAAGTGGGTCTGCACCAGCTGCAAACAGAAGGAGTCGATGGTGCCGATGCTGGCCCGCTGCAGCAGCATCCGCTGGCGGCGCAGCCAGGCGGAGCCGGGCTGTTTGCGCTGCTCGTCTGCCAGGCGTGCGGCCAGTTTTGCCCGCAGGCTGGCTGCCGCCGCCCGGGTGAAGGTGACGATGAGGAGCTTGTCGGCGGGCACGGGGTCCTGCTCACGGGTGAGCAGGCGCACCGCCCGCTCCACCAGAACAGCAGTCTTGCCGCTGCCCGCGGCGGCGCTCACCAGCAGCGCCGAGCCCTCGTGGTCGATGGCGGTCTGCTGGTCTTTGGTGAACTGCATCTTTCCTTCCCCCTTTCATTCCTGCCGGCGGCAGACGTTGCGATAATCGCAAAAGCGGCAGTGGGTCTCCTGTTTTCGGCCAGCGGCCAGCGGCTCGGCGGCGATCTTTCCGGCGTAGAGTTCCTCCGCCATCTTCACCACCAGGTCGTCCAGCTCCCCTTGCAGCTTTGCCAGCTCCTCCACCGAGGTGAGGGCCTCGCCCAGGCGCGGCTGGCCCGCCTTGTCAAAACGCACCGGCACATAGAGGCCGGTGGCGGCGCTGTCCATGGCGGAGAGCACTTCCGGCTCGCCCACCACCACGCCTTCCACCTTGTAGTCCAGCCCCTGGGCGGCCTCGGCCCGGTCGCCGCGGGCGGGGGCCGGGTCGGCCATCAGGTAGAGCACCCCCGCCGGGGCGGGGTTTTCAAATTTGTCGCCGGCATTGCGCACCAGGGTGAACAGATACACCAGCATCTGGCAGTTCAGGCCCCGGCGCACGTCCTCCAACAGGAACTCCTTGCTGCCGGTCTTGTAGTCCACCACCCGCAGCCAGGTCTTGCCGCCTTCACGGCAGGCGTCCACCCGGTCGATCTTGCCCACCATCCGCACCGTCTCGCCGGTCTTTGTGGTGAGCACCACCGAGGGCACCGCCTCCGGCCCGTCGCCGATGCCCAGCTCGAAGGCCACCGGGCGGAAAGAGCCCTGCCGCTGCTCGGCCTGAATGAAGGCCAGCAGGGCCGCGGCGCTCTTTTGCAGCCGGCGGATGAGGTACTCAAAGCGGGCGCCGGCGCCGGGCATGTTGGCGGCCACATACTCCCGGGCCACGGCGGCGGCAAGTTCCGCCAGCTCCGTCTCCGAGAGGTCCACAAAGTCCTCCCCCGCCCGCTTCAGGGCCTGTTCCAGAATGTAGTGCACCAGCGTGCCGGTCTGGTCGGCGGTGAGGGCCGCCTGCTTGCGGGGCCGCGCCCCCAGCACATACTCCAGGAAATAGGCGAAGGGGCAGGAATAATACCGCTCCATCCGGCTGGGAGAAAGGCGCATGTGGTCCCCCAGCAGGCGGTGCATGGCCCCGGTGTCCTGCACGGCGAAGGGCTCCCGGCTCACCGCCCGGCGCAGGGGGGCCAGGGCGGCTTTGCCCGCTTCGCTGCCTTCCACCGCCGCGAAGAGGGCGGCGGTGGCGGGGCTTTGGGCGTCCCAGCTTTCGCCCAGAAGGTCCAGGGCGGCGGCGGGGGTGGCGGCCAGGTCTGCCGTTTCCAGCGCGGGGGCGGCGGGGTCAAGACAGGCCTTCGCTTCGGTCAGAGCGCTGGTCATGGGCAGGGCCGCCGGGCCCGAAGCCCAGCTCATCCACACGCCTTTGGAGGCGGCGGTGAGGGCTTTGTAAAAGCAGACCTGCTCGCGCACCATGCGGTTTTCAAAGCAGTCGGGCATCTCCACCCCCTGGCGGATGAGGGCGTCACGCTCGGCGTGGGTGAGCAGGCCCCGGTCGCCGGGGGCGGCGGGGAACTCCCCTTCCCCCAGGCCCAGCACAAAGCAGTAGTCCGGCTCGTCCAGCCGCATCCGCCCGGCGGTGGTGAAGATCACCGCGTTCAGGCTCTGGGGAATGTGGCCCAGATCGGTGGTGCGGGCCAGCAGGTCGAACAGCTCGCCGTACTCGGCGGGGGGCAGGGTCTCCTCCCCCAGCAGCAGGGCCATCTGGTCCAGAAGGTCCGCCGCCAGATCCCACACCCGCACCGCCTCCTCGGCGGCGGGGATGCCCTCTTCCTCCTTCAATTTCGCGGCGGAGGCGGTGAGTTTTTCCTCCGCGCCCAGGGCCAGCATGGTGCGGTAAAGGCTCTCGCACAAAGCGGCGGCGGGCTTTTTGCGCGCCGCCAAGGCAAAGTTTGCCAGCAGCGGCGCCAGCGCCTGCCGGGCGGACTCCGCCAGCGCCAGCTGTTCGGCCTCGGCGGGGCGCATCTCGCCCCCGAAGCCCGCCGGCGAGAGGGTGAAGGGCTGCTGCCACTGGGCGGCGGAGAGCTGCCAGGTGTAGGCGTAGTTTTCCAGCGCGCAGAGCTGGGCCTCGGAAAGGCTGGTCAGGCCGGTCTTGGCCACCGCCAGCACCGTCTCGGTGGAGACGCCCCGGCGCAGCAGGCTCAGCAGCGCCTTCACCAGCCGCAGGGGCGCGGCGTGCTCGGCGCTGGCCGGCTCGTCAAAAAAGAGGGGGATGCCCGCCAGCCGGAACTCGTAGCGCACAGCGGCCAGGTACTGGGAGGCGTCCCGGCAGATGACCGCCATCTTGCTGTAAGGCACGCCCGCCCGGGCCAGCTTTGCCGCCGCGGCGGCGGCAAGTTTGGCTTCGGTCTGGCGGTCCTCCGCCCGCAGCAGGGTGAGCTGCGCCGGGTCGGCGGGGCCGGGTTCCGGCTCCGCCCCTGCCAGCAGCGCCGCCAGCCGGGCCAGGTCGGGGGCGTTTTTGTGGCGTTTATCCTCAGTCAAAATCACCGGCGAGGCCACCGCCACGCCGTTTTCCCGGGCCATGGCCCGCAGCGCCCCGGCCATCTTTTTGGCCCCGCTGAACAGGCCAAGGCCGCCCTCCCGGTCCTCCAGACCGTCGGCGCACAGGGCCACCGTGATGGAGGGCGCGCACTGGAGCATCCGCTCCAGCATCCGGCGCTTGGGGGCGTTGAAGGTGTCGAACTCGTCGATGAACACCGCCGCATCGGCGAAAAAGTCCGGCTCAAGGCGCTCGGCTGCGGCGGCCACCCGGTCGGTGGGGTCCATGGCCGCGCCCTCCAGCAGGGCCTGGTAGGCGGCGTAGACCCCCGCCAGCTCCCGCAGTTTCTCCCCCGAGGGGCCGGCGCCCTCCGCCAGCTGCTCCAGCTGGGCGGCGCTCACGCCGGCGCTTTTCAGCTCGTTCAGAGTCTCGGCGCACTTTTCACAGAAGGCGGTGCTGCGCCGGTGGCGGCTGTAGTAGTGCACCGCGTCGCCCATGGATTCCAGCGCACGGCGCACCAGAACCGCCCGGCCCGCGTCGGTGAGGGTGCGCACCGCCGCGCCGCCGTAGAGATTCAGCAGTTTTTCCGCAAGGCTGGTGAAGCTGTAGCTCTCCACCCGGCCGGAATATTCGTCGCCCAGACGGGCGTAGATGCGGCTCTCGGTGCTGGAGGTGAACTGTTCCGGCACCAGCAGCAGGCTGCGCTGCCCGGCTCGGGCACGCTCCTCGATGCGCTCCAGCAGATAATTCGATTTGCCGCTGCCCGACGGGCCCAAAACCAGCTGCAGCATGGCTGCTCCCTCCCTGCGAAAAAGATGTCTGTTTTTATGATACGCAGAAAGGGGCGGCTTGTCCACCGGGGCGCGTTTTTCCTCTGGCATTTTTTGACCGGGCGGGTTATAATGGTGAAAAACCTACGGAAAAGAGGTCGTCATTCATGCCCGGACTTACCATGGAGACCGCCCGCCAACTGCTGGCGAGCACCACCACCGAGGACCACCTGTTCGAGCACGCCATCGGCGTGAGCGCCGCCATGGGCGCCATGGCCCGCCACTTCGGCGCGGACGAGGAGTACTGGAAAGCGGTGGGCTACCTGCACGACTACGATTACGAGCAGTTCCCCGAAGAGCACCTGCACCACACCGCCGAGCCCCTGCGCGCCGCCGGCGTGGACGAGGAGAGCATCCGCGCCATCCTGTCCCACGGGTGGGAGTTCTGCACCGATGTGAAGCCCGAGACCGATATGGAAAAGAGCCTGTTCACCGTGGACGAGCTCACCGGTCTGGTGGGCGCCACCGCCCGCATGCGTCCGGGCGGCATCTCCGACCTGGAAGTTTCCAGCGTGAAGAAGAAGTTCAAGGACAAGCGCTTTGCCGCCAAGATCGACCGCGCGGTCATCCAGCAGGGCTGCGACATGCTGGGCATGGATCTTTCCGAGGTCATCGGCCTGTGCATCGAGGGCATGCGCGGCGAGATGGACGCGCTGGGCCTCGGGCCGAAGGAATAAGCTTGAAACGCAAAAGCCCCGCCGGCGAAAACCGGCGGGGCCTTTCTCTTGACTCTTCTCTGATTTTTGCGTATAATCAGAGAAGAGCAATTTCCACTAATCATCAGAATGGAACACAGGAGGTGTTTTTGTGTCTGTGATCGTCTCTGTGACCCTCACCGACGAGGAGCACGCGCTGGCAAAAAAGCTGTCCAAAGAGCACGGGCTGCCGCTGGCCCAGTGCGTCAAACAGTTTCCGCTGTGCGAGCAGGTATTCATAGAGCGCTTTGAAGCGCTGAAACAGCGGGCGGCTGCCCAGCCGGCGGGGCAGCCCTTTGCCGTGATGAGCCTGTGCGACGACTGGAAAACGCTGGACCGGGGGCTCAAGCTTTCGCTGGGCCGAACGTTTTACCATCTGGTGCGGGGCGGCAAACTGCCCGGCGTGCGCCCCGCCGGCAAGAACAGCTCCAATGTGCAGCTTTACGAAACGGACCCGAAGGAGGCGGTAACATGACGCTGCGGCAAAATCTCACCGCCCTTGCGGGGCGCTGGGGGCTGGCCGAAGGGGAAGCAGACCCCGAAACGCTGGCCTGGCGTTTGGCGGAACAGGGCGAAGCGGCGGAACTGGCGCAGCTTCTGGAAGAAGCGGCGCTGACCGGCAGCCGCGAGGAGCGTGCCCTTGCCCGGGAATACGAGGCGGCGCTGGACGAGGCGCTGGGCCTTGACCCGCTGGGCGAATGGCAGGACGAAGCCTTCTGCAACTGCGGCGAAGAGGCGCAGGGCGAAGTCTTCGACGACTGGGATTTTTAAAAAAGCAGGCCCCGCCGGTCGCTTGACCGGCGGGGCCATCCTTTTTTACAGCGTGCGGTTGAAGGCCATCACAAGGCCGCTCCAGGTGGCGGGGCCTACCTTGCCGTCCTCGGTAAGGCGGGCCAGCCGCTGGAAGGAGCGCACCGACGCGGTGGTGGCGCTGCCGTACTGGCCGTCGATGGTCACCTTGGGCACGGTGCCGCCCAAAGCGGACAGGTAGCTCTGCACGCAGCGCACCGAGTCGCCGGTGCTCCCCCGCTGCAAAAGGCCCGGATAGCGGGGCAGCACCGGGGTGGGCGTGCCCGCCATCACCTGACCGTAGACCTTGGCCAAGGCGGCGAAGGTGTTGCGGCCGAAGGAGCCGTCGATGGTCAGGGCAAACTGACGCTGGAACTGCTTCACCGCCCCGGAGCTGGCATTGCCGAAGGCCCCGTCCGCGCTGATGGACGAAATGGCGGTGTAGACCTGGCGGATGCGGATGAGCTTCTGCTGCATGCTCTTGACCACCGCGCCCTTGTTGCCGGAGCGGGCGGTGATGCCGCAGAAGACCTCCCCCGCGCCGCGGATGTCGGCGAACTCGCCGTAGAGGGCGTTCCAGGTGGTGGAGCCCACCTGGCCGTCGGCGGTGATGCCCGCCAGCGTCTGGAACGCCTTCACCGCATTGGCGGTGTTGTTGCCGTATTTGCCGTCCACCGTCACCGACGGGACCTGGGGCCATCGGCTGTGCACCCCGTTGAGCCAGGTCTGCACCTGCGCGCAGTCCGGCCCGGACGAACCATTCCTCAAAACTGTGCCGAAATAGGGCGGCATCGCGGTGACGCCGGCCTGATTGATCTGTGCCATAAATCGCATCCCTCCTTGGCCCCATTGTATGCGCCGGGATGCGGGAACGTGCCATCCGCTCAGTGTTTCGCCCCGCCGGTGAGGTGCTCCAGCCACTCCAGAGCCGCGAAACGCACCTCCACCTTGGGCGCTTCCACCAGATTCTGCTGGGCCTCGGTGGGGTAGACCGCCGCCTCGCCCGCGGCAGGCAGGCACAGGCCGGGATAGAGCACGCAGAACCAGTTTTTGCCCGCGTGGGCCCCCAGCTCCACCCGCAGCGCGTCGTAGACCCCGGCGGGCAGGGTGAAGTCCTCATAATAGGTGGTGTCGAAGTACATCTCGGTGAGATAGACCCGGGCGGACAGGCCGCTGCCCTGCTCTTGCAGGGTGCGCTCCACGCAGGCCTGCAGCTGAGGCAGGGACTCTTCCGCGATGGCCGCCGCCTGGGCCTCGCTCTCGGCCGCGGCGAACACCGGCCCCATCTCCTCCAGCACCGCGTCCCGCACGATGAGTTTCAGAGCCTGGTCGGCCTCGGAGTCGGAATTGGCCTGCACATGCAGCCGCAGGGTGTTCGCCCGCACCTCGTCGGCCAGGGCGCAGAAGCTGGACATCCAACAGGTAAGCACCACCGCGAAGAAAAGGCCCAGCCCCGCGCTGAACTCCAGCACCGCCCGGCGGCTGAGGCGAAGATGAAACTTTGCAAACAAAAAAACACGTCCTTCCTTTTGGTAACATCTGCCAAAAGTATAGACGTGTTTTTTGCGTTTTATTCAGCCCCGGTGTTTCGGCGCAGGAAGCACCCGCGCGCCGCCCCGGTCGGGGGCGGCCAGATACACCTGGCGGTACTCCTTTGCCAGGGCGGCCCGGGCGGCTTCGGCCCGTTCGGGGTCGTCAAACACGCCGAACACCGCCGCACCGCTTCCGGTCATCAGCGCCTGCTTCGCGCCGTTCTGCCGCAGCAGTTCCTTGATATGGGGGGTCTCCTTCGCGCCGCTGCACTCCTCCAGAGCGTTGCCCATGGCGGCGCAGAGAGCGTCCAGGTCCCCCGCGCGCACGGCGGCCTCGGCGGCCTCGCCGTCCGGGTGGACGGTGCTGCCCACTTCATCGTAGGCGGCAAAGGCGGCGGGGGTGCTCACCCCCACGCTGGGCATGGCCACCACAAAGCGGCAGTCCGGGCAGGGAGGCAGCGGACGCAGAAGGTCGCCCTTGCCCTGCACCCGGCAGGTACCGCCCAGCAGGGCGAAGGGAACGTCCGCCCCGAGCTGTGCGCCGATGGCGCAGAGTTCGCTCATGGAAAGGCGGGCGTCGTAGAGGGCGTTCAGGCCCACCAGCACGGCGGCGGCGTCGGCGCTGCCGCCCGCCATCCCCGCCCGCACCGGCGTGACCTTGCGCACTTCTATCTCTACCCCCGCCAGCAGGCCGGTGTAGTGGAAGAAGGCCAGGGCCGCTTTGTAGGCGGTGTTCTTTTCGTTGGGAGGCACACGGCTGCCCGGCAGCCGCAGGATAAGGTCCCGGCTTTTGCGCAGGGTGACCCGCTCATGGAGGGTGATGGCCTGCATGATCATGTCCAGCGCGTGGTAGCCGCCGGGCAGCAGGCCGGTGACGTCCAGCGTCAGGTTGAGTTTGGCCGGGGCCAGCACAGTGACCTGTTTCATGGCGCGTTCACCTCACAGTTTTTTGAAAAGGAAAAACCGCTTTGTGTCGATGGCCTGCACCGGACAGACCTCGTGGCAGCAAAAGCAGCGGATGCAGTCTTTGGGCTTGATGCGTGCCTTTTTGTTTTTGACCTCAATGGTGTGCTGAGGGCATATTTCGGCACAGCGGCCGCAGCCGATGCACCGCGCCCGGGCGATTTGAGGCCGGGGCGCCACCCACTTTTCCACCGCGGGCACCGCCCAGCGCACCGCCCGGGGTGCGGAGTCGGAAAAATTCATCTTGCGCCAGGAGTCCGGCAGGCGGAAGTTTTCCATCGGCGCGAACAGCGCCGTCTCCCCTGCCGCCAGGGCCGGGTCGAAGGACGCGGGGCAAAGGCCCCGCCTTTGAGCCGCCGCAAGGTAGGGCACGCTTTCCGGCGCAAGGCCCAGCATAACGCAGAGGGCCAGGTCCATGGACAAAAGGTTTTCCGCCGCCGCCAGAAAGCCCAGAGGCCGGGGGCTGCCGCCGCTGGGGCCGTTGCCCTCGTGGCCCACGATGCCGTCCAGCACGGCGAAAGAGGGTTTCACGGTGAGCAGCAGGTCGACGAGCATATCGCCGAAATCCTCTTTTTTCGGGCAGCGCATGTGCCATTCGGCCTTCTGCAGGCCGGGGATGCAGCCGAAGAGGTTCTTGGTGGCCGCCGAAAGGCCGGTCATCATGTGGGTCTTGCACTTGGGCAGGTCGATGATGACGTCCGCCGCCAGCACCGGCTCCAGCAAAGTGAAGCGGCGCTTTGCCCCTTCAGCTTTGGGGGCCTCGCCGCTGGCGGTGCCGGTGTAGAGGTTGACTCCCTCTTCGGCGCAGACGGCGGCGATGCCGCTGACCTTCCAGGCGGACTTGACGAGGCCGGAGGCATGGGGCCCGCCGGGGGAATCGGCCACGGTGATGTCACAGGCGGCCACGCCCCGGCGCTTCGCGGCGCGGATGACCGCCGCCACCACCGCCGGGTGGGTGGTCACCGCCTTTTCGGGGGCGGTACCGGAGAGAAGGTTGGGTTTCAGCAGCACCTTTTTGCCCGGGGCCAGCAGCGCGGCGGCGGGCAGCTGCCCGAACAGCCGCTCCACGGCGGCGTCCACCGTGTTTTGGTCATAGCCCGGCGCGGCGGCAAAGAACACACGCTCATCCATGGGCGCGCAGCTCCTCCAAAAAGCGCTCGATGCGGTTCAGCGCCTCGGTGAGGTGGGCCACCGAATAGGCGTAGCTCACCCGCACGAAGCCCTCGCCGGAATCGCCGAAGGCGGTGCCGGGCACCACGGCCACTTTCTGGCTGTAGAGCAATTTTTCGCAGAACTCGGCGCTGGAAAGGCCGGTGGACTGGATGCTGGGGAACACATAAAACGCGCCCTTGGGCTCAAAGCAGGCAAGGCCCATGTCGTTGAAGCGCTTGACCAAGAGGCGGCGGCGCACGTCGTACTCCCGGCGCATGCGCTCGATCTCGTCGTCGCACTCCCGCATGGCCACCACCGCGGCGTACTGGCTGGTGGTGGGGGCGCACATGATGCAGTTCTGGTGCAGCTTGGTCATGATTTTAATGATGGGCGCGGGGCCGCAGGCGTAGCCCAAACGCCAGCCGGTCATGGCAAAGGCCTTGGAGAAGCCGTTCACCACGATGGTGCGCTCGGCCATGCCCGGCAGGCTGGCGATGCTCACATGGCGCTCGGTGCCGTAGTTCAGCTCGGCGTAAATTTCGTCCGACAGCACCATGATGTCGGTGCCCCGCAGCACCTGGGCGATGGCCTCCAGATGCTCCCGCTCCATCACCGCGCCGGTGGGGTTGCAGGGGAAGGGCAGCACCAGCAGCTTGGTTTTGGGGGTGATGGCCGCCTTCAGCTCCTCGGCGGTGAGGCGGAATTCGTTCTCCGCCTTCAGCGGCACCGGCACCGGCACGCCGCCGGTGAGGGTGGTGATGGGCTGGTAGCACACAAAGCAGGGTTCGGGGATGATGACCTCGTCGCCGGGGGCCACCAGGCTGCGGATGGCCATGTCGATGGCCTCGCTGCCGCCCACGGTGACCAGCACCTCGTGCATGGGGTCGGTGTATTCCAAACCAAAGCGCCGCTTCATATAGGCGGCGATCTCATTGCGCAGTTCTTTCAGGCCGGCGTTGGCGGTGTAGCTGGTGCGGCCTTTTTCCAGGCTGCGGATGCCCGCGTCCCGGATGCGCCAGGGGGTCTTGAAGTCCGGCTCGCCCACGCCCAGGCTGATGCAGCCCTCCATCTCGGCGGCCAGATCGAAGAATTTGCGGATGCCGCTGGGGCGCATGGCCGCCGCGGCAGGCGCGATCACTTTCTCATAGTTCATCACAGCGTGGCCCACTCCCTCTCGTCCGTTTCCTCGTCTCCGTAGAGCACGCCGTCCTTTTTATAGGTGCGCAGCACGAAGTGGGTGGCGGTGGACAGCACGTCGTCCATGGGGGCCAGGCGCTTGGCCACGAAGAGGGCGATCTCCTGGAAGCTGCGGCCGGTGAGGATGAGCTGCAGGTCGTAGCCGCCGCTCATCAGAAGGACGCTCTGCACCTCGTCGTAGCAGGCGATGGCAGAGGCGATCTCGTCAAAACCGTGGCTCTTCTTGGGGCGCACCCGCAGCTCGATGACGGCCTTGACCCGGTCGGCGTTCAGCTTTTCCCAGTCCACAAGGGCCTTGTAGCCACGGATGACACCGCTCTTGGTGTACTCGTCCATTTTTGCGGCAACCTGTTCCGGCGTGGCGGAAAGCATAGCGGCCAGATCCTCCACCGACAGGCGTGCGTTTTCTTCCAGCAGTTGCAGCAAACGTTCCATATTCACTACCTCGGTTCCTTGTTTTGATTGCGGTTTGCCTTTAATTATAAAAAAAAACTTCATCAAAGTAAACAAAAAGAGCTCAAAATCTGATATAATGAGCGTAACCTGTACGGCGCGGCAAATCCGTGCCCGGGGCAATAAGGGAGGAAAGAAGAGAATGAGAGCCGTTATCACCGTTGTGGGCCGTGACACCGTGGGCGTTGTCGCCAAGGTCAGCCAGGTCTGCGCCGAGCTGAACATCAACATCGAAGACGTGACCCAGAGCATCATGCAGCAGATGTTCTGCATGATCATGCTGGTGAATCTGGAAAAATGCGACCAGCCCATGGACGAGGTGCGCCGCCGGCTGGACAAGGTGGCCGCCGAGATGCAGATGGAGCTGCATCTGACCCGCGAAGAAGTGTTCGACGCGATGCATCACATTTGAGCGGGAGGCAGTTTCAATGAGCATGATCAACACCCGCGACATCATGGAGACCATCAACATGATCTCCGCCGAAAACCTGGACGTGCGCACCGTGACCATGGGCATCAGCCTGCTGGACTGCGCCGACCCCGACCCCAAACGCGCCTGCGAGAAGATCTATAATAAAATCACCACCCGCGCCGCCCGCCTGGTGCCGGTGGTGGAAAAGATCAGCAGCGACTACGGCATCCCCATCATCAACAAGCGCATCAGCGTGACCCCCATCGCCATGCTGCTGGCCAGTGCCCCCGACGCCGACCCGGTGGACTACGCCAAGGCTCTGGACAAGGCGGCCAAAGCGGTGGGCGTGAACTTCATCGGCGGCTTCAGCGCGCTGGTACATAAGGGCTTTTCCGCCGGCGACGAGCGGCTCATCGAGGCCATTCCCCGGGCGCTGGCCGAGACCGACATCGTTTGCAGCAGCGTGAACATCGGCTCCACCAAGACCGGCCTCAACATGGACGCGGTGAAGAAGATGGGCCAGGTGGTGCGCGCGGCCGCCGAGGCCACCGCCGACAACCAGTGCATGGGCGCTGCCAAGCTGGTGGTGTTCTGCAACGCGCCGGAGGACAACCCCTTCATGGCGGGCGCCTTCCACGGCGTGGGCGAGCCGGACTGCGTGGTCCACGTGGGCGTTTCCGGCCCGGGCGCGGTGCGCGCGGCGCTGGCGAAGCTGCCCAAGGACGCCCCCCTGGACGAGGTGGCGGAGCTCATCAAGCGCACCGCCTTCAAGATCACCCGCATGGGCCAGCTGGTGGGCAATCTGGCCGCCAAAGAACTGGGCGTGCCCTTCGGCATCGTTGACCTGAGCCTTGCCCCCACCCCCGCCATCGGCGACAGCGTGGCCAACATTCTGGAAGAGATGGGCCTGGAAAGCTGCGGCCAGTGCGGCACCACCGCCGCCCTCGCCCTGCTCAACGACGCGGTGAAGAAGGGCGGCGTGATGGCCTCCAACCATGTGGGCGGCCTGTCCGGCGCGTTTATCCCCGTGAGCGAGGACGACGGCATGATCCAGGCCGTGCGCCGGGGCAGCCTGTGCATGGAGAAGCTGGAAGCCATGACCGCCGTTTGCAGCGTGGGCATCGACATGGTGGTCATCCCCGGCGACACCCCCGCCGAGGTCATCAGCGCCCTCATCGCCGACGAAGCGGCCATCGGCATGGTGAACACCAAGACCACCGCCGTGCGCGTGATCCCGGCCATCGGCCGCACCGCCGGTGAAGAACTGGATTTTGGCGGCCTTTTGGGCTATGCGCCCATCATGCCCATCAGCACCTGCAGCCCCAAGGTGTTCATCGACCGGGGCGGACGCATCCCCGCTCCCATGCAGGCGCTGAAGAACTGACCGGGACGGCAGGATGAAAAAGCAGGACCTGGCCGCGCTGGCCGCCATTGCGGCGCTGTATGTGGCGCTGCACTTTCTGGGCATGGGCTGCCCCATCAAAGCCATTACCGGCGTGTCCTGCGCCGGGTGCGGCATGACCCGCGCCTGGCTGGAGGTGCTCTCCGGCAACTGGGCGGCAGCCTTTGCTTATCACCCGCTGTTCTGGACGATCCCCCTGGGCGTGCTGGTGTTCCTTTTTCGGCGCCGGTTGCCCCGCCGCCTGACGAGCGCCCTGCTGTGGGCGGCAGGCATCGCCTTCGTGGCGGTGTATGCCGTGCGTCTGGCGGACCCCACCGACAGCGTGGTGGTGTTTGCCCCCGAAACGGGGCTGTTCCATCGTATTCTGCGGCTTTTGCCGCTTGGAAAGTGAGGAATGACCATGATCTGCAAGCAATGCGGAAAAGAGATCCCCGAAAACAGCAACTTTTGCACCTTCTGCGGCGCAGCCCAGCCTGTGACCGAGCCGGTGCAGGAGCAGGCGCCTCAGCCCGAAGCGCCCGCGCCGGCTGCCGAACCGGAGCTGGTGGTGGAGCCGGGCCCCGCGCCCGAGGCCCCGCCCGCGCCGGAGCTGGTGTTCGACCTGCCTGTGCCGGAGCCGGAAGCCGCCCCCGCCCCCAAGGCGGAGGAACCCGCACCCATGCCTCTGCCCGACCCGGTGGCTGACCCCGCTCCCAAGGAGGAGGGGCCCGCCCCCATGCCCCTGCCCGACCCGGTGCCCACTCCGGGGAACGGCCCCGCGAACGGGCCTGTCGGCGGCCCGCCGCCGGTTCCCCCCACTCCGGCCCAGCCTGCCGGCGCGGCTCCCGCGAACGGCGGCGTGAGTTATGACCTTCTGCTGAAGATCTTTGCTTCCCTGTGCGCGGTGGTCAGCGTCATCACTGCGCTGAAGCATGTGGGTTATGTGTTCAACAACCTGCGCCTGGTGCTTGGTTATCAGGAGTTCGCCTCCCTGCTGTATATCCCCGCCAACCTGATCGGTCTGGTGGGCTATCTGGCGCTGGCGCTGTCTCTTCTGCTGATGGCCTTCCGCCGCACCAAGGAAAACACCAGCGCCCTCGCCTTCGGCATCGCCGGCGGCGCAGCGCTGGCCCTGGTTTCCAATCTGCTGGGATGGGTGCTGTCCATCTTGATCAACATCATCGTCTACCAGTTCTTCACCTTCCGCATGCTGCTGAGTGCTTTCGGCGACGTGTTGGGCTGCGTTTTCTGGCTGGCTGTCTGCCTGGGCGGTGTGTGGGGCATCCTCGTGCTGATGAAGCAGGCGCCCGATTACAAGACCATCATGAACGACCCCGCCGGCAAGTTCGCCGTTCTGATGGACGCGCTGAAGAAGGGCGCGGGCGAGGTCCAGCAGCAGGCCGGCGCGGCCGCCGCCTCCGCCAAGAGCGCCTATGACGCCCATCAGGCCCAGCAGCAGGCCCAGGCCGCTCAGTATCAGGCGCAGGCCCAGGCGGCCGGTTATCCCGCCGTGCGCATCCAGACCAACCGCAGCCTGATCGCCTACATCCTGCTGAGCATCATCACCTGCGGCATCTACAGCTACTACTTCATCTACTCCATCGCCCGCGATGCGAACACCATGTGCCGCGAGGACGGCGAAAAGACCGGCGGCCTGCTGGCTTTCATCCTGCTGAGCTTCGTCACCTGCGGCTTCTACGGCCTGTACTGGGAGTACAAGCTGGGCAACCGTCTGGCGGCCAACGCTCCCCGCTATGGGCTGGCTTTCCAGGAGAACGGCACCAGCGTGCTGCTGTGGTATCTGGTGGGCATGCTGCTGTGCGGCATCGGTCCCTGGGTGGCCA
>DXBV01000016.1 GCA_019116345.1 Candidatus Allofournierella merdipullorum | reverse complement strand
TCACGCGGTTTTGTGAGCAGTACGCAGAAAAGTGAATCATTGAGAGCAAAGGAGAGGGGAGCGGTTCGCCGTCCCCCTTTCTCCGTATGAGGAGGCGCCTATGACGAGCAATAACCAACGCCGCCTGCTCCTGCTGCTGAAGCTGCTGTATGAACAGACGGATGAAACCCATTTCGTATCCGGTGCGGATATCCTGAGATATTGGGAAGATGCGAGCATCCGTGCCAACCGGAAGAATGTGTACGGAGATATCCGGCTCCTGCTGGACGCCGGCCACGATATTATCCGCGTGAAAAGCAAACAGAACCGCTACTTCATCGGTTCCCGTATTTTTGAACTGCCGGAACTGAAGCTGCTGGCGGACGCTGTGGCGTCCTCCCACCTTGTCACGGAGAAGAAGAGTGCGGCCCTGCTCCAAAAGCTCGGCCGGCTTACCAGCGTCCACAATGCGGGACATCTGAACCGCCCCGTCTATATGGAGGGTACAACCAAGCCGGACAACGAGGCCATCTACTATGCCATTGACGCTATCCAGACCGCCATCCATATGAGGCAGGCCATCTCCTTCCAGTATTATGAGTACACGCCGAAAAAAGAGAAGGTGCTGAAGCACAAGGGCTACCGCTATGTGTTCAGCCCCTACGCCCTCATCTGGAACCGGGATTTCTACTATGCGGTGGGCTGGTCCCAAAAGCACGGCAAACTGGCGCAGTTCCGTGTGGACCGCATGACGAGGATCCGGCAGTCAGATGCGGAATACACAGCGGATCCATCCTTTGACCCGGCAGGCTATGTCCGGGAGGTCTTTGGCATGTACCACGATGAGACCCAGCGGATGACGCTGCTGTGCGAGAACCATGCCATGAAGAATGTCATAGACCGTTTCGGGGAGGATGTGTGCACAGAGATCGTGGACGCCAGACACTTCCGGGCCGTGGTGGACGCGGCGCCCAGCCCGCCCTTCTTCGCCTGGGTGTTCACCTTCGGCGGGGCCATCCGCATCGAGGGACCGGCGGACGTACTGGCGAAAATGAAAGATATGGCCGCGTGGCTGGGAGAATAAAAGCAAGGGGCTGCTCGATCATGACATCGGACAGCCCCTCACCGTTTCTCATTGGGGCGCCCACGGCGCCCATTGACTATGTGTTTTTGTTTTCGTGAGATTCAGCCGGAAAATACACGGGTCGGCCAATGGAGGCGAACCCCTCAATGCCGGTGATCACCACATTATTGTATCCGCTGGCGCAATGGATGATGAGGAGATTACCGCTCTCGTCCCTGCCGCCTACGATGCCCACATGGGAGTCCTCCGGGTAGAATACTAGGTCGCCGGGCATCGCCTCGTCCCATGAGATGGCGGCGCAGTACCCATGCTGGCTGGCGGCGCCTCCGCCATGTCCTATGATGTACTCCCCGCCGCTGGCATTATAAAATACCCAGTCGACATAGCCGGAACAGTCCATCCCGAAGGGCCGGTATGTCCCGGTGCTGGAGCTGCCTGCCGCGGTCACCTGCATGGTGGTCCCCCAGCGGGAGTCCCAGCCCAGCACAAGGCTTTTGCCGCCCCAGAAGTAGTTGACCTTGCCCACCAGCTGGCAGGCGGTCTCTATGACCTCCCTGCGCTCGGCGCTCAGATTATCCGGCAGGGCGGCCAGCAGTTCTTTGGCGTTGGCCTCGGTTACGGCAAGGTTCCCTATGGCCCCGCCGATCAAGTCCAGATGATCCAGCAGTTCGTCCAGCATGTTGTTCTGCTCATCTGTGAAGGAATAGAAGTCCCGCATCTCATCCAGACTCTTGTCCGTCACCGTGATCGTCAGGATCGTCTCCGTCCAGTTGTCATCCACATCGTCATCCGGGTCGCTGTCCCCATGCTCAATGGTTTCTACCTCTGACGAAAGGGACACCATATCCCAGAACACAGCCCTCAGCCGGTCTACCCGGTCCGCGTCCAGCGTGACCACATCCACGCCGTCATTGACGCCAGCGGTCCTGACCGCGAACACCGCCACGACCTCCCGCCAGTCCGGCGGCGCGCTGTCAATGATGATCTGGTCATATTCCCCAGCCTGCAGTTCGTCTAGCTTCTGCGTGTACTCTACATTGATCTGGGCGATGGCCGTGCTCAGGGCAACAGCGGTACCATCCACAGGTTCGCTGGTGAACAGGATGCCAAAGGGCGAGGCGATCAGCAGGCCGACAAGACAGATCACGATGAGCAGGGACAGAACGACAGCGCCCCCGGCTGCCGCTGCCGCCATCAGGCTCCGTGCCGCCGCCAGGATCGCGCGAAGGGCCTTTCCTGCGTTTGCCGCGGCCTTTTTGGCGGCGCTGCCCACGGCTTTTGCCCTCCGGCGGTACTGTGCCGCCTGCTGTGCCGCGCGCATGGATTTGGCGCTCCGGGCGGCCCGCGCAGCCGCGCGTCCTGTCTGGGCGCCGGCACGGGCTGTCTGGATCCCTGCGTGCCCGGCGCGGTCCGCTGTGCGGATCACCTGCCTGGGAGCGTGAACAGTTGACTTGGCACGTAAGATGGCCGCGGGCTGCCCCGCCGCTTTCACAGCGGGCGCCGATCCTGCTGTTTTCCCTTTTGGCAGCGCGGCGGCATCCGGCCGGGACTGCGCCGGACGCACAGGCATGGCGCCGTCGTGTCCGGCCCTGCCTGCCCGTGCCTTTTCGCCATGCCTGTTCCCAACGGCTGTCCCGGCAGGCGCTGCCGGATCGCCCGCTGCCAGGCGGCCACGCCCGGCTTTCCGTATGGCGGTCTCCTGCGCGGCCTTTCTGCCGCGCTCCCTGATGAACTGCTGCCCGCCCTGGGCCTGCTCCGGGGGCAGGGCCGTGGCCGGCGTTTCCTCCTGGGCGCGCATATATGCGTCTTTTGTCTTGATCCGTGCCTCGGCGCCAAGCCTGCCGGGACCGGCAGGCTTGCCCCTCTCCGGGGGAACGGCTTCGCACTCCCCGGCATGGGCAGCCGATCCCGTATCATCATAGATGAGTGTGCTGCCGCCTGAGTCCCTGCCGGCGTCCGCACGGTTCTTTTTCCTTTCCTTGATGAGTTTCTCCGCACCGCGCTCCATGCGCCGCATGCCATCCGCGGCCGTGTCCTCAATCCGGTCGCCGCCGTAGCCATCCTGCCGTCCCTGCTGGGCCGTATCCCGGAGCTGCGTCCGCAGGCGCTCGGCGCCGCCGTCCAGCCCCCGGTGGACAAGTTCCTTTGGCGCGGCCTTTGCCTTTTCCCGGATCGTGTTGGAAACGGAGGGCTTTTCCCTGATCCTATCCATTGGCGCGTCTCCCTTCAAAGGCGGGCCGCACTACGCGGCCCGTCCCATCTCGCCGGTGCTGTCCGAGTCGGAGGGCTTGGTGGTCATGAGCTGGTACAGCCGGTTCTTGGGGAAGTTGTCCAGGAAGGGTACGATGGCGCTGCCGCACTTGATCAGCCCGCAGCCGGACTCCACATTGGTGATGTAGGAGAGCTGATTGTCTGAGATGTTCAGCAGCCGCGCCAGCTCCGTCCGGTCCGTCGCCGCCTGGTTGAGCATGACGAGGAATTCGCTGTTGGCCAGCATGGTGCGGGCGGTGTGGGACTGCAGGAGGTCGTCTACATTCTGCGTGATGCCCGTACAGCAGGCGCGGTATTTGCGCACACGCTTCCAGAGTGTGAAGAGGAAGTTTGCGCTGTACTCATGCTGGAACAGTAGATAGATCTCATCGATGTAGATCCAGGTGTTGCGCCCTTGCCGGCGGTTGCGGATGATCCGGTTGAAGATGCTGTCCAGCACCACCAGCATGCCCACGGGCAGGAGTTGGCGGCCCAGGTCCCGGATGTCATAGCAGAGGATGCGGGAATTGGTATCCACATTGGTGGGCTTGGCAAAGGTGTTCAGGCTGCCCTCGGTGAACAGTTCGATGGCCAGCGCCACATCCCGCGCCTCCGGTTCCGGCTGGCGCAGCAGTTCGGCGTGGAAGTCCTGTAGTGTGGGGACGGCCCCCTGGTACCCGCCACGGATATAGTCCCGGTAACACTGTGCGGCGCAGCGGTCGATGATGGATTTCTCTTTGGCGGACAGCTTGCCGGCGCCCATGAGCTGCTCGCAGAGGGACAGCAGGAACTCGGATTTGAGCACCACGGGGTTCTCGCCGTCGCCGTAGCCCTGCTCCATATCCATAGCGTTGATGTGGTTGGGCGAGGTGGCGGACACCTCGATCACCTCGCCGCCCAGCCCTTCGATGAGCGGCCGGTATTCGGATTCCGGGTCGATGACGATGATATCGTCCGGCATGCCGTCCGCGCTGTTCCTGGCGGCCAGCGCCAGCCCCACCATCTCCCGTTTGGCGGTGAAGGACTTGCCGGAACCGGACACGCCCAGCACGAAGCCGTTGGCGTTGAGCAGTTCCCAGCGGTTGGCGAGGATGAGGTTTTTGCTGATGGTGTTCTGGCCGTAGTATACGCCGTCCTGGTGCCGGATCTCCTGTGCCTTGAAGGGCATGAGCACGGCCAGCGCCTCGGTGGTCAGGGTGCGCAGGGCGTCGATGCGGCGCAGGCCCAGGGGCAGGGCGGTCACCAGCCCTTCCGCCTGCTGCCAGTTCAGGGTGGAGAGCTGGCACAGGTGCTTGCGGGCGATGGCCTGCAGTGTCTCCGTGTCGCTGTCCAGTTCCTCCTTGCTGTCCGCCAGGTGTACCAGCGTCACCACAGCAAACATCATCCGCTGGTCACGGGTAGTGAGGTCATCCAGCATCTCACGGGTCTCCCTGCGCTGCTGTTCCAGATCGTAAGGCACCACGGCGGAGAAGTTGTTGTTGCTGTTCTGGCGGCGCTGCCAATTGGTCACGTTGGTCTCCACGCCCAGCAGCCGGTTCTGCATCTCCCGCACCGCCTCGTCCGTGGGGACGGGGATCACGTCGATGGACAGCATGAGCGTCCGGTTCAGTTCCGTCAGTTCGTTGATCATGGAGTCCTTGATGTAGGAAGCGTATTCTTTGAGGAACAGCACCCGCCCGAACTTATCCCCCATGACGAAGTGGTCCTTCTTGACCTCCATGCTGTCCGGGCAGATGGCGTCCTTGTAGGAATGCCCTTTCCGCATGCTATCCTTCAGGTCGAAATGGAATTCGGTTTCCTCCCCCACACGGTAAAAGTCGTGGAGGATGCGCAGGCGCTCCAGCGCGTCCAGTTCCTCGCTGCGGGAATCCAGCTTGTTGAGGCGGCTGGTGATATCGTTTGTGACACGGTCAAAGAAGGTGCGCGCTTCCCCAATGTTCTTCTTGTGGGTGGATACTGTGATATACCGTTCCTGCACCACGCTGTTTGATGCATCGGTCACCTTATCCATAAGCATGGTATTGTACTCGGCGCGGTAGCCGTCGAGGAAATCCCCCTGGGTGGGCAGGAGGATGGTACTCTCAAAGTTCCGCCGGTTGATACGCTTGTTGTTGATGGTGATCTTGGTGGTGGAGCCGGTGTCCAGGGCGTTGAGCAGTTCAGAGTAATTCAGGAACATGGCCGTCTTGTCCTCTTTGGAGGCGATGGCATAGTTGATGTCTGAAAAGCGGATGCACTTGGAGAACTTGCTCCCAAACTGAAAGACCCCATCCGGCCAGATACGGCGGATGGGGATGGCGTCCTGTACAGAGCGTGGGACTGTAAATTTCTCTTTGTCCTGCTTGAGCGTATTCTGCAGGGTTTTAATCAATCTTCAGGACCTCCTTTATCGTCGAGCGTTCCATGAGTTCTGCATAGAGGTTGTCCGATTTGAAGATGAGCCGATGAGGATATAAAAATTCCGTGCGGATATAGGCGAGGAGGAAACGCTCCAGCGTCATGCCGTTGTACTGGAAGAAGCCGCCGAGGGCAAAGGGGAACGCGCAGAGCACGCAGACCCAGCCGATCTCGCCGGTCCCCAGGATATTGCGCAGGCCAAAGTATGTTCCCACGGCGACGGCCACCGCCAGCAGCGCGAAGATGAGCTGGCGGAGCGACAGCCCGAAAAACAGGCTTTCCTGATAGTTCCGGACTTCTTTGTTGATGCGTACTTCTATCTGTTTTCACCTCCGGTCAAAATTGTCGGATCATCGGCAGACAGGCACTTGCCATGTCTGCCGGGGTATGGTAACATGCCACAAACCACTATCAAGAGGAGGTCGTGACCATGATGTACTTCATGTTTGGAGCGGGCATCCTGCTCCTGTCCATCGTATTCCGCCTGGCTGCGGTGTTCCGGCTGACCATCCCGCTGCTGTACGCGCTGGTGGTGCCGACACTGTTCAGCGATTGGTACTATTCCCACTACACGCTGGCCAATGTGATCTGGTATGTCCTGCTGGCGCTGACGCTCCTGTCCTGGGCATACTCCCTGGTGCGGAGGGTGTCCGGCCTGATAGAGCGGCGTCGGCACGATAAGGCCAGGGAGGAAATTTTCATCCAGCGGGTACGGGAGGCCGGGCGCAATGGCGGAGGCATCGTCCACACGGATGATCTCTGAGATCAACCCAGCCCCATCAGTTCCCGCACCAACCGGTCGCTCATCTTGACCGCGCCCACCAGCACCAGCATGTTGAACACCAGTTCGCCAACGTAGTTCCATACGATGGTGGCGGCCGCCATCGTATCATCCGCGATGGCAGGCGGCGCTGTGGCGAACTGGGAGAAAATAATACAGGCCAAAACGATGATACAGCCCTCCAGACAGATGGCGGCGTAACTCTTGACGAACGAGACGCCGATGCTGCTGGAGGGCTGTCCCGCGAAACTGGCCAGCGGGATGGGCGCGATGGCGGTTGCCATGTAGAGTTTGAAAAAACGGCTGTACACGGTCAGGATCATGACCAGGGACAGCACCCAGATAAACAGGGAACCCAGCAGTGTCACCGCCCATAGGGGGATGCTCTCCAGAAAACCCACGTCCTCGATGATGGACACCATCTCGTCCGGCAGGACCGTGTCGGACATGGCCGTCAGGCCGGAGGCGTCCATGATGGAGGACACCGCGCCCTGGGCAATCTTGAACAGCGCCATCATCAGTTCCAGGCCGTAGGTGACGGCCCCCTGCGCCAGCGCGAACCGGACAAAGGTCTTGACCGCCACCTCCGGGCGCCTCAGTTCGGTAAAGCTGCCGCAGGTCTTGACCACACCAGCCACGAAGAACAGCACCAGCAGTGCGTAGCCGATGGCTTTCAGTGCGTCATGGATGTTCAGGATGACGTCCCAGATCCCGCCGCCTTTGAAATCCTCCGGCGATGTGGAGATCAGCGTCCAGATCTCGGTCAGCTTGTCATTCCAGGTGCCGAGGGCTGAATTTAAGTTGTCTACGATCCAGTTTCCACTTCCCATTTACTCACCTCCTGGGGAAGATCAGGGGAGGGCGCAGTCGCGCCCTCCCGTTTCGCATACTCAGCCGGTGATGAGGGTGAGGATCTCCTTCGTGAACGTGATGACGATGCCGCCGGCCACGGTCAGCATGCCGTTGGCGCGCTGGGAGGGGTCGTGGCTTTTGAGGGACAGGCCGATCTGCAGGATGCCGAAACCCAGCAGGATGAGGCCGATGGCCCGGATGAGGGAAAAGATGAAGTCGCTCAGATTGGTCACGACCGACAGCGGATCGTCCGCGGCGAAGGCGGGGCAAACGGTCATAACGGTCACCAGCACAAGGCAGGCGAACATGGTATAGACGCGCTTGGCCCGCTTCTCAAATTTGTTGTTCATGCTGCATTCTCCTTATCTTCGTTGTTGTCATCGGCGGGAAACGGCAGGAAGAGTTCAAAGCCGGTCACCGCCGGTGCAGAGGTTTGTCCATGATGGATGTAGGGCGCCCCGCCGTCCAGCGAGGTGTGGCGGACAGCAGGGTGTTTCATGAGGTCGTATTTCAGATCCATGACCGGCCCGGCGCCACGGATGAGCAGGATGGCGTACCGGTTGTCCAGCCGGCGCACCTCGTCCGGCGTCAGCAGTTCCCGGCCGCTCATCTGCATGTTGGTGGACCAGGACCCGGACTTGCCCTTCGTCTGGCCGTGGGTCCTGGTGTCGATGGTGGACTTGCCCAGGGCCTCGGAGATGTACTTGTGGGTGCTGGACTCGTTGCCGCCCAGATACAGCAGGGTGTCCGAGTTTCCGGGCAGGGTCTCCCACGAGTCCTTGAACTGCTCTTTGATCTGGGCCATGTTCTGGATGATGGTGCTGCAGGAAATGTTCCGTGAGCGCATGGTGGCCAGTTCACGGGGCAGCCCCGGCAGGTTGACCGAGGGGGCCTCGTCCAGAATGAAGTGGACATGCTGGGGCAGTGCGCCGTGGTGGATCTGGTCCGCGCAGTAGTAGAGCGTCTGGAACACCTGGGAGTAGAGCAGGGACACCAGAAAGTTATAGGTGTTGTCGTTGTCCGGGATCACGGCATACAGGGCGCACTTCCGCTCGCCCAGGGTGTAGAGGTCCATATCGTCGTGGTCGGTGATGGCCCGGATCTGGGGCAGGTTGAAAGGCGCCAGACGGACAGCGGTGGACACGAGGATGGACTTGGAAGTTTTGCCGGCGGCCATTTTGAACACCTTATATTGCCGCACGGCGACGCTGTCCGGTTTTTCCCGCTCAATGGCGTTGAACAGCAGATCCAGCGGGGAGACGTGATCCTCGTCATCCTCCTTCACCTCCGCGTACTCCAGCACACGCATGACCATAGAGAAGTTCTGTTCATACTCCGGCGCCTCCTGGAACAGCATGAGGATGATGGCCTGCAGCAGTGCAGTTTCCGCTTTGGTCCAGAACGGATCCGACTCATGGCTGTTCTTCGGCGTGGTGGCCTGGATGAGATTGTTCACCAGCCGCAGGGCGTCCTTCTCATCCCGGATATAGCGGAAGGGATTGTAGCCGTCCGACTGTTCCAGGTTGACGAGGTTCAGCACACGCACGTCATAGCCCCGGCTTTTGAGGTACCCGCCCGTGGCGGTGAGCACCTCCATCTTGGGGTCTGTGATCACATAGTTGGTGTTGGCCTCCAGGATGTTGGGCAGGACGTAGCTGCGGGTCTTGGCCGCGCCGCTGCCGCCGATGACCAGCACATTCAAAGAGCGGCGGTGTTTATGGGTATCCAGCCCCAGACGGACATGCTGCGTCAGGATCTTATTCTGCTTTTGGCAGAACATGGCGTTGACCTGCTTGGGGACAGCCCACCGTGCGCTGCCGTGTTCCTCACCGTCACGGGTGCGGCCTTGTGTGGACTGGTACAGGCAGATGCCCATGATATACATCCCCGTGCAGGCGAGGATGGACAGCAGGCTGTGTTCCGTCCAGCGGATCCGGAATGGCGTCTGCAGGGCTGCGGTCAGGTTCTCCAGCAGTTCGGGCAGGCCGCCGCCGAGGGACTGGGCAATGAGCAGCGCCGCCCAGACCACGAGGATATAGAGAAACAGGTACAGGATATGATCGCCGGCTTGCGAGGGTCGTTTCAGCAGTTCTCACCTCCATCTCAACCGAAGAGGCGCGCCGGTTTCGGCGCGCCTCCCCTGAATGATCGGGTTTCTATTTCAGTTCTTCGATGCACAGGATCTCCACGCCAAGCGCGTGGAGATCATCTTCATACCGCAGCAGCATGCGGATGTCCGGGCTGCGGATGATCCTGTCCGGGGTGCGCGCAAGGACATAGTCCATTTCCCCATTGGCCGCGGCCCGCTTCAGTTCCCGGAGGCCGGGACGGTCTGCGTTCCAGCCGCTCATGGCCTCCCGTGTCATGCCCGCGACATGCATCCCGTGTTCCCCTGCGAACTGGCGCAGGCTGTCCATCTGCAGGTCCAGGGCGTGGATGACACTGGGGTCTGTATCCCTGCCATCCACACGGGCATACAGCCAGCAGCGTTTCCCGCACAGTTGCTCTTTGGTGGGACGGCTGCCATGAGTGAACAGCCGGTCCAGCAGGGCTTTATCTTCCGGGAGCAGGAATCCGGCGCTGCCTGTGCGGTCCCTGTAGTAATATACGGCTTTCATGATCGGTACACTCCTTTATCGTTTTCTAACGTAACAATACCCGAAGCGCATGGGAATAGCCAGCATAATTGACGAACAGAACGGGCGTCACCGGCCCTTTGCCCTGTTCTTGGTTTTGACCTTTTGTCTGGCCGGGGCGCTCCGGCGCTGCTCATCCAACTGCGCGCGATACCCCTTCAGGCGTACTTCTACGGAAGGGCGTTCCTCACTCGTCGTCCTCATCACGCTCTTTACGTGTATAGGCGAGTTGGTGCTTGTATCGCGCGAGCCGCGTCCCGACCGGGAATCTTTTTTTGGCGTCTCCGGCTGCTTCTCTTTGGAGGGGGCGTCCTGTTCCTGCTGCTGGTTCGTTCCCGGCTGCTTATACTGCATTTTCTCAAAGACCAGGTTTGCCCGCTCTACCTCAGTCACCGGCATGACTACATCCACCATACTGTTCTTATCGTTGGGATCGTGCGTTTCCTTGATCGCCGCATACAGCAGTTTCTTCTCCCTGGCTTCCTTCTGGAAGGTCCGGTATTCCTCTTGCGTCATGGGGAAGGTCCGGACATCCCGCGTCTCCCGCAGCATTTTGCCCATATTGATCTTGCCGCAGATCTTCTTATGGTTTTTGGCCAAAGCCAGCGACAGGGCCAGCAGGTTCTTGGCTGCCGACCCGGACAGCCGGACGGCCACTTCTCCGCCAGAGAGCATCATGCGCACCAACTGGTCAGCCGCTTCACCGCCACCTACGTTCATCTCGTTCCACCTCCTTTGCCTTGTCCTCGGCCACCTGGATATCCCGTTCCATCCGGGGCCGGTTTTGTTCGATGGTATCACACATGGCAAGGTCCTTCCTCGCCCTGCGTATCTCCCGGTTGACATCCGCCAACTGTTGGTATAGAGCGGCCTTTTCCTCCAAGAGTTCTTCTTTCGGGATGCCGCCATGCTCCAGCAGTGTGACAGCATCCATGTACTGCGCGAACTGTCCTTCCATACCAGGGACTCCTTCCTCATAGAGTTCCTTCGCCGGGGCGAGGGTCTCCACATCGGAAAGGGCGTCATAAAGTTGTTTCCGTTTCTTCTTCCGCACATTGAGGATGGTGCGCTGCTTGGTCAGGCTGGCCAGCGTTTCCTCTGTGCGGGTACGGACGGCCTGCAGGTCCTCCGCCGTGGAGACACCGTGCTCCCGCAGGAAGGCGAACTGCGCCTTGTACTGCTCGAACTTCATCAGTTCCTTCCGCAGGTGGGGCGTCATCTTCGGCGGGTACTGCCGCTGCCCCACCTTGCCCAGCAGATAGAGGTAATGGACATACAGCGCCATGAATCCGGTGTATTTGGGGTGCCTGCGGTATGGCTTGTACTGCGGCCTGTAGAGGATAGCCGGTCTCGTCCCCGCCGTGATCGCATCCAGGTTCCCCGCAATGGCGGCACGGATGCCGTCCTCGGTGAACAGCGGATCCCTCCGGCCGGGTACCATGAACCGCTCCTGTCCCCGCAGGCGGAAGGCAAGACGGTTCCCGTGTTTGATCTCGTAGCCCTTGTGCTCCATGATGAGGAAGAAATGGCCGATATCATTGGCGTCCTCGATGGCCTCCCGCATGTCGGCCTCCAGCATGGAGCGGAAGGTGGGCTGGCCCCTACTCTGCCGCAGCCATTCGATGTAACTGACCGCCTTTTCCGCCTTGCCCTCCATGATCACGGACAGGCCATGTTCCCGGCACAGGCGGTCCGAGGTGGCACGGATCTGCCGGTAATAGCTCTGTGCGTTGCTGTGATACTTTTCTCCGGTAAAATAGTTGACGGAATTGAAAACGGTGTGGGCATGGATATGCCCCTTGTCCACATGCACACCGATCACGGCCTCATATCCTGCCAGATGCTCTGCGGCAAACTCTTTGGCGATCTCCAACGCCAGTTCCGGCGTAATTTCGCCTGGCTGAAAGGATTGTATGAGATGGTAATATTGGACACCGTCCATCTTGCCTACAGCGCGCTTGGTATCCAACATCTGCCGGCATTCCCGGTTGGGATCACAGTTCAAATGTGCGGTGAGGATCTGCTCGTCTGTTTTATCTCCATTCAGGACATAGCGGATGCCCACGTCCAATCTGCCCTTCCGGGCGAGGATCTTGGTAACGGCCATCTATCTTTTCGCCAGTTGGTACATCAGCTCATATACCTGATCCAGCAAATACAACCCATGTCTGGCGTCCTCTGGTCTGGCGATGCCCGCGTTGACGCTGCGGGCGATCTGGTTGATGTTGTTACCGATGTGATGGATCTCGGTTCGAAGTTCACGGATCTCCCGTAGAGGCAGGGCCTTGATCTCCGCACCGAGGATGAGGCGCCGAAGATAGGCTGTCTTTGACAGGCCGCACTGACGGGCGCTGTTTTCCAGATGGGCCTTTTCCTCTTTGGACAGCCGTAGGCAGATCTCATATTTCTTTTGCATAGATACTCCTTCCTACGAAGCGAAGCCGCTGATCTTCCGCCTGCAGGCGGCATTGGGGTCAGGGGGTATCCCCCTGCAAGCGCGCAAAAGATATCTTTGCGCTATGCTTGCGCCATCGCCGCCGGAGGCGGCGTGGCCTCGCCGCGCGGGGCGCGGCCCTTTCCAGGCGGTATGATGATTTCAATGCTCCTTTCCTCTGAAAGAAAAAATGTTCACCGCTCACGGGCCTTGAGATCCAGGTCATCCCGTGGGATGCCGGCCAGCTCCAGTTCCCGTTTGTCCTTCACATATGCCGCGTAGCGGGCGTAGGTGTAGCCCTCGCTGTCCACGAGGATGCCGTCCCGCCGCCTGCGGGTGGTGACCAGCAGGCAGCGGAAACAGCCGGTGTTCTCGTTGTATCCGGTCAGTCTGGTCCGTGCGGCGATGAAGGGGGCATCCGCCAGCAGGTCCGCCTGAAAGCGCCGGTATTTGGACTCCGGCAGGACGATTTCCCGCACGATCTCAAAGGGCGCGGCCTTGATGATGGGTATTTCATTCTTCAGGTCGGAGACCTTGACGGGTTTCCTGAAAAATCTCGCATATTGCTCTTTGGCTATGGGGCAGCCCTCCTTCCATCAAGGACGTGTCATTGGACGTCCTTGCGGGTCAAAGCGGAAACAAGGGCGTGTCATTGGACGTCCTCCTGTCCCGTCTCCAATGCCTGCTGGATCCTCTCCCTGGCCAGTGCCGCGTATGCATCCGTCACCTCGATGCCGGTGGCGGAGTAGCCCTCCAGCACGGCGGCCAGCACCGTGCTGCCGCTGCCGGCGAAGGGGTCGAGGATGTGACCGCCCGGTTCCGTGATCCGGACGATGTCCCGCATGAGCTGCAGGGGCTTTTCCGTCAGGTGGATGCGGTTCTGGGGATTGCCGTATTTAAATACACCGGGCAGGCAGGGTACCGGGCGGCTGATGGGCATGTCCCCGTTGGACCCCCAGACGATGTATTCCGCCTGCTGGCGGAAACGGCCTTTCTGGGGCCGGCTGTTGCCCTTGTCCCAGACGGCGGTGCCGCGCCAGATCCATCCGGCCCACTGCAGGGCGTCCGTGGCGGCGGGGAGCTGCCGCCAGTCGATAAACATGCACACCGGCGCGCCCGGTTTGCATGCTTTTCTGGCGTCATACAGCCACTCTGCGGCCCAGCGTGTCCAGGACCGCTGGTCTTTGGCGTCGCCGTCGAAGGGCGGCGGGGCGTTGTCGCCCATACTGGAGTATTTCTTTGCCGTAGATTTATTCTTCTCCGCCTGGGTACGCCCGCCGGATGCGTAGGGCGGGTCTGTGATCACCGCGTCAAAGGTGTCTGGCGCAAACTGCGGCAGCACCTTCAGCGCGTCGCCGTGAATGATCTCCCATTTGCGGTCATCTCTCATGGGCAGGTTTCTCCTTCTTCTCATGGTTTGCCCTGTCGGGCGGCTTGGTGGGTTCCATATATTCCTCGATACGCGAGGTCCCATCTGGTTCTGTGAGGATAGCCGGCCGGTGGACACGCTCGCCCATCGCCAGCAGAGTATCTTCGATGGCCCCCGCAACTTCTCCGATGTAATACATATCCCACGGAAACTCATCTTCCGTCTTGTCGAGGAATGTGAGGATCGTTTCGTACACTGCATTATCTATGGCGTCTATCTGCTCGATCTGCCGTTCGGTAAATTCCACCCGTTCTCTTTCATCGCATGAGTTTTTATCTATCACCCTTGTCCTCCTTTCCCGGTCTGGCCCGGTTTTTTCGCTTGGGCGGCGTCCTGCCCAACTCTTTCTGATCTGTCATGACGGGGATCCCCAGCATTTCGGCGTGGTGGATCTCCGCCCACATCCCATCTGTCCAGACGGGGCCATAGACATTGATCTGCTGGCAGGACTCCACCAGCCGCAGGCCCATCTCCCGTGCCGCCTGGTCCTGTGCGGGGTTTGCCGGGTCCGCAATGGGAGGGAACATCAGATGGGGGCAGATGGGGATGTCGCCCTCCGCGAACACCTCCCGCGCTTTCTCTCTGGCGAAGGCGATATTCTTTTCCACCTCCCCACGCAGGGGGGCGCAGATGTAAATGAGTTTCGGCCCGGTATGTTCCCGCTCTATCGCTCGTTCCCGGAACACGTCCAGATATTCGCCCACGGCCTGCCGCATGGCGTCATAGTCGGCGCCTGACGGGCGGAATGCATACCACTCAGCTTTCCCGTGATCGTCCCAAATGTACGGGGATACGCCATTGCGGAAGTTGGGGTTGCCGGGTACCGGCTTGATACCCAGCACATCCTTTAGACGGATGCGCAGTTTGTCCACAACGCCGTCTGTACGGTTCAGGACGGAGACGCTCATGGCGTCATAGTGATCTGCGTGGCCGGAGGTGACGAACTGCACCCGGACACGCAGGTCTTTGCCGAGCG
Source organism: Candidatus Allofournierella merdipullorum (assembly GCA_019116345.1). GTDB lineage: Bacteria > Bacillota > Clostridia > Oscillospirales > Ruminococcaceae > Allofournierella_A > Allofournierella_A merdipullorum. The sequence goes on along the minus strand of DXBV01000016.1, from coordinate 27,690 downwards.
TGCCGAAACAGGCCCGGCCGGCAAACCGGGGATTTTTAATGACAGCGCCGTCCGCGAACAGTTTCCGAAGTTCCTGTTCAAAAAACGTCATCGCACCTGCCCGCCTTTCGTGTGGGGCCGCTCTTTTGGCGGTTCTTCCCGGTATTCGTAGGTGCTTTTATCCGCTGAAAGATAGAGGTCAAGATCTTCAAGGGCGATGCCCATAATGTCTGACGCCAGTTCGTATGCTTCTCTGGAACCGGGGACGGGGATGTTGGAGTCGACCATCTTCCCGTTTTGGAACACGGCCTCTCCCACGTTGCTCCCGATATCCTCGTCCGCCCAGCGGTAAGAGACAGCCTGGTCCGGGTATTTTCTCGAAAGGGCCTCCAAAATGCCGGGGACACTGCTCCACGCTGTCATGAACTCCATCGTGTCAGCATTTTTATCTATTTCAGCACAGGAATAGGCGTTCCACTTGGTACCCCAGTTCCGATTGCACCACTCGTACCAGGTGGGAGCCCCATACTGTTGGATGTTCTCGTATGCCCGTTTCCCCAGCGCCCATGCCTCTGGGCGTTCTTTCCTGAATGTTTCCGCAGCCTTGTCTCCACTCATAAAGCGGCGGTATGCGGCAAGACCATCGTTTGTGTTGCTGCCGGCCTCTATATCTAAGGACTCCGGCATGGGGATGAGTTTGTTGAAGTCGATGCTGCCGTACACGCCATCTTCCTGGCGCAGCTCCCGCAGCATTTGGTGGAAGGCCGCGACCTGTTCCGGCTGATCTCCGAATGAGATCAAATTAGTGATATGGTTTGGCATCGAGTCACCTCCGTCTTTTAGGGAGCGTCATCTCTCATGCTCCTTTGACTTTTGTTTCTTTTTCCCGCGCTGACTGGGCTGGCGGGTATCCGGTCTGGTGAGTTGGGCGGGCAGTTCCATGCCGCAATCGGCAATGTTATCTAACAACCTCCCACGCTGCTCATTGGTCAAATCGCCGGCCTGGTAGGCGGCCTCGATCCTGTCAACGACCTGCGCCAGTTCACGCCTTTGACCATCGCTTAAAGTCAGGCCGACCATGATCCTTGTGATCTCAAATATCTCGTCATCAAATGCTGAATAGTAGTCCATCGTACACCTCCTTCTACGCCGCATGGCGGAATAGGTTCAACTGGTCATCTTCCTGCCGGAACCGCGCGTCGATATCCGCGAATGTCATAGTGCGGTTGAATTTCTCGCTGACCTTGCCCGGAAGGGCCTGCAGTTCCGGTATCCTGGCCCACAGATCCGGGTGGTGGTCGTAGAGGTGGCGCAGTTCCCGTGTTTTGGCATTGGGGCAGAACCAGCAGCCGCCCCGGTCGGTAAATTCGTAGACAGGCGAAAGCAGCCCCGCCTCCCGGCAGAGCTGCTTTGCGTCCTGTTCCGTATAACCATATTTGTCCAGCAGGGATACTTTCGTCCCGTCTAGCCGGAGCGGCCGTTCCTGCTCATCGCGCGCAATGCCGATATAAGGACAGGACGCTGCATACTTCAATCCCCGGTATCCCCACGATCCAGCGCCGCGCACAACTTTGTAAGCGGGGCGACCCGGTCCGTCTGTTCCCAGGGGAGGCTCTCTCTGGTGAAGTGTCCGTAATTGCAGGCACCCGCGAAGATGGGCTGGTCCAGCCGCAGGGTGCGTATCATGCCCGCGGGTGTGAGGTCGAACAGGCGCCGGACAGCCTGTTCCAGTACTTCGTCCGGGTAAGTGCCGGTGAGGTGGGTATCCACATCCACGGCAACAGGCTCGGCCTTTCCAATGGCGTAGGCCAGAGTGACAGTGCATTTCTCCGCAAGACCGGCGGCAACGATATTTTTCGCAATGTAGCGCGCCATGTATGTCCCGCTGCGGTCTACCTTCGTGCCGTCCTTGCCGGACAGCGCGCCGCCGCCGTGTGGCGCCAAGCCGCCGTAGGTATCCACCATCAGCTTGCGGCCCGTCAGCCCGGTGTCCGCCTCGAAGCCGCCCAGAACGAACCGGCCGGACGGATTGATGTAGATCCCGGTATCCGCATCTGCGGGAAAAGTCCGCAGAGCAGGCGTGATGACGAACTCCCGCAGTTCCTCCCGCAGGGCGGGCAGGTCCTTATCCTCCGTGTGCTGGCAGGAGAGGACGATGGCGGCGATCCGTTTGGGAACACCGAACTCGTACTCCACAGACACCTGCGCCTTACCGTCCGGCAGCAGGCCATCGATCCAGCCCATCGTGCGCGCGCAGGCCAGAAGAGCGGTCAGCCGGTGCGCCAGTACAACGGGGAGCGGGAGGAGGGCGTCGGTCTCACTGCAGGCGTAGCCGTACATGACGCCCTGGTCGCCGGCGCCCATCTGTCCGGCGCCCTCCACCGCTCCCGCGATGTCCGGGCTTTGGGGGTGGATGAGGACTTCGATGTCAAGGTCCCCGCAGCCGTATCCGGCACGGCGCACCGTGTCACGCACAACGGCGGGGATGTCCGGGACCGCCTGTGCGGTGATCTCCCCGGCAACGATAAACCTGCCTGCGGTCGCCATGACTTCACAGGCGACGCGGGCTTGGGGATCATGCTCCAGACAGCAGTCCAGTACTGTGTCCGCGATGGTGTCGCAGAGCTTGTCCGGGTGGCCCGCCGTGACGGATTCCGCTGTCAGAACAGTTTTATCTTTCATGCTCCTTCTTTCCTCCTTTGTTCAGTCGTGTCATCACCATGCCCCGGCTGTATATGGACCGGTACCGCCGGATCTGCTCCGGCGTCAGAGACACGAAGCTCTCGCCGTGGATGCCGGCGAGAAAAAATGTGCCGCAGACCACATCATATGGCTTGCCGTTCTCAAGGCACAGGAAACGGTTCGGCTGCATCCCGGTGGATTTCCCTTCGCTGCCGCACACCAGCGCCACAGGCCCGTCATGGGGATAGACAGCCTCAATGTCCCCGCCCACGATCTTTTGCATGGCCTGCAGGGTGTCCGGGATCTGCCGGGTATAAGGCATTTTCATCGGTTCCACAATGAGAACCGTCAAGGTGTTATCGCTCATTTTTCCCTTCCTCTTTGTCCGCAGGATCTGTTTTTTCAAAAAACAAATGCGGCCTGTAGTTTCCTACAGGCCGCAAGGTTCGCATCATTTTTCTCTTTCGTTTTGGGGTTTTGCGCGCTTCGCGGGCGGTTGTTCCGCTTTGATCCCCTCCAGCCGGTCTAAAACCGAGGAGCGGTTTTCTTTTTGGCTGTTTTGCAACTCATATTGGAGGATCTTTTTCTGACAGAAATCCCGAAGGGACGGGATATCATTGGAAGCGGTTTCCCAGACGATGCTCTCGTCCATTTCCGCATACGCATGGGCGATCCAGTTGCGCATGCCCCGTATCATGCCCCAGGGCATTTCGCCTTTGGTCTCATCCCGAAATTCATGGGAAAGGCCGTTGGATAGTTCGCCAATCTGCAGAACGCACATGGACACAGCATTATTAAACGCACGGTCGGTGCAAAAGGTTTCAAAGTCATTGCCGAACCGGACAATAAATCCGGCGATATCATCACAGTATTTTTGTATATGCAGCAACCGCTGATAATCACCCTTATTCATAAATCGGCACCATCTCCGTTCTGAGATTTTCCACAAACCAGGGCGTCCGTTCCAGTGTGCTTTTCTGCTCCAGTGTTGCGGTCGTAACCAGATCCACCTTCTTGCCCAGCCGCTCCTGCAGATCATTGTACAGGCCGCCCATGTCGAACATCCCCTTGATCTTGGAACCTGTCCTGTCGATCAGGATATCGACATCACTGGCATCCGTGGCCTCGCCGCGCGCATAGGAACCGAACAGATACACAGCGCGCAATCCATATTTTTCTGCAATCGGTGTCACAAGCTGTTTCATTTCCTCAATAGAGTATACCATGCCGGTCCCTCCCTTCGTTTTCATCATACCATGCGTGGCCTTTTCCGTCAACGTGTCATCGCGCGTGACCATCCTTCTTCTTGTCTGCCGCACTTCTGCCACCAAACAGATCCATCTGCTGCATGCGCCCAAACAGTTGATTTTGCCGCACCTCATCATGCACATTTTTCAGCGCGGCCTCCAGCGCCGGCACAGGCAGTCCATTCTGCCGGTAACCCTCCAGAATGCCGTTATAGTAGGAGCGGGAGGGGATGGCTGGATCCCGCCACAGTTCTCCCGTCATGATATAGGCCATGACGGTCAGATCTCTGCCATCGGCGGTGCGGACGGTGATATCCTCTTTTTCGTACAGGCGAGGGTATCCCTCGTAAATGTCCAGGGATCGCTCGCACTCCGGCGTCAGTTTCCACAGCAGGCCGGACACCTGGCTGCCGGACAGGGGTTCAACGGTAGCCACACCGTATCCGCTGCGGTTGCCGCGGAACAGCAGTTCATAGCCATCCAGCACCGCCGATCCCACCACTTCGGCGGCGGGGCAGCGGCAGGCCATCTGTTCTAAATTGATGTTGCTGCCATATGCAAAATACAGACGCTCCGCCATCCTCAGCCCTCCAGCAGTTCCAGCGCGCCGATCCCGGCAAGCCTGCCCAGCATGGCGCACGCCTGGGTCTCGGTATCGCCCTGGGGCAGATCGCAGTCACGGTCTGTCATGCGCATGTAATTGGCCCGCAGATGCCAGATATAACTCTCCGTGTCGGGGAACTCCGCAGGGTCGAACGTGCGAAGGCGCAGGTGCTCCATGATCTCGGCGCCGGTACCCTCCAGCACATCTTCTTCGATCTTGATCTTCACTGCATCACCTCTCCATTTCTCGATTCTTTTTCTTCTTTCTATTGACTTCATAGCAGTCCTTGTCGTACCGCCATGCCCGGTCTCCATCCAGATTGGCCAGCAGATGGTCGCGGGTGTTCTTAAACTCCGGCCCATTCAGCCCCAGGCGCACCAGCCAGACACGGAAAGTGAACAATTCATTGTCACTTTGGGTCTTGCGCATGACCGTGCTGCGCTGGCTGATGGCCTGGGCGGAGATGGCGAGACACAGGTCGATATATGCCTTTGCGCGTCCGGCATGGAGGGTGGAGTTGAAACAGCGCCACTCCACCGTGCCGCGGAAGAACACAGAATGCAGGTTGAGGGCGTAATATCTTGTCCAGTTATAATGATCGCCGCTGCGCACGTTCCCCTCATACCAGATGCTCTCCAACTGGGTCAGATCGCCGGTTTCTTCGGAAGAGAGCTGCCGTGCCTGCCGGAGCATGGGTTCACGCACCTTTTTGCAGTATTGGTCGACACGGCCCTGATTGACCTGCAGGGCCTTGAACAGGATATCCTCCTTGGAATACATGATCCCGAGGAGGTTTTTCAGGCTCTGCCGGTTGTGATTACTGGCGTCCACATGGATATGGAGGCCGCAGGAGGAATTGACTTTTGCCCCGGCATGGCGGACCTGCCGCACACATTCCTGGAACTTGGGTAGTTCCGCGTAGGTCAGTTTGGGAGAGACCATCTCCACAGAGTATCTGGAGTCCGCTGTGCGCTCGTAGCCGACATCTGTTTTGCACTCCAGACGCAGGCTGGCGTCGCTCATAAACCGCCACTCTTTCCCGTCCGGGTCCTTCACATACCAACTGCTGTAACTGTCATAGGCCCTGCGCGGCTCGGTGCCAAAGTAGGCTGCCAGCGCCCGCGCCGCCTGCTCACGGGTGATGCCGGTCATCTCCACCTCTACGCCAAAGCACTGGTCTTTCATCCCGATCATGCCGCCGCATCCCCTCGCAATTCCTCGTCTGTGGCGCGGATGCGGCGGGCGATGGCCTCGATGACATTGACTGTGACGCTGTTGCCGGCCTGCTTGTATGCCTGGGCGTCCGAGGTGATGGCGAGGATCCTGTCGATCTGGCTGTCCTCGAACCCCTGCAGGCGCAGGCACTCCCTGGGCATCAGGCGGCGGATGCGCCCGCCGCGCGCCACGATGCCTTGGGTGCTGCTGCCGGTATCCAGTGTGTGGGCAATGTCATGCCCTACGCGCCCGCGCCTGGTATTGCTGCCGGCATAGCCCAGATCCACGCTGTCGCCCGGTGACGCCTCTTTATATCCTTTTTTCGTTGCCTCTTTGATGAGCAGGACGCCGGATCGCTCTCCCCGGTGGTTGGACAAGGTGGTCTGCCCATAGCGGGCCGTGACGCACCGGGCCTGTCCGGTCTGTTTTGGATGACCGGCGCACAGGTCTACGAAAGTCGCTTTCGGATCATCCGGGACGAGGTACAACCCGGTTTTCACGCCGAGGCCGCCTCCGCCCGCCGTCTGGGTGCAGGCTACCCCTTCCGGGTCGTAGACCCGGTGGCCCTGCGGCCCGCCGACGAGCTGTATAAGAGCCTTTCCGTCATTTCCGAAGACAGGAAGTATTTTTCCGGCGCATCGGGGATCAAGATAGCAGATAAGGAACACCCTTCGCCTGGATTGTGGGACTCCGAAATGTTTGCTGTTAAGCACAGACCATTCGACATGATACCCCAGGTCATGAAGTGCGGAGAGGATGACTGCAAACGTCCGGCCGCCGTCATGCGAAAGCAGTCCGGGGACATTTTCGAGTAAAAGATACGCAGGTCGTTTGACTTCAGCCAATCGGGCAATTTCAAAGAAGAGAGTACCTCTTGCATCGTCAAACCCTTTTCTCCGGCCAGCGAGAGAAAATGCCTGACAGGGGAATCCGCCGCACAGCAGGTCGAAGTCCGGCATGCTGGCGGGGTCGATCTCTCTGGCGTCTGGATAGTAACATTCCTCCTTCTCGATGTCGTGGATGGCACGGTAACTGGCGTCAGCGTATTTGTCGATCTCGCAGTGGCCGACACACTGGAAGCCTCCCGCGCGGGTCAGCCCCGCGCGGAACCCGCCGATCCCGGCGAACATATCAAAATATCGGATCAGGTGATCTCATCTCCTTCCTGCAGCGCGCGAAGAAAGCCGAGGACGTCGGCGCCGACGTCCCCGGCCTCCTTCGGCTGCGTATGATTCTTTGAAACAGAAACACCAGTCAGTTCTTCCCGCAGGATGTTCCGGATAGACTCCAGAAGTTCCCGCTGCTCCATATACCCGTTTATCATCCTGCACACAGCGTCCATCCGCCGGCCTGGCCGGATGGCAGACAAACGATCCCATGCCGCTTTTTGCTCCGGCTGGGACATGGAGAAGGACAGGCTCATCCGCCTCTTATCAGCCATCCGCCGCGCTCCCCGACAACTGCCCCACAAGCCGTTCATACCCTTTGGCGTTCAGGGATACGTCATCGAGGATGAAAGGCCGGCACAGGGCGTTTGTGGGCGGGACACGGCGCTTCAGGAGCGCCGCGCCGCCGCCGAGGAAGATGGTGGGCATGGCGCGGATATCCAGCCCGCTCTCCGTGATGGCGGACAGCAGGTTTTGGACATACTTGTCCGCCTGGGCATGGATGATGGATTTGACCTCACCGGGCAGGCTGCTGGCGCCGCCCCGCAGGACGCTCTCAATCTGGGCGTCGGTCAGGGACAGCCCCAAGGCGCGGCGCACCTGTTCGCTGATCTCATCGATGCAGCGGATCATGCCCAGTTCCAGGCTGCGGCAGGTGGTGGCATTGGGGATGCGGCCGTCCAGACGCATCAGGTCCACCGTCCAGCCGCCGATGTCCGCCACGATGACAGACGGCTCGTCCAGCAGCTCCGTCTGGGTCAGCACGGCGGCATAGCCCTGGGGGAACAGCTTCACATCACGGATGGTCACTGCGTACCCGCGCCCCTCATAGCAGAACAGGACAGGGCTGCCGTCCCGTATGAGATACTCCCTGAACTTTGCCTTGTCCCGTCCGAAACTGGTCAGGGGCAGGCCGGCGGTCAGCACGATGGAGCAGGTGCGCTCCGCATTCCTGTATTCCAGTTCCTTTGCCACCGCCGCCAGGGTCAGCAGGTAATAGTCCTCTGTCTGGGTCTTGTCTTTCTGGAGCGGCTGGCGTCCACTGCCTGTTACATAATACCTGCCGCCGTATTCCAGCACATCCTTTTGCGTATAGGGTTCATGCTCATAGGGCACCAGCCCGGAGGGGAAGGAGAAGTGCGCTGTTTTCATGGCAGCGTAACCGTGGTCCACGCCAATGACGATCTCACCGCTCAACGCACGCCGCCCCCTTTCTCTTTTTTGGCAGCCCTGTCATGGGCCTTCCCCTCGTCCAGCAGGCGGCGGATCTCATGGAGGTCGAAGTTCCATGCGGCAGGCTCCACCTGAAACCGTTCCGGGCCGCCGTACTTTTCGCACAGACGGGGCAGGAACCGCGGCAGGTCCTTCGGCTCCCTGGGGTATTCGATGCCGTCTTTATAGACGATCTCTTTCCCCAGTTCCTCCCGCAGCGCGGGAAGCGCATCATCCATCTCATCGTAGGCGCTGCGGCCTGTGAGCTGCTCATAGGCGTGGTCGCCCACATAGGACAGGCACTCAAAACAGCATTCCCCGTAGGGCTGGACGTCCGCCAGCGTGTCGGGGTCCTTCAGGGCGTTCAGATACACGTCTTTGCCCTGGGCAATGAGCCAGGCGCGGAAATCGATAAAGCCATCGTCCGAACAGCCGTATTCCTTGATGACGCTGGCGGCGTCCCACAGACCGTATTGATACGCCAGATCCTCATAGGCGTGAAGGATATTGTGGAAACCTCTGGCCGCGGCAGGCCCCATGCGAACCAGCGCGCCGCACAGGTATTCCTCCATTGCGTCCATATCCTGGTCGCAGGCGGCTTTCGCCTCCTGGATCAATGCCCAGAAGGTATCCCTGCTCATCCCTTTATCAGTTTTCTGTTCTATCTCTCAGCACCTTCCTTCCGTTTTTCTTTTTGCTTGCCTGTCTGCCGCTCACGCTCCTGGGGCAGAAGATCCTGAAAACCCATATTTCGCAGCGCCCCCGCATAGATATCCCTTTCAAAGGCCCGGTACTCCGGCGTGGCGGTATCCACCTCCAGCAGGATGGCTTTTTCATAGGGCGTTCCGGGCACGACATCCCATTGGACGGCATGGAAGCGCAGGGCGGTCAGGTATTTCAGAAGTTGGCGTCCATCCGCAAAGTCAAAAGCGCCGCGATTGTCCTCATATGGAAATTCGCTGCCAATATGGCGGATGCCCGAGATGGCCAGGGCGGCGTCATAGAGGTGAAAACCATCTCCATCAAATTCCGGGGCGATGATGTCGTAAAACCGGCAGAGTTTCTCTGTGCTGTCCAAAACCGGGCAGAAAGAGGCAAGCACTTTTTGAAGTTTCGCGATCTTTTGCCGCTCTATACTGACAGTGTATTCCCTGCCGACGCTCTGCTGGTACCATTCATCTGCCAGCGGCTCCAACTCATTCAACTGATCCAGCAGACGCCGGCACTCCAATTTGCTGGTTTCCAGTTCCGTTCTGGATTCCTCCAGCGCCTGCCGCAGCCGGGGGTACTCCCGAACCGCGGCGGCCAGGTCACGGATCTTCATGTCACGCCGCCTTTCTGAGATGGGAGATGAGGCGATCCAGTACGGCAATACGGGATCTCACCTTGCCCGCGGAGGCGTTCAGGCCATGCGCCTGATGTTGGATCCTCCGGCGGATGGCCGCGAGCTGCTGTCGGTCCCTGCAGCACTCCAGCACGACGTACTTGCCCCTGCCGTTGGACAGCACCTCCCGTTCCCCGGAGGCGTCCCGGAGGCTGGCCATCAGCCGCTGGCCGAGCTGCCTGCGGTAGCGGTCCTGCAGGGCGTCGGCGTCACAGGAGACATGGTGTTTCTTCAGGATGGCGGCGATCTCGTCGCCGCTGATCTCCATATTGGCAAACAGTAGCTCGAGGATCTCCGCTTTGGCGTCAGGCGGCACCGTAAGGCTGCCGCGGGATCGATTCGTCATCGCTCCTGCCCCTTTCTGTGCCACGCCTGCTGTATGGCGTCCTGTTCTTTGCCCTGTGCGGGCGCCTCGCTGGGGAACACATAGATCCCCTCATACTGTTCCGCCTGCACGGCAGGATACTCCTTCGGCGCTTCATCTATAGATGCTGAGGCCGCGACGGCCCTGTATTTCCAGTCAACGGAGGACTGATAGGCAAACAGGTGCTCCCCCTCACGACGGATACAGTAAGCGGCTTTCCCTTCGTGCTGCAGGACGTACCTGGCGACAGCCTCTTTTTCCTGCACAAAACCGGGCAGGTATCCCTTCGCTAGTTCCGGTGCGATGGCGTCGATATACCGCGTCATTTCCCGTACATTTCCACTGCAAAACTCCGGCGCGTCATAGCCGTACCGCTCCGTATACAGTGACCACCTGGCCGGTTCGTGCGGGCTGTCCAGGGAAACAACAAAATACTTCCCGTCACGTTCCCCAACGAGCGGTTCAAACCGGGCGTCATCATAGAGCGGCCCGTTCACCGGGCAGTTGTTCTTGAACCATACATAGTAGTTGTCCAAAATGAAAGGGGACTTGATCCCCAGCACAACACTGGAGAGTTTCTTCAGCCGCCCGGCCAGCGCATCGTCCCGGCAGAACCAGTCGTACCAGCCGGCCTCACACTGCACAGCGCGGTCGCGGCTGCTGAAATCCCCGGCGCGGAACCGTGCCTGCCACTCGCGCACGCTCATTTCGTTCATAACGTCCCCCTTTCCGGCAGGATGCGCTCCATGAGGTCAGCGATGGAGGTGAACACCCCGGCCAATTCACGGGACTCCTTGACGGTATCCTCCATTTCCTCCCTGGTCATGCGGGTGCATCTGGCCCAGATCCGCACATTTTCCTCGGTGGGAGTCAGCAGGACGGCCTTTTCAAAAGCCTTGCAGAAGATCCCCGCGATCTTGCTCTGGCGGTCGATCTCCGCGTCTTTCTCACGGATCTCCTTCTTTGCCTTTTCCACTTCCACGGCAGCAAGCGCGGCCTGCTCCCGTTCTTCCTCCGGCAGATCCTGCACCTGCCGGGTGATGTTGTACCCCTGGTTGACGGACAGTTCTTTCTTATCCAGCGCCTCCTTCACGGCGGCGGGGGCGTGCTCGTCGATCTGCATGACCTTGCCCATCGTGACTTCCCCGATGCCGACAGATCCGGCCAGTTCCTTGCGGGTATTGACGGTGGGGATCGGGTTTGACAATGTTGTCAAACCCGATTTTGCTGCATCACTTTTCTGATCACCGCCGCCCGCGGACATATTTGCCTTTGCCCTGGCCTCGATTTCCGGCTTAAGTCTCAGGGCGATCTTGCCCAGCTCCCACTTGTCCAGATTGCGCCGGCCCTTCTGGGTGTCCAGCGCCCACTGCTTGGCCTCCAGCAGATCGTCGAAGGCAAACACCGCCATCCTGTACGGCAGGCCGTGTTGTTCACAGATCCTCTGGCGGTTGTGGCCGTCTATGACCACCAGATCTTCATTGACGATGATGGGGGAATAACAGCCGTTTTGCAGGATGTCATTTTCCAGAGCGGCAAACTGCTCCCCACTGAGCGGGGGGAGCAGTTCAGCCAGTTCCGGCAGGATGGTGGGTGTCCGTTCCGAGCTGGTATACTCGGCGCCTGTATTCCGCATGGCGGTCAGGCTGCCAGTTCATCCACGCCCTCCGCGGGCATGGACGAGGCGGCGTCCTCGGCGCGGCGGGGGGACAGGAACTCCACCTCCGTGGCCTTGATCAGAAAGCCCGGCTGGCGCTCCGGCTCGTCCGCGAAGGTGATGGTCTCGAAGTCGCCGGACGCGGCCAGCTTACAGCCCTTCCAGGCGAATGCCGCACAGCGTTCCGCCAGGGGGCCGCGCACCTTGATGGAGATAAAGTCGGTCAGCCGGTTGCCGTCCTTGTCCTTATAGCGTCGATCCGAGGCAATGCGCAGGATGGCATAGGGCTTGCCCGTGGCCTCGTTCATCTTCAGTTCCACGTCGTTGGTCAGGTTCCCGATGGCTGTGATCTTCAGCATAGGTTCATTCTCCTTTTCTGTTTCAGATGGTATTTATGAAGCAGCGCCCCCGTGGCGGGGCCACTGCCGGATGGGATTTGTGTTGGTATTACTTTTTCCAAATTTCAGGGTCAGTGAGGATGGCGGTGTGGCCGTTGGCGGCCTCCAGCACCTGCTCATAGGCCCAGTGGCGGGAGGACACGTCGGGGAAGGTCACCAGCCTGCGCCCGTTGTCCGCGATGTAGTCCTCATCGGCCTCACGGCCCAGCAGACGGTTGACGATGGTGACCACCTCGGCGCGGTCAATGGGGTCATCCGCTCGGAAGGTGCCGTCGCCGTAGCCCTCTACCCAGCCGTGGATCGCCGCGTCACGGATATACTCCGCCGCCCAATAACCATCGGAAACATCGTCAAAGCCCTGGTACTGCTCCATGATGGCCTCGTCGCCGTCGCCGTACACATCAAAGAACCGCGCCGCCATAGCGGTGAACTCGGCGCGGGTGATAGCCTCGTCACCACGGTAGGTGCGGTCGTTGTAGCCTACAGCCACACCATAACCGGTGAGATACTGGACATAGCCGGCATACCATGCGTCCGGGGAGACATCGGTGAACTTGACGTTGTTCCCGCCGGGGATGCGCTCGTCCAGCTTATCCGCCAGCAGGCGGGCGAAGATGGCCGCGGCCTCGCTGCGGGTCATGCTGCGCTCCGGCCCGAAGGTGCCGTCCGTGTAGCCCACGATATAGGCGCTGTGGTACTCGGTTTCCGTGACGCCGGGGACAGTGAGTTTACCAGCCTCGTCGGTCTTGCCGGTCTCCCGCTGCCCAAGGTCGCCCTTGACGATGACCGTCATGCCCTCCTGCGGCTGGCGCTCGTTGTCGGTCACGGTGACGGTGATGCGGTTGTCCTCGTCCATATCCACATCGTCAGGCAGGATGACAGTGATATTGCCGCCCTTGCCGATGGACACCTCTGCGTCCCCAATGGGGCGGCCGGTCTCGTAGTCCTCGACTTTTACTGTGAGCGTCCAGCGGTCGCCGTCCTCGTCCTCCCAGCCCGCGGTGGCATTGCCGTCCTCGCCCGTCGTGCCGGTGGTGCCGGGGACGGTGAGCTGCCCGGCCCTGTCGGTGCTGCCCTCGCTGTAATTGTCATGCTTGTCGGTCACGGCGATGAACATACCCGCAACGGCGCTCTTATCCTTGGTGAGCAGTACGGTGATGGTAGTATGGTCATCGTAGTCCAGCAGGCGGCCGGAGGGCAGGCGGATGGACAGGCTATCGTCTTTATGGAGGGTGACGGTGGTATTTGCAACAGGGTCTTTGCTGTCCGTATCCGTGACGATCACCAGATAGCCGCCCACCACGGCCTCGCCCTTACTGTCTGTGGTAGCTTGGTTATAGATTTTTTCGATCTCCTCGGTTTCCAGCGTTTCGCCGCAGACGGTACACTCCTTATGCCTGCTGCCCTCGCTGTCCGTGGTCGGCTCCTTGTCAATGATCCAGTCGCCGGGCTTGTGGCCTGCCGCCTCGGTGTAATCGCCCTTGTAGGTATCGCCGCAGCGGGAACAGGTATAGGTGGTGTAGCCCATCTCGGTACAGGTGGGGGCGGTCACTTCCTCGGCGTAGTCATGGCCCAATGCGTTCTCCATGACCGCGCCGCACTTGGTACAGAGCTGGGGCTGGGTGCAGGTGGCGGGTTCGCCGGGGATATGGCCCGCGGCCTCGTCCCCCTCCAGCCGGGTCGCGCCGCAGCGGACGCAGGTGTATTCCGTTACGCCCTCGCCGGTGCAGGTGGCGTTGGTGACCTCCTTGCCCTCGTCCCAGCTATGGCCCAGCGGGGAAGTGTAGTCCGTAATGAACGAACTGCCGCAGCCCTCGCAGATGTGCAGGGTGCGTCCGCCGCCCTCGCAGGTGGCCGGGGTGGTCTTGGAAACATAGTTGTGCGCCAGCGCCGGGGTGATGTCCTCGATGTGGCGCTCCCCACAGACAGCGCACTCCCGCAGGGTGTAGCCGGGGCCGGTACAGGTGGCAGGGATAACGCTGGTGCTGTATTCGTGCGCGGTCTGGGGCAGCACAGTCTCTTTCACATTGCCGCACCGCTCGCAGATATCCAGCGTCTTGCCCGGCGTTTCACAGGTGGCATCCCGTACCACTACGCTCTGATAGGCATGGCCCAGCGAGTCCTTGTAGTTGGCCTTGACCATCTTGCCGCACCCGGTACACATCATGCGGTTATAGCCCAGCGCCAGACAGGTTGGAACAACGGTATCATGGCAGACAAAGTGGTGGTCGTTGCCGCAGCCCTTATCTTCACAGCATCCGCCGTCACAGTCCGGGTCCTGGCAGTCGCAGTCAGGGTCTCCGCAGCCGCAGGCGCAGGAACCGTCCGCCGTGGCGGTCAGGTGGACGTAGGCCACGTCGTCCTCTACCATATCCGTGTCGTGATAGGTGTAGGTGATTTTATAGTAGACGGTGTAGTTTCCGGTCTCGGTGTAGTTGGGCGCGCTGGTCAGGGTACAGGCGTCCGCGCTGTGGCCGTAGCGGATGGCGGTGGTCACGCCCGCCTCGGAGAGATCGGAAACAGTGACCGTGTGAGGCGCGCCATCCGCCACGCCGTAATAATCCGCTACCACGGCCTTTGCGGCAGTGTATTCGGTTTCGGCATAGCCGCAGTCCGCGCAGGTGTCCATCTTGACAAACCGCTGGTGCGCCAGCTCCGGGCGGATGCTGCTTTCCATGCGGTGACGCTCCAGCGTGGAAGATTCCTCTTTGAAAGTTCCATAGCAAAAGCCGCAGTATTCGCCGCTGGTGGTGATGACACGGTGGTATTTACTGTCTGCCTGCTCAATGGTTTCCGTTTCGGGCAGTTCCTCAAAGAAATTGTTGGCGCAGTCGTACAGCCAGTACACATTTTTCTGATAGCAATAGTCTGTCTTTGCCATATTGGTGTTGATGCCGCCGCAGGTTTCGCAAACAGCTTTGGTCCAGTGGTAGGCTGTATAATAGGCATCCTGGCCGGGTACGCCGTCTAAAACCGCGCCTTTCCCTTCGCCGCCAATCAGGGTCCCGTCTGAATACCGGACATTCCTGCTCATGGCCGTCTGGCCGTCCCTCGTGTATTCCGGGGTGCGGAAGGCAAGGAAAGAGGTCTGCTGTTTGCACTCCCTGCACTGGAATGTTTCATGGGTCACGGTGGCGTTTACATCCAGCTCATTGGTGCGGTCATTGGCCTCCTGCCAGTGTTCGGCGGGGTCATGGTAGCCGTTTTCCTGCGCGGCAAAGGCGCCGGGCATCATGCCGATGCACAGCGCCACGGCCAGTAGCAGGGATGAGAGCCGTTTCAGGCAGTGCCTGCTTGTCTTGCTTTTCAAGTGCTTTTTTCCTCCTTTTTTATTCTGGCTATGGGTCAGGGCTTGGCTGTTTGGTACCGCCCCCTTTCCCGGATGTGATGCCGCTGGGAGAGGTACTCGTTCCAGTCCTTCCCGGCCGGCGGGAATCGTGCCTGCACAGAATAACCCGCTGTACTGTATTTCTCCCGCATGTGCTCCACGGCTTTGCGCCCCCAAGTGTCGTTGTCCAGGCACAGGACGATCCGGCGCAGGCCGGGATGGTCTTTGAGGTAGGTTTCCAGCGCACCGTCATGCAGGCAGCACAGGGCCACAGCGTTGCCGCGGAAGTCACGGTGCAAGGTGCAAAAACTCATCAGGTCGATGGGCGCTTCAAACACATACACGGTATCGCGCGCCGGGCCATGCGGCAGGCGGAAGGCGACGGATTTGTCGCTGCCTGAAACATCCCCCTTGAAGCTGCTGCCGTTCCGGTCATAGGTCCCGCGCTGATTGGCGAAGACCGCTTTCCCGTCACGGCTGCGGCCCACAAACACGCAGTTGTGGTGCGCCGCGTCCTCGTATAACAGCCCTGCAGCGATAAATCCCTGGATCACCTGTGCGGCGATGCCGCGCTTGCGCAGGTAGGCATAGACACGGCGTGTATCCGCATTCTCCGGCGGGAGCTGGAAGGGTACGGCCTGTTCTTTTGGGGCGGCAGGCTGGCGGCTCCTTTCCGCAGGTACGGGGGAGTCCCGTGCCTGGCCATGAAACGCCAGCAGGTACTCCACGGACTCCGGGAAACTTTTGCCGCAAAAGTGCTGCAGGAACGTGATGGCGTCCCCGCCGACCTTCTCAGAATAGCGGTACCATGTGCGCCGGTCCCTGATGCGAAGGCTGTCCATCTCCTTCGTGGAATGGTAACTGCCCACCCGTGTTACGGTGTAGCCGAGGCTTGCCAGCAGGTCTGGGAGGTCTGTCTCACGGGCGATCTCCATCTCGTGCTCTGTGAACAGGTGGTGTGGGGAGTTTACGTTTACACACCTCGTTTCTCTGGAGAATAAGCGGCCCGGAACACATTCCCTGATGTGTTCCGGGCCGGTCTGTGGTCCGTATTTACTTACTTGTCCCGTTTCCGTGCAGGCGGCCGCTCCACATAGTGGGAGATATCGCAGCCGCAGCCGATGAGCTGCCTGCCGCACACGGGGCACAGTTCCATATCGCAGCCGATGTGGTGGTAATGCCCCGGTTTGGCGCCGCAGTCAGGGCACCGTCCGTTATCGTATGCCCTGCCGTCATCGCCGTACTTAATACGGCGGTAGTACCGGCTGCCGCATTGGACGTGGGTCCATGTGCAGCCGTCTGCTTTCAGCATCCGCTGGCCGCAGGCTTTGCACTCGGACCCGCCGGCGGCGATGAAGTCGGCCCATTCATTCCGCGGCATCCTGTTCACCTTCTTCCTCGCTCTCGTCTGTCACGGCGCAGGGGGCGGCGTCCTCTGCAGCTGCCTCCGCTTGTCTCAGGGCGTCCTCGATCAGCCCGATCACGAAATCCCGCTGGGTCAGTTTCCGTCCGGTGCGGCCGCTCTCCTGTTCAAGGTGCCTTTTGATCCGCTGGAACAGTTCTTCATCGATCTGGAATGCCAGTGTCCTTGTTTTCGCCATGTGGTTTTTCCCTCCGTTGTAGTAATTTGTGAGTAATTCTGTCATGTACTCACCCAGTGATTGGTTGGCCGCGATCCGCTCCGCCGTTACCCTGGCGTGCAGGGACGCCGGGATGGGCGCGGTCAGGCTCTTGGTCTGTTCCATGCCTGCTTGACTCCTTCCGTTGATCTGCAACGCAAGTATAGCCGGAACCCCTGTCAAATGCTATTACCAAGTCCAACAAAGAACCACGGACAAACCGGGCATAAGTGACGATGTCAACATACTTCGCGCAGGGGGCCGTTGAAGTAATCCCTGCCCTTCCGGGCCAGGTAGAACTGCCGCACCTCCCGCAGGCTGCCCGTCACCGGCATGTCCGGCAGGGCGTCCCGCAGGCTGGGGTAATACCGCCTGCCGCGGGCGGCGCGGGGATCCAGTACGGCAACGACGCAGGTGTCTGTCTCCGTGCGGATGGCCCGTCCAAAACCCTGGCGCAATTTGATCTGCATTTCCGGCACGATGACGGAGGTGAGGAAGGATCTGAGGTCAGGGTAATTGCCGCGCTCTTTCTCTTTGACCGCGTCCGGGTAGGCAAAGGGCAGGCGTGGGATGATGAGCATGGACACGCCGTCGCCGGCAAAGTCCATCCCCTCCCAGGCCGCGCCTGTTGCCAGCAGGATGCTGCCGGGCGCGGATCGGAACTCACCAAGGGTGCGGGAGGGGTTGCGGCCCATAACGAACACAGGATACGGCATCTCCAGATCCCGGAGGCGGTCTTTGACCGCGGACAGGGCGATATAGGAGGTGAACAGCACAAGCGCATGCCCGTGGGAGGCCGTCGCCAGTTCCCGGATCTGCCCGGCCAGCTTGTCATAATAATCCGCCTGTTCCAGACGGTACGGATCGCGCGGCAGGAACAGCAGGCAGTTTTGACGGTAGTCGAATGGGGAGGGCGTGACGGACTCCGTCACACGGCGCTCTCCGGTCAGGCCGGCGGCGGCGCGGAACCGGCTGAAATCCTGCCCGACGGCAAGGGTGCCGGAGGTCAGGATGATGGGCTGCTCTATGCGCCACATCGTCTGCCGGAGCTGCGAAGCCAGATCTGAAACTGTGCCGCACAGCATCGCCCCGCCCCGGTCATCGTCCGCCGCGTAGAATACCATGTCCGGGTTCCCCTCATAAAACAGGGAAACCGCGGAGGAGGCGGACATGAGCTGCCGCCATGTCTCCCGCGTCAGAAGCCCTTCCAACTGCCGGCTGATTACCTTCAGCGTGTCATTGGGCTTTGCCAGCAGCGCGTGGTACGGCTCAAAGCCGGCCCCTTCTTCGACGGGGATCTCCAGTTTCGCCAGCAATGCCGCCGCGGCCTCGTCCAGCAGTTCCGCCGCGAGGACATACCGCTCTGTGTGGAGGCTGCGGATGAGCGTGCGGATGCTCCCGGCGGTCAGCGTCGTGCCGAACATCTGCCGTGCCGTTTCCGGCAGCTTGTGGGACTCGTCGATGATATACACCGCGCTGTCCTGCAGGATGGGCTTTTTCTTTTGGCTGCGGTGGATGAGGTCCGCCAGCAGGAGGTTGTGGTTGCAGATCTGGATGATATACTGCCCATCCCAGCAGGCGTCCAGAAAACAGTGGTATCGGCAGTCCTCCAGCCTGCACCTGCACTGGCGCGGTACGCAGATGCGCTCCCGGTCGTAGCTGCTCAGCCCGGACAGCTTGTCCAGGTCCAGTACCCGTCTGGCATCCAGCAGGGCCTGATGCGCTTTCGGGTTCTTCCGGCCGGCGTCCACCTGTTTCAGGCGGCGTTCCAGCCTGGCGTCGCAGACATAGTGGGCTTTGCCTTTCCGGATGACCGACCGCAGTGGGGCATGGATAAGGTCGTCTGACAGCAGGATGGAGGACAGCATTGGCAGGTACTCATTTTGTATTGCCTCCTGCAGCGCGATGCTGGACGTGGAGATCAGGATGGGGCGGCACACACTTCCGCTGGCTGCCTGGTGCTTTACTAGCAGGATGCCGGCCACCAGATACGCGAAGGTCTTGCCGATCCCCGTCCCCGCGTCACACAGGGCGATCTTACCCTCCCGCATGGCGTCCAGCATGCTGTGGCAAAGCCGGATCTGCTCCGGCCGCTCCGCCATGCCTGCCTGGGGCAGCAGGTCACGGAAAATGTGGTCGATGTCTTGATGTGCTTGTGTATCATTCCATTCGTTCATATTGATCAAATCCTTTTATTTTTTCAGCATGTTTGGTTTCATCGTATTTGCGGCTCGCCCCCCCGATGATAGGGAACAATGCGGGCAGGTTTCCGGCCAGAAACCTCACGGGCATATTTCCGGGATCTCTACTGCTTTCAATCCCGGAGCAGCGCCGCCTGTCTTACGCGCAGGCCGTGCTCGGTGTGTCATTATGGAAGCCGTGTCCACACACGCCCGACCTGCCAGGGCCGGTCACAGGCTGTATCGCTCGCCGGCCGGGGACCGGCCGGGTCGTGGCGCGCGCTGTGGGGTGGGCTGCGGCTGTATGTTACCCGCATTGCTGGTATGAAGTTTTCAAGGAGCAGCGGAGGAGGGTTTCCCTCCTTCCACTGTCCTCCCGAAAAAAAGGCCAAGTGAATACCCTCACGCCGAAAATTTTACAAAATATTTTTTCATGTCCCGCAGGATCCGGTCACGGCGCTTGATGACCGCCCGCTGGGTCACGCCCATACGCCGGGCGCACTCCCTGGTGGAGATGTGGTCGAAGAACAGCGCGGTAATGAGCTGCCGGTCCCTGTCCTCCAACGAAATGAGGGCGGCTGGCAGCAGGCCGGACAATTCTTTCCACTCCCGTCCCGACTCCCGTGCGAGGAGGTGATCTTCAGCACTGGGGACTGTTTCCGCGCCCACATAGTCCGGCTGGACGCCATCCTCCGCCATCTGCTCCAGCGAGAGGAGCCTGCCCGCGGGGACGTCCTCGCTGAGATACCGTTCCCGGCGGTCCATCTTGGCATAGGCTGCGTACACTTCCTCTGTGACCGGCACGTCCATACCATCCACGGTGATGATGTTGGCGACGATATTTCCGTTCTGGTCCTTGATCCTTCTGTAATTGCGATTTTCCTGCCATTTTTCCATATGTGTGGTCTCCGATCTCAGATTTTTTAAAGTGAAAATTTCTGAGTCGGAGATCACGGGTATTTCGCTATATAGGGCTGCCAGAAGTCGCGCATTTCCTGCCTTTCCGCTGTCCTGCTGCGGAAAAACGCAAAAAAAGAGCCTTACAGCACAGCAGAACTGCTGCCTGTAAGGCTCCGAACGCGATGGTTCCCGTTTCTTATGCGGGCGGTTGGTGCGCTTGACGAGGTCATTTCTTCATTATTTATAAGTATATCTGTTCTTTTCAAAGGAGATGCCGACTTGCACCCCGCATGTAGGACATTTGGAAAACAGCTCCGCCTTGTCTGCCTGTTCCGGCCCGTAGAGGTGCAGGCAATTCGGATCCACCCCGAAGGCAGCGTCGATCACACGCCCGCGCCCGCATACCGGGCAGCGGACCGCGCGTGTCCTTCTCGTTTGTTTCATGGCAAACCTCCCTCACACTCTTGTTCTCTATTTAGAGAACGCTTTGGTAAAATTTTTACAGCAGGTGGTGATTGGCGAGGCGGATCCACATGGCCTGACGGGATACCTGGAACACCTCGGCCATTGCGCAGACTACGGCATGGTCATCCCGGCCGCTTCGCATCTGATAAAAACAGCGTTTCACCATAGGCATGGGCATGAGCAGGGCGGATCCAAGCATGTTGGCCTGGGTCTCCATACTTGTTTCTTTGACAGCAGGCTGCAGTGCCGCACTCTCCCCGGTACCCGTATACAGCCCTTTGTGCAGGATCCAATGGGCCAGTTCGTGGGCCTCAGTAAACCGCAGGCGGCCGGTGCTGCTTTCTTCCTCGCACAGGGAGGCGTCTATGAGGATAGTGCCTGCTCTTACGGGAAACAGCGTATACTGCCCCTGCTCCATATCATATACGGCCTCCAGGCCATGATCGAATACAGTCTTGCCAAGGATACGGCCATTTTTCCGAAGGTACTGGAACTCCAGCGTCAGGCCGTGACGCTCGATGAGATCCTCAATAGGGATGGTGCAGGGCTGGCCGCGGTAGAGCCGCGCGTCGTAAGCGTCCAGCACACGCCGGGCGATGCCCTCTATGGCCTGCTCTGTATAATACTTCCGCATGCTCCGGCCTCCCGTTTTACTCGTCCTGTGTTCCCCGTTGGGTGATGCGGTTGATAAACTCCTGCCATTCCTCGTCTGTAGCGTCTACCTCTTTCGCTGTCCGCAGCGCGGCCCGCACGATATCCCTTTCCATGATATATTCCGGAAGATCCGCGGATACCTGCCTGGTTCTGGATCTGGCCGCCAGATCCAGCAGCCGTTCCACGTCCTCCTGGCACAGGCCCAGGATCTCGATGAGATGATCCAGTTTCTCTTTTGCCGGCGCCGGCCTCCGGTCGTTTTCCATGTTGCTCATATAGACCGGGGACACCTCCAGTTTCGCCGCCAGGCCGCGCAGGGACAGCCCGCGGGCCATCCGTTTTTCCCGCACATAACTGCCGAATGTCTGTTCCATTGTAGTGCGCCTCCTATTCTTGTTCTCTTTTCAGAGAACACTTTAGCATTAGTATATACGTCCTTGTGGCCATCTGCAAGAGGGGAAAGCCAAGGTGTCCTCTACCGGGGACACCTTTTATTTTTTTCCGTGGCAGGGTATTCACTTGGGCATTTTTTCGGGAGGGGGATGGAGAGGTATTTCGTTTCATGGGCGCAACAGACTGGTTTCCTCTTACTTTGAGCCAGGAGGGATGTCATGCCCAAAGACAAGTTGATACAAACTGCTGTCCGTGTGGAGCGCGACCAGTTGAGCCACGGCCGGCTGATCCATGTGGTTTCACTCTTTCCAGAAGACGGGAAATGCACGCCGGAGGATAAACTGAAAACGCTCATCGACATGGATCTGAAAAAAGAGAAACAGTGCGCCTGAAGGGGTGGACTTTCCGCCCCTTCAGAGTTAACATGACACAAGCTCTGAACGGTTTGACGGAGAATAGGAGGTTTCAATGAATCAGTCAAACCAAGTGAGGATCACTGCCCTGTACTGCCGCTTAAGCCAGGATGACGGCTTGGACGGGGAATCCAACAGTATCCAGAACCAAAAGAAAATATTGGAGCAGTACGCTATAAACCATCACTTTCCTAACCCGCAGTTCTATGTGGATGACGGGTACTCTGGGGCCAGTTTCAACCGGCCGGACTTCCAGCGCATGATGGCTGACATGGAGGACGGAAAAATTGGGATCATCATCACCAAAGATCTCAGCCGTCTGGGCCGCAACCAACTGCACACCGGCCTCTACATCGAGGAGCGGTTCCCGCAGTTTGGGGTGCGTTATATTGCCATCAACGACAACGTGGACACGGAGAACGCCGAGAGCAACGACCTGATGCCCTTCAAAAACCTGTTCAACGAGTGGTTCGTGCGGGACACCAGCCGGAAGATCCGGGCGGTACAGCGGGCGAAGGCCCAGCGCGGGGAGCGACTTGGGACACGGGCGCCCTACGGTTATAAAAAGGATGGTGAGGCCAAAGGCAGGCTCATCGTGGATAAGGAGGCCGCCGCTGTGGTGCGCCGCATCTTTGCCCTCTGCGCCGCCGGAAACGGCCCCAGCCAGATCGCCCGCATCCTGAAAAGCGAACGGGTGCTTTGCCCTGCCATGTACGCCTACCGGCGGTTTGGCACTACCCATATGGGGCTGGATCTGGATAAGCCGTATAACTGGAACAGTGATACGGTGGCGTCTATGCTGGAGAATGAACTCTACATCGGCAACACGGTCAACATGAGGTACAGCACCAGGTCTTACAAGGACAAGCGCAAGGTGGAGCATCCCCGAGAGGAGTGCATGGTGGTCGAGGGCAGCCATGAAGCCATCATTGACCGGGAGACCTGGGACATCGTCCAGAGGGTGCGGCAGCACAAACGCAGGCGCACCAACATGGATGAGCAGAACAAGTATTCCGGCCTTGTGGTCTGTGCTGACTGCGGGGCAACGATGGTCCTCCACCGGTCGCACACGATGAAACCGACGCAAAACAACTTTACCTGCCGCACCTATAAACGGTTTGGCAAAGAGGTATGTGCCGCCCACTACATCCGGGAGTGCGTCCTGGACGAGATCGTGCTGGAGGATATCCGGCAGGTGACGGCGCTGGCAAGGGAGCAGACGCAGGCGTTTGCCGCCTACATCTGCGACCGCCAGTCTGCCGAGCTCCGGCGGGAGATCCGCAGGCAGGAGTTGGAACTGTCCGCCATGCAAAAGCGGAGCGCGGAACTGGAGGCCATCTTCAAGCGGCTGTATGAGGATTCCGTGCTTGGCCGCATCACGGTGGAACAATTCCAATCACTGTCTGCCAGTTATGTTGCGGAGCAGGAACAGATAAAGACCGCTATCCCCGAAAAAGAACGGGCGGCCACAAAACTGAAAGCAACGGTTTCCGGCACCGATAACTTCATCTCCAAAGCAAAGCGGTACACGGACATCTCGGAACTGACGCCGGAACTGCTCCGGCTGTTCATTGAGAAGATCGTGGTGCATGAGAAGGACGTGAAGTGGTCCAAGCATGCGAGGCAGACTGTGGAGATCCACTACACTGATATAGGCGTGGTTGGTTCGCTGGCTACCGTAAAAAGCGCATAACGGATAGGAAAAGGCAGGTATTGCTGCTGCAATGCCTGCCTTCCCCTTAAATCTTGAAGATGTCCTTATGAGGTCACGCCTTTCGGGCGGCTTTTGTCTTGCCTGTTTACTTGTCCACGACCGGGATCTCGGTCGTGTCGACCTCGTCGAGGTTTTTCAGGTAATGCCTGGTTTCCTTTGCGATCACGCCGGAAAGCAGCAGCACAGCCACCAGGTTGGGCACCGCCATGAGCGCATTGAGGATGTTCGCGATCGTCCAGACCAGATCGAGCGACAGCACCGGCCCGATCACGATGACCGCGATGAACAGGATCTTATACGGCAGCATGCCCTTTTTGCCGAACAGGTACTCGCAGCAGCGCTCGCCGTAATACGACCAGCCGAGGATGGTGGAATACGCGAACGTGATGATGCCGACCACAAGGATCATCGGCCCCAGCACCGGGATCTGCGAGAAGGCCGCAGTGGTCATCTGGCTGCCGTCCTCGATCATGTCCATATTGATGTTCGGGTTTTTCATGATCGTGGTGACCAGCACCAGACCGGTCATCAGGCACACGACGACCGTGTCCCAGAACGTGCCGGTCGCGGAAACCAGCGCCTGCCGCACCGGGTTGCGGGTCTGCGCGGCGCTCGCCACGAGCGGCGCAGAACCCATGCCGGACTCGTTGGAGAACAGGCCGCGCGCCACGCCGTACTGCATCGCAAGACGCAGTCCGCCGCCGACCAGACCGCCCGCGACCGCGCCCGGTTTGAACGCCAGCGTGAGGATGGCCTGCAGCGCAGGGAGGATGAAATCATAGTTGATGCACAGGATGATCAGGCAGCCCACCACATAAAACGCTGCCATGAACGGCACGAGCTTTTCGCAGACATTCGCGATGGTCTTGATGCCGCCGATGATGACCACCGCGGTGATCGCGGCGAACACGATGCCGATCGCCAGCGGCGGGATATAGATCGGGCTGTTGCCCTGAATGATCTCGGAGATCGCGTTGATCTGCGTGCCGCAGCCGATGCCGAACGAGGCCAGCATGGCCAGCAGCGCAAACAGCACGCCCAGCCACTTCATGTTCAGCCCGCGCTCAAGCGCGTACATCGCGCCGCCCTGCATGCGGCCGTCCCTGGTCTGCACGCGGTATTTGACCGCGATCAGGCTCTCCGCGTACTTGGTCGCGATGCCGAACACGCCGGTCAGCCAGCACCACAGCACCGCGCCCGGGCCGCCGAGGAACACCGCTGTACCCACGCCGACGATATTGCCCGTGCCGATGGTGGACGCGAGCGCGGTCGTCAGCGCCTGAAACTGGCTGACGTCGCCCGGCGAATCCGGGTCTTTGGTGACCGACAGGCGGATGCCCGTAAAGGTCTTGCGCTGGATGAAGCCGGTGCGCACGGTCATAAACAGATGCGTGCCCAGCAGCAGCACGATCATCGGCAGGCCCCAGATCCAGTTGTCGATCGCAGTGACGATATTGGAAAATGCCTCCATTGGTTGAACCCTTCCCCTCTTTTTTGTGTTCCGGATATGACAAAGGGAGCGAAGCCGGGGCTTCGCTCCCTTTCCAGACAGGACGCGGCCTGCGTCCTCTTTCGTCCTTTTATCCGGGAGCCGCGAGCGGTCCGCGCGTCCTTGCGCGGGCTCGCAATATATACTTATTATACTGAATATCCTGCATAAAATCAAGTAAATACTGAAATTGATACCTTTCTCCCGCCATATTGCCCTGTTGTTCCGCGACTGTCCGCCGCATCAGTCGCGGAAATCGAGCAGCTTGTACGGCTCGATGCCGAGCGCATCGGCAATGTTGAACAGCATATCCAGCGACGCACCCACGGACGCATTCTCGATCTTTGCGATCGTCGACCGGTCCGCCCCAACCGCCTCCGCCAGCCCCTCCTGTGTAAAGCGCCGGTCCTTACGGTAGTATGCCACATTCAAACCGAACTTGCGATATTTGTCTGAATGCTTAAATTCCATTGTAAATCACTCCCACAGATAGTGTATCTATGAAGTTTCTCCATATAAATATGGTAATAATCACTTTTTGGGCATTAGAAATACATATTATAGTATTTGAAATTACAAATTGTTGCTTTTTAGTACACAAAAGAATTCCATGTTTTTCTTTGTCCGGCATTTTCTTCCATAGCATCCGTTCTCTGCCTCCGGCTGCGCACAAAATAAGAACATTTGTTTTCTTTCCGGGTTTATGGTATACTGATTGTGTATCTCCAAAACGAAACGAGGAAACCAATGGAACCGACCAAATTTGACCTCAAATACGCCGCCGTGCGGCGCGCAGTCATCGAGCAGCGCTTCTCGAATCTGAACGACAAACAGCGCGAGGCCGTGTTCGCCACAGAAGGCCCCCTGCTCATTCTGGCAGGCGCAGGCAGCGGCAAGACCACCGTGCTGATCAACCGCATCATCAACATCCTGCGCTTCGGCCAGGGGCTGACGAGCGAATATGCGCCCGAGGGCGCGACCGAGGACGACCTGCTGTTCCTGACCGAATACCTGACCGACCCCAGGCCGGAAAACCGCGCGCACGCCGAGCGGCTGTGCGCCATGCACCCGGCAAAGCCGTGGGAGGTCATCGCGATCACCTTCACCAACAAGGCGGCCCGCGAGCTGCGCGAGCGCCTGACCGCCGCGCTGGACGACGAGGAAGCTGCCGCCGCGGTCTGGGCGCACACCTTCCACACCGCCTGCCTGCGCATCCTGCGGCGGCACGGCGACCTTTTGGGCTTTGAGACCGCGTTCACCATCTACGACGAGGACGACAAAAAGCGCGTGATCACGAACGTCCTCAAGCAGCTGAACCTCGACCCCAAGACTTACGATCCGCGCACGGTCATCAGCATGATCTCGCGCGCCAAGGACAAGCTGATGACGCCCAAGCAGTTCGCCGCAGACGCCGCAGGCGACTACTTCCGCGAAAAGGTCGCGGACGTGTACAAGCTGTACGAAAAAGAGATGCGCAAGGCCTGCGCGCTCGATTTCGACGACATCATTATGAAGACCGTCCTGCTGCTGCAAAGCAACCCCGAGGTGCTCGAATACTACCAGCGCAAGTTCCGCTATGTGCTTGTGGACGAGTATCAAGACACCAACTACGCCCAGTATGTGCTCACCAGCCTGCTCGCCGGGTACTATGAAAACATCTGCGTGGTCGGCGACGACGACCAGAGTATCTACAAATTCCGCGGCGCGACCATCACCAACATCCTCGAGTTTGAAAAGCAGTTCAAAAACGCGAAAACCATCCGACTCGAGCAGAACTACCGCTCGACCGGCAACATCCTGAACGCCGCCAACGAAGTCATCCGCAACAATGTCGGCCGCAAGGGCAAGGAGCTGTGGACCGACCACGGCGACGGCGCGAAGATCCACCTGCACCGCTCGGACAGTCAGGAGGGCGAGGCCGCCTACATCGCGGACACCATCCGCGAGGGCGTGCAGCAGGGCCGCCGCTGGGGCGATTTTGCGGTGCTCTACCGCAACAACGTACTCAGCGATAACATCGCCGCCGCGTTCATCCGCGCGAACATCCCCTACCGCGTGTACAAGGGCCGCGACTTCTTCTCCCGCGCCGAGATCCGCGATATGTTCGCCTATCTTTGGGTGCTGGAGAACCCGGCGGACGAGCTGCGCCTGCGCCGCATCATCAACGTGCCCGCGCGCAAGATCGGCGACAAATCGGTCGAGACCGCGGCGCAGCTGGCGCTGGAAAACGGCATGCTGCTGTACGACGTGGTGCGCAACGCCTCGCAGTTCCCGGCGCTCTCGCGCGGCGCGGGCGCAATGGAAAAGTTCGGCGTGATGATGGAAAACCTGCGTCAGCAGCGCGAATTCCTCTCGCTCTCTGAGCTGTACGATGAGCTGCTCGACAGGACCGGCTACCGCGCCGCGCTCGAGGAAAAGGGCGGCACAGAGGAGCAGAGCCGCATCGAGCACATCGAGGAGCTCAAGTCCTATATTGTAAACTATGAAAATGACCATTCCGAGTCCTCGCTCTCCGGCTTTCTCGAGGAAATGGCGCTGTACACGGACGCCGACCAGACCGGCGAGGACGAGGACGCGGTGCTCATGATGACCATGCACTCGGCCAAAGGCCTGGAGTTCCCGGTCGT
>DXBV01000015.1 GCA_019116345.1 Candidatus Allofournierella merdipullorum | reverse complement strand
TTTTTTTCGTCTTTCTCTTTCCCTCTCCCGTCTTTTTCTAAACAGTATAACACACCTTTTTCCGGATGGTAAACAGAAAGGGACCCCCGGGCCTTGCGGTCCAGAGATCCCTTTTCCTTTTGCTTATTTGCCCTGACGGCGCTTTACGCCCTCGATGAGGCGGGCAGTGACCTCGTCCACCTGCTCGGACAGCTGGAAGGTCTCGGCCAGGGTGCTCTCCTCCATGCCCTCGTAGGCGTTCTCGCCCTTAAAGGCAACCTTAAGCATGATGGGGGTGAACACGGCGCAGCACACCACCAGGATGATGATGGGGCCGAAGAAGATGGGGTTGACGATGTTCATGGCCATGCCCTTGTTGGCCACGATCAGGGCCACCTCACCGCGG
Organism: Candidatus Allofournierella merdipullorum; assembly: GCA_019116345.1. Lineage (GTDB taxonomy): Bacteria > Bacillota > Clostridia > Oscillospirales > Ruminococcaceae > Allofournierella_A > Allofournierella_A merdipullorum. Next base: position 42,367 of record DXBV01000015.1, on the reverse strand, counting down.
CAGGCCATGCCGCAGCCCACCTGCACGCACTGGCGGCCCTTGAAGCCGCACAGCTTCGCGCCCAGGCCGCAGCCGATGAGCTTGGAGCCGATGCCCACCACCACGAGGGCGATGGTGAACAGCAGGATCATGGCGTCCATGTTGGGCAGCTCCACGCCGATGCCCAGGTTCGCAAAGAACACAGGGGTCAGCAGCAGGTAGGCCAGCGGGGTGAACTTGCTGGCGGTGTAGGCGCCCTTGGGGGTGGTGGCCACGATCAGGCCGGCGGCAAACGCGCCGATGATGTCCGCCACGCCGAACCACTCCTCGGCGGCCCAGGCCATGAAAAGGCAGAGTACGAAGGCCAGGATGGGATAGCGGCGCAGGTCGCGGTTGCGCACCTTGGTCTCATACCAGTTCAGCAGCTTGCTGGCCGCAACGCCCAGCACGCCGGCAAACAGGAAGAACAGAACGATCTTGGCCAGCACCAGCACGATGTTTACGTCCGCGCCGGCCATGCTGGTGACCACGGTCAGGCAGACCAGGCCCAGAACGTCGTCGATCAGCGCGGCGGCCAGGATAGCGTTGCCCACCTTGGTGGACAGCTTGCCCAGCTCCTTCAGGGTCTCCACGGTGATGCTCACCGAGGTGGCGGTGAGCACGGTGCCCAAAAACAGGTCCTGCAGCAGCTTGTTGCCAGGCATGGCCAGCTCGCCGGTGTTGAAGAAGAACATCAGCCCGGTGCCCATGGCCAGCGGCACCAGCACGCCCGCCATGGCGATCACGAGGCCCGCCTTGCCGGTCTGCTTCAGTTCGTTCAGGTCGGTGCCCATGCCGGCGCTGAACATGATGACGATCACGCCCAGTTCCGCCACCTGTGACAGAAAGTCGCTGGGCTGGATGATGTTCAGAACGGCGGGGCCCATCACAAGGCCGGCCACCAGAGCGCCCACCACCTGGGGCATCTGCAGCTTGCCGGTGAGCATGCTCAGCGCCTTGGTGGCCAGCAGGATCAGCGCAAGATCCGCCAGATATCCGTAGTTCATTTTCTTTCCTCCTCATAAAAAGAAGCAGCCCCGCCGCAAACGGGGCCGCCGCAGTCACAAAGACCTATTATACACGTTTTGTCGACAAACGCAAGGGACACAGCGAATTTTAATGTGCTTATCGTCCGCTTTTTTGTTCTGACAGTTTCTGACGCAGGAATTCAAAGGCCTGGCGGGCCTGCTCCGGGCTTTCAAAGCCCCGCTTGGGGACGGCGGTGATCATGTTGCCCTCAAAGCGCAGGAAGATGTAGTTCTCGTCCTGCACCACCGCATTCACGCAGGAATAAGGACGGTAGCTGCACAGTGCGCCGCTGGTGGCGGTGAAACCGTTCTGGCCCAGCACCACCCAGCCGGGAGTTGCGAGGCGCTGGGTCTGCTCTCCTTCCAACTGGCGCTTGAGCATGCTGCGCTGGGCAGCGGGAGAACGACCTCCCAGCACCAGCGCCACCACTGCCGCCATGGCGGCCATGGCCACCGCCAGCGCCGCTTCGCCGCCGGCCACCGCTGCCGCCGCTTCCAGAATGCAGCCGACCAGCACCACCCACAACAGTACCATCCGGCCTTTGCCGATGGGGTTCAGCCGGCGGTTCGCGGCGTAAAAGGCAGGGAACACTTCCTCCGGGCGCAGCACCACCGGCACCGCGAACATCCGGGTCTCGCCCTGAGGCAGCGGCGGGCAGGGAGGCAGCGCCTGTTCGCTTTGTCCCTCCGCCAGCTGCTGCGCCGTGCGTTCAAACAGCCGGGCTTTGGCCAGCGCGGCGCACCGCTCGAACTCCGCGGCGGCCGTTTTCATCGCCTCCGGCCCCTCAAAGGCCGAAGCGGGCATCGCCATCACCTTTGCGCCTGCGTGAAGGTAGACCAGCAGGCCCTCGGGGTACTGCTCCACCTTCTGCACCACCGACGGATCGCTGGATTCCTGAAGCCCGGCGCGGACGGTGAGCAGCTTTTCCTCGTCCAGATGCACCCGCCACTGGCCCAGGGGCGAAGCGCCCCGCTTTTTTTGCCAGCGCAGCGCGCTGGCAGCGATGCCCTGAAGCCGGCTTCTCCACAGCAGCCAGAGCGTGAGCGCCAGCAGCAGAGCGGCAAGCACCGCATACACCACGCCGCCCACCGGGTCGAACTCGTCGTAGAAATAGCCGGGGCGGGTCATCTTCTGCCCCGCCTGCACCGCGATCCACACGGCCACAGCGCCGGTGATGACGCACAGCGCCCGCAGCAGGCGGGCGGAAGCCTTGTTCTGACGGTACTGCCTTGCGTAGAGGGCAAGGGCCGCCTGTTCGGTCAGTTCAAAATTCCAATCCATCGGTTTTCCCTTCTTTCTGTTCGGCGGCAGGTGCCGCCGGTCATGTTTGTTTGCTTACAGTTCCTTGCCGAATGCCCGCTGCACCGCCAGCAGCACCCCGGCGCGGCTGGCCGCAAGGTTCAGCCCGCCCTGGAGATAAACGGTGTAGGGCGCGCGCATCGGCCCGTCACAGCTCAGTTCGATGCTGCTGCCCAGGGTGAAAGCGCCGGCGGCCATGATGACCTGGTCGGTGTAGCCCGCCATGGCGTAGGGCTCGGGGGCAACGTAGCTGTCCACCGGGCTGCCCGCCTGCACGCCCTGGCAAAAGCCCACCAGCGCTTCGCCGGTGCCCGCCTCGAAGCTGGTGATGATGTCGTTACGGGGCTCGGTGTAGCGGGGGATGGGATTCTTGCCCAGCAATTCCAAAAGGCAGCTGGAATAGATGCTGGTCTTCACCGCCTCGGCGGTGACGCCGGGGGCGTAGTAAAGGCCCAGGTACAGGCTGCGCAGACTGTCCAGCGTGCAGCCCAGCTCCCGGCCGGTGCCGGGGGCGGTGAGCCGGTGGCCGCACAGTTCCACCAGGTCCGCCCGGCCGGCGATGTAGCCGCCGGTGGGGGCGATGCCGCCGCCGGCGTTCTTGATGAGGCTGCCCACGATGAGGTCCGCCCCCACGCTCACCGGCTCGGCGGTCTGGGTGAAGGTGCCGTAGCAGTTGTCCACCAGCACGATGATGTCGGGGTTGGCGTTCTTGGCGGCCTGCACCACCTTGCCAATGGTCTCCAGGTCAAAGGCGGCGCGGCTGGAATAGCCCCGGCTGCGCTGCACATGGCACACTTTGGCGTCGGCGGCCTTCTTGGCGATGGTCTCATAGTCCGGCACGCCGCCTTCCAGCAGGGGCGCTTCGTCGTAGTTCACGCCGAACTCCGCCAGCGTGCCGCAGCCCTTGCCCGCCTCGCCGATGCCGATGACCCCTTCCAGGGTATCGTAGGGGCGGCCGGTGGCGGCCAGCAGGGTGTCCCCCGCCCGCAGCACGCCGAAGAGGGCCACCGCCAGCGCGTGGGTGCCCGAGAGGAAGTGGGGCCGGCAAAGGGCGTCCTGGGCCCCCACCACCTGGGCGAAGAGGGCGTCCAGCTTGTCCCGGCCGGCGTCGTCGTAGCCGTAGCCGGTGGTGCCCACCAGATGGGTGGCGGCCACTTTCTGGTCGGTGAAGGCCTTGAGCATCTTCACCTGGTTGTGGTCGCGGATGGCGTCCACCTTCTCAAAATAGGGGCGGCAGAGCTCCATGGCCTGCTTGTCCAGTTCCAGAAGGCGGGGCGAAAAATCGAAAAATTCTTCCAGCATTGTCGTATGTACAGTCCTTTTCAGTCGTTTTCGGGGGCGGTGTGACCGCAGGTCAGCCCCCGCTGTTCAAAGCCCAGTTTTTCGTAAAAGCCCTCCACGCCGGGGCGGGCCACCAGGCAGACGGCCTTCCCCTGGCCGCAAAGTGCCCGGGCCAGGGCGCACACCAGCGCGCCGGCGCAGCCTTTGCCCCGGAAGGCGGGCGCAGTTTCCACCGCACTGAGCAGGGCGGCGTTTTCGGTGATGGCGTAGGCGCCGGCGGTGGCCGCCGTCACGCCCTTTTCTTCCAGCGTCCAGATTTGGGCCAGCCCCCGGTTGCGCATCGTGCAGATCTCGGAATAAAAGGTATCGGTGCTTCGGCGGTCGTGGGGAGCGGCCATGCTCTCGCCGCCCCACAAAAACTCCGTCACCCCCAGCAGGGAGGGCGCTTCGTTCAGCCGAAAGCCCTCCGGCAGCGGCCGGGCCTTCGGCCCGCCCGCCGGGGCGTGAAAGACGTGAAAGACCGCGTCCTGCCGCCAGCCGGGCAGCGGCTCGGGGCGGGCGGTCTTGAGCCGCCGGGCCTGCAAAAAGTTCAGAAGCAGGGCCACTTCCTCGCCCTTGGCGCTGCCGGTGAGCAGGGCGGAAGCGCCCCGCACCGCCAGGGCGAAGGGCTTCTCCCCTTCCCCGCCGGTGTAGAACTTCCAGCCGCTGCCGGGCAGCCCGGAAAAGGCGGCGAAGCGCACCGCCGTTTCCACCGCCACCGGGTCCTGTGCGTCCCCCAGCGCCGCCTGAAAGCGGGCGGCGTCGGCGGCATTTTCCACCAGGCGGATCACAGGGCGTTCACCAGTTCCTTGAAGTGGCGGCCCCGCACCTCGAAGTTGGGGTAGAGGTCGAAGCTGGCGGAGGCGGGCGAAAGGCTCACGATGTCGCCGGGTTTCGCGGCGGCACGGGCGGCGTCCACCGCCTCCTTCATGTCCTTGGCGTGCAGGATGACAAGGCTGCTCTCGGCAAAGCCGGGGCATTCCCGCACCGCCTTTTCAATTTTGGGGCCTGTGGCGCCCATGAGCACCAGCACCTTCACGTGCTCCAGAATTTCCGGGGCCAGGGGCTCGTAGGGGATGTTCTTGTCGTAGCCGCCGGCGATGATGATGATCTTTTGGTTGAAGCTGCGCAGACCGGCGATGGTGCGGGTGGGGCTGGAGGCAATGGAGTCGTTGTACCACTGCACCCCGTCCAGCAGTCGCACCGGCTCGATGCGGTGCTCCACGCCCGTGAAGGTGCGGGCGGTGTCGGCCATGGCGCTCACCGGCACCCGGCCCCACACCGCGGCGATGGCTGCCAGCAGGTTCTCGATGTTGTGCAGCCCCCGCAGCTTCACCTCGTTCTTGCTCACCACCGGGGTGACGGCGTCGTTTTCGGCCATGCAGAGCATGCCGTCGGCCCGCAGGAAAGCGCCGTTGTCGGTCTCGTGCAGGCGGGTGAACCAGCACTGGCTGCCCTTGCAGTCGGCGGCCATGGCGCGGGTGATGTCGTTCTCATAGCCCAGCACCGCCTTGCCCGCCGGGCTCTGCCACAAAAGGATGTTGCGCTTTGCGTCCACATACTCCTGCATGTCCTTGTGGTGGTCCAGGTGGTTCGGGGTCACGTTGGTGACCACCGCCACATTGGGGCTCTTGCGCATGCTGATGAGCTGGAAGCTGGACAGCTCCACCACGGCTTCGTCCTCGGGTTCGATCTCAGCCAGGATGGGCAGCAGCGCCCGCCCGATGTTGCCGCCCAGATGCACCCGTTTGCCCGCCGCGGTGAGCATGGCCGCGATGAGGCTGGTGGTGGTGGTCTTGCCGTCCGAGCCGGTGACGGCGGTGATGTGGCAGGGGCAGTAGTCGAAGAACAGCTCCATCTCGCTGGTCACGATGCTGCCCGCCGCCTTCGCCGCCTGCAGGGCCGGGGTGTAATACTCAAAGCCCGGGGTGCGCATGATGATCTGCTGGCCCGCAAGGCCGTTCAGATAATCTTCGCCCAGAGACAGGCCCACGCCCAACTGCTTGAGGGTCTCGGCGTAGTCGCCGAAGTCCTCCAGCTGCTTTTTATCGCACAGGGTCACCTGGGCGCCCATGGCGCAGAACTGACCGATGAGGGTCTTGTGGCTGACCCCCGCGCCGATGAACGCCACCTTTTTGCCCCGCAGAAACGCGGCCAGGGCTTCGCTGTTCTTCTGCATCTTCGAAACACAGCCTTTCCTTCACAAAACGTGCCGCCGGGCGGCAAAACGCCCGGGAACGGTTATCTAATTCATTATAGTCACTTTTGCGGCCCCGCGCAACCAAAGGGGCGGCGCGCAGGGCGAAAAAAGCGTGAAAATTCGCCCCGCGTTTGAATTTTCTGCAATTTTTTGATAGGATAAAAACGTATAACCTCCGGCGGCGAAAACATATCCATGTTTTGTTCGTCTTACAATAATAAAGAAAGGGGGCGCGCCCCATCAAAAAGCTCAAACTGCTTTTGCTGGCGGGCCTTGCGGCGCTGTGTCTCACCGGCTGCGGCAGCCAGATCGAGTTCACCTGGGCCATGGAGCGGGTGCCCAAAAATCTGGACCCCCAGCTGGCCTGGGAGAGCCCCGAGCTGATCGCGGTGACGAACCTCTACAGCGGCCTGTTCCGGCTGGACGAGACGGGCGAGCCGGTGCCCGACTGCGCCGAGAGCTACACCGTCAGCGACGACGGCCTCACCTACACCTTCACCCTGAAGGAGGGGCTGGGCTATACCGAGAACCGGGGCAACGCCTCGGACTATAAGCTCACGGCGGCGGATTTTGTGTTCGCCCTGCGGCGGGTGTACCGGGCCGAGACCCGCAGCCCCTACACCGACATCTACGCCGCCATCAAGAACAGCGCGGAGGTGCTTTCGGGCGCCATGGACGAGACAGCGCTGGGGGTGAGCGCGCCGGACGAGCGCACGGTGGTCATTCAGCTGGACCAGCCGGACCCGCAGCTGCTCTACAAGCTGGCGCTGCCGGGGGCGATGCCCTGCAACGAGGCGTTTTTTGAGAGCACCGAGGGCGCCTACGGCCTGACCCGCTCCGCCACGCTGGCCAACGGCAGCTTCTACGTTTACAACTGGAACGACAACGGCCTGTTTTTGCGCCGGCCGGCCGGCGGCGACGCCGTGACCGCCCTGCGTCTGGTCATCAACGCCACCGGCCAGTCCGCCGATTCCAGCGGCAGTTCCGCCTCCGCCGTGCAGACGCTTTGGGGCGAGGCGCTGGTGAAGGAGGGCGGAGCCACCGCGGCTCTGAGCGAGGCTCTCACCGCCGAGGGGCTGGATTCCATCCCCTACACCGCCACCACCTGGGTGCTGCTGTTCAACTGCGGCGACGAGACGCTGGCGCAGCCCCTCATCCGCCAGGCGCTCACGGCCAGCGCCCTCTCCGCGCCGGTGGAACTGCCGGAGGGCTTTGCCGCCGCCGACGGCCTTATCCCCCCCGCCGTGACCGTGCAGGGGGAAAACTACCGGGAGGCGGCGGGCAGCATCCGGCCCTCCTTCGGCAGCGCCTCCGATCTGTGCCGGGAGGGGCTCGCCGCGCTGGGCGTTTCCCGTTTTGAAAACATCACCCTGCTGGCCCCGGAGGGCGACGGCTACCTGCAGCTGGCCCAGAGCGTGAACCAGCAGTGGCAGAAGGAATTGGGGGCTTATTCCGCTTACTTCCCGGTGAAGCAGCTCTCTCTGGAAGATCTGAACGCCCGGGTGGCGTCGGGAGACTACCAGATCGCCCTGCTGCCCCTCTCCCTCACCAGCGACTCCGCCGCCCAGCTGCTGGGCGAGACCGCCGGCCTTGCCGCCTGGAACGACAGCGGCTGGCAGAACCAGCTGGCGGCCCTGTTTGCCGACGGCACCCACACCGCCGCCGACGCCGCCGCGCTGGAGCGCGGGCTGCTGGAGAGCGCCTGCGCCGCGCCCCTCTGGTTCCAGACCAAAGCCCTGCTGGTGCAGCCGGGGGTGGAGGGGCTGGTGTTCCGGCCCTTCGGCCCGGTGCTGGACGTCACCGGGGCTTCCATCCCCCAGTGACAAAGGAGGACATCTGTATGGACTGCAAACATTCCGCCGACGTGAACCGCCGTCTGGCCCGCATCAGCGGCCAGGTGAACGGCATCCGGGAGATGGTGAACGAGGGCCGCCCCTGCGACGAACTGCTCATCCAGCTTTCCAGCGTGAGCAGCGCCGTGACCCAGGTGGCGAAGCTCATCCTCACCGAGCACCTGACCCACTGCGTTTTGCCCGACTGCGACGAGGAAACGCTGGCCAGCCTGGAAGAAGCCATCGACCAGTTCGCAAAGCTGAAATAAAAAAATCCGCTCCCTTCGGGGAGCGGATTTTTTTGTCTTTTACAGGGCGGCCAGGGCGGCGTTCAGGCGGGCGAGGGTCTCCTCTCTGCCCAGCATGGCGGCCAGGTCGGTGCCGCCGCCGGGGGTGCGCTGCTTGCCGGAGAGGGCGATGCCCAGCGGGTAGAGCAGCCAGCCGTTCTTGACCTCCATCTGCTCGGCCAGGGTCTTGCAGGCCTCGAAGATGGCGTCCTTGTTCCAGCTGTCCAGGCCTTCCAGCACCGGCTTCAGGGCTTCCAGCGCGGTCTTGGCGGTCTCGGGGGTGGTCTTCTGCTTCTTGTTGGCGTAGAGTTCGGGCCCGAAGGGCAGAACCGCGTCGAAGAAGTCCAGCTGCTCGGGAATTTCGCCCAGCACCTCACAGCGGGGCTGAAGGTTCGCGCACAGCAGGTCGCGGTCGATGGGGCGGTGCACCGCCTGGTCGATCCAGGGATCGGCCATCTTGCGGAACTGCTCGGGGGTCAGACGGCGGATGTACTCGGCGTTGATGGCCCGCAGCTTCAGCGGGTCGAAGATGGCCGGGCTCTTGCTGATGCCGCTCTCGTCGAAAATTTTGCACATCTCTTCCAGAGTGAAGATCTCCTGCTCGCCCTTGGGGCTCCAGCCCAGCAGCAGGATGTAGTTCAGGATGGCCTCGCTGAGGTAGCCCTTGGCCACCAGATCCTGATAGGAGGCGTCGCCGTTGCGCTTGGAGAGCTTGTTGTGGGCGTCCTTCATCACCGGCGGGCAGTGGATGTACACCGGCACGGGCCAGCCGAAGGCCTCATAGAGCAGGTTGTACTTGGGCGCGCTGGACAGATACTCCGAGCCGCGGATGACATGGGTGATGCCCATGAGGTGGTCGTCCACCACGTTGGCGAAGTTGTAGGTGGGCATGCCGTCCGCCTTGATGAGGATCTGGTCCTCCAGCTCGGCGTTGTTCACCTCGATGTGGCCGTAGACCGCGTCGTCAAAACCGGTGATGCCCTCGGTGGGGCACTTCTGGCGGATGACGTAGGGAGTGCCCGCAGCCAGCTTTTCCGCCACCTCTTCGGGGCTCAGGTCCCGGCAGTGGCGGTCGTAATGGCCCACCGCCTCGCCGGCGGCCTTCTGCTGCTCGTGCAGCTGTTCCAGCCGCTCGGTGGTGCAGAAGCAGTAGTAGGCCTTGCCCTCTTTCACCAGCTGCTCGGCATACTGCTTGAACATGCCCATGCGCTCGCTCTGGACATAGGGACCCACCGGGCCGCCCACGTCGGGGCCTTCGTCCCAGGTGAGGCCGGTCTGGCGCAGGGTGTTGTAGATGATGTCCACCGCGCCGTCCACATAGCGGCCCTGGTCGGTGTCCTCGATGCGGAGGATGAACACGCCGTCGGGGGCGCTGCGGGCCTTCAGGTAGGCATAGAGGGCGGTGCGCAGGTTGCCCACGTGCATATAGCCCGTGGGGCTGGGGGCAAACCGGGTGCGGACAGAATTGTTCAACATGGTGCGGATACTCCTTTGAAACGGCGGCGCCGCGCGGCCCGCCGGGCTTTTCTTTGTTCCATTCTAATCGCTCAAAGGGCCTTTGTCAATTTCCCGATTTGCAAAGAGGGCTTCTTTTTCTTATAATAGGTATATTCCCGTGCGGCCCGCCGGGCCGACCCTCACGACAACAGGAGTTTTACCCATGAATTTTATCTCTTTTTCCTTTGTGGGCTTCGGCATCGTGCTGTTCGCCCTCTGGTGGGCGCTGCCCGCCCGGCTGCGCTTCTGGGCGCTGGCGGCGGCCAACGTCTACTTCGCCCTCAGCTTCGGGCCGCAGGCGCTGACGGCGCTGGCGCTCATCACCGCCGCGGGCTGGCTCTGCGGGCTGTGGATGGCCCACGGCGGCGGAAAAGCCGCGCTGACGGTGGGCGTGCTGGCGGGCGTGCTGCCTCTGGCGGGCTATAAATACCTGCCGGCTCTGGCGGGCCGCTGGGAGGCGCTGGCCGCCTTTTCCGAGCTGCTCATGCCGGTGGGCATCAGCTTCTTCGTGTTCAAGAACATCACCTACCTTGTGGCGGTGTACAAGGGCACGTTGCCGGCGGAGAAAAACCCGGTCTATTGCTTTGCCTACACCGGCTTTTTCGCCCAGCTCACCAGCGGGCCCATCCAGCGGGCGGAAAGCCTTCTGCCCCAGCTGAAAGACCCGCCCGCCTTTGACCGGGCGCTGGCGCTGAACGGCTGTGTGCGGCTGTGCTGGGGCCTGTTTTTGAAAAAATGCCTGGCGGACCACTTCGCCGCCTACTACAACGCCCTCTACCAGCCCAACCACTACTACAGCCTGGGCATCGTGTGGTCGCTGGCGGCCTATTCCCTCTACATCTACTTCGATTTCGCCAGCTACTCCCAGCTGGCCATCGGCATCGCGAACCTGCTGGGGCTGCGCTGTGAGGAGAACTTCCTCAGCCCCTACTTCTCCCGCAGCGTGGGCGAGTTCTGGCGGCGCTGGCACATCAGTCTTTCCAGCTTTTTGCGGGACTACATCTATATCCCCCTGGGCGGCAGCCGCAACGGCGTTGCGGTGCTCATTCTTGCCACCATGGTCACCTTCCTGGTCTCCGGCGCGTGGCACGGCGCGGCGCTGGGCTTTGTGGTCTGGGGCGCGCTCCACGGGCTTTATCTGCTGGCGGGGCGGGCCACCCGCGGCGTGCGGGAGAAGGCCTGGGGCCTGCTGCGCCAGAAAAAGGACAGCCCGCTGCGCAGTGTCGTGAGCTGGGCGGTCACGCTGGCGCTGGTGTGCTTTGCGTGGATCTTCTTCTTCAGCGGCGACGTGAGCCAGGTGCGCCTGCTGATGAGCTACCTGCTGCAGCCCATCCCCTTCAGCCTGCAGTATCTGAAGGAGAGCTTCACCCAGCTGGGCTACACCCCCTCCATCCTCTTCCGGCTGGGTCTGTTCACCCTGGCGGCTTTCGGGGTGGACTTTGCCGCCCGCAAGGAGGGCTTCGGCCGCTGGGCCGAGGCGCGCAAGGGCTGGGTGCAGGTGCTTTTCTGCTACGGGTGCATCTTTGCCACCCTGTTCTGGGGCGCGGCAGGCACGCTGCAGAACATCTATTTCCAGTTTTAAAAGGAGGCGCGGGATTTGAAACGTTTTCTCTGCATCGTGGCGCTGTTCCTCGCGCCCGTCTTTCTGTTCGTCGGCCTCTTTGCCGGGGCCATCTACGCCAGCGGCGAATGGCGCACCGAAGAGGAGATCGCCGCGCGGGTGGCGGCGGGCGAGCCGGCCTTTCTGGGCCTTGCTTACCGGGACAACACCCGCTACTACAAGCACCTTGTAGCCAATGAGCTGGGGGCCGACCTGCTGGTGCTGGGCACCAGCCGCAGCATGCAGTTCCACAGCGAATTCTTCACCACCGACAGCTTCTACAACGCCGGCGGCGGCGCGGGTTACGTGAACGAGTTCCAGTATTTTCTGGAACAGCTGGACGAGGACAAGCTGCCCTCCACCCTTATCATGGTGCTGGACCAGAACTTCTTCAACGGCGCCTGGGTGGGCACCGGCAGCATGCCGGAGTTCTTCGACTACAACCACTATGAGTTCTCCTGGAAGTCGGCGCTGCCCGAGGCCATCCGCGGCTGGGCCCAGGGCAAGTTCACCCTGCGCGGCGCCTACTCCGCCCACCCGAACGTCTACGGCATGGCCGCCATCGGCCGGGGCAGCGGCTACAACGCCGACGGAAGCTACTGCTACGGTTCCCTGCTGGACCACCCCGAGACCGGCACCGACGTGGGCTTCCACGACACCTATGACCGCATTCTGAAGGGCATCGACCGCTTTGAGTTCGGCGAGTATGTCCACGAGCCCAGCACCTACGCCATCGAGGCGCTGCTGGCCTTTTGCAATGACCACGAGATCGAAGTGGTGCTGATCGTGCCGCCCTACGCCCCCAGCGTTTATGAGCGGATGGTGGAAAGCGGCAACTACGGCTACTTCGACTGGATCATGCCCATCCTCACCGAGCTGTGCGAGCCCTATGGCTACGAGGTGTACGACTTCTCCTATATGCCCGATACCCTGGACGAGGAGTACATCGACGGCTACCACGGCAGCGACCGGGTCTACGCCCGCCTTGCGCTGCATCTGGCCGAGGAGAGCGAGACGCTGGCCGGCCTCATCGACACCGATTATCTGAACGCGGCCCTGGCTCCTTCCTCCAGCCCGCTGCGGCTGGCCCAATAACACCCTTGCGCCGCCCTTTCGGCGGGTATATAATGAATAGCGATCTTCCGGGCAAGCCCGGCGCAGAATCGAGGTTTTAGCAATGAGTGAACAAATCGAGCGCAAAAAGCGCATTCTTTCCGGCATCCAGCCCACCGGCACCTTCACCCTGGGCAACTACATCGGGGCCGTCCGCAACTGGGGCAGCCTGCAGGAGGATTTTGAGTGCCTGTACATGGTGGCCGACCTGCACTCGCTGACCGTGCGTCAGGAGCCCGCGGCCCTGCGCCGCCAGACCCGGGAGGCCGCCGCCATGCTGCTGGCCGCCGGCATCGACCCGAAGGTGAGCCTGCTGTTCGTGCAGAGCCATGTGCCCGCCCACGTGCAGCTGAGCTGGGTGCTCAGCTGCAACACCCAGTTCGGTGAGCTGTCCCGCATGACCCAGTTCAAGGACAAGAGCGCCAAGCACGCCGACAACGTGAACGCCGGCCTGTTCACCTACCCCGCCCTGATGGCCGCGGACATCCTTGTTTACAACGCGGATCTGGTGCCCGTGGGCGTGGACCAGAAGCAGCATCTGGAGCTGGCCCGCAACGTGGCCCAGCGGTTCAACAACCTCTACAGCCCCACCTTCACCCTGCCCGAGCCCTACATCGCCAAGACTGGCGCCAAGATCATGAGCCTGCAGGAGCCGGACAAGAAGATGAGCAAGAGCGACACCAACGTGAACAGCTTCATTCTGATGACCGACGACGCCGACACCATCCTGCGCAAGTTCAAGCGCGCCGTGACCGACAGCGACGGCGTGGTTCGCGCCGGCGACGACAAGCCCGGCGTGACCAACCTGATGAGCATCTACGCCAGCCTCACCGGCAAGACCTTCGCCGACATCGAGAAGGAGTTCGAGGGCCAGGGCTACGGCGTGTTCAAGGAAGCGGTGGCCGGCAGCGTCATCGACGCCTTCCACCCCATCCAGAGCGAGTACGCCCGCATCCTGGCGGACAAGGAATATCTGGACGGCGTGCTGAAGGAAGGCGCCGCCACCGCCAGCCGCATCGCCGACCGCATGGTGGCCAAGGTCTACAAGAAAGTGGGCCTGGTGCAGCTGTAATCCCGCTGTTTCGCCGCGCTCCCCAAGGGAGCGCGGTTTTTGTTCACAAAAATTTCTCATTATTCCATTTTTGCCATATATTGACATTTTGCTCCTTTCGCGGTATAATTGTGTCACAAATTTCCTGAACGTATAAGTCTATTCCCGCGAAAAAAGGAGAAACACCATGAAATCCACCGGTATCGTGCGCAAGATCGACGGTCTGGGCCGGGTGGTGCTGCCCATCGAGCTGCGCCGCCTGATGAACCTGGGGGAAAACGCCGCCCTGGAGATCTTTGTGGACGGGGACGAGATCGTGCTGAAAAAGTACCAGCCGGCCTGCATCTTCTGCGGTGAGGCCAAAGGCGTGGTGTCCTTTGAAGGCCGCAACATCTGCCCCGCCTGCCGCAAAAAGATCGGCAGCCTGTGACCCATCGCTTTGCAAAAGAAAACGGCCCCCTGCCCGACGTGCGGGCAGGAGGCCGTTGTTTCTTTGTTCAGCGCACCCGGTCGATGCGCCCTTCGCTGTTCTTGATGAGGTTGAACAGGCTGGTGGCGTAGAGCGGGTAGTCCTTGGAAAGGCTCTCGGTGGTCATGGCAAAGCAGGAGGTGTCTTTCAGGGCCGGGCCGTTGCCCATGTTCTCGCCGTCCAGCGCGGCCTTCACATTGGCCTGGGCCGTGCTCATGGCGGCGGCGGAATAGCCCTGCCAGCGTCCCGGGCTCACCCGGAACAGGCTCTCGGCGTTCTTGGGAGCCGAAGCGTAGAGCAGGCGGAACATGTTGTAGACCGCCAGCATCAGATAGGCGCTCACCTCGCTCACCAGACCCTTGTCCGGGCAGGCGGCCAGCTTGCTGAACAGGATGTTCAGGCTGTTGGAGATGAGCTTTTTGTTCAGCGTGGGCAGCACGCTGCCCTTGTAGACGCTGTCCTTCGCGGTCTCGGGATTGGGGATCTCCTCCACCGTGAGGGTCAGGCCGCTACGGTCGGCGCTGCGGCCCAGAAGATAATCGCAGGATACGTCGTAGTAATCCGCCACCCGCACCACAAAGTCCAGGCCGCACTCGCGGATGCCCTTCTCGTAGTGGGACAGCAGCGCCTGGGACACCCCCAGCTCTGCCGCGGCCTGTTTCTGCGTGATGCCCCGCTCCTTGCGAAGAAGGGTGATGATGCGATTGAATTCCATGATATCCTGCTCCCTGTCATTACTCCGGCCGCCCGCCGCGCCGCCGGCCCGTTCAATGCCGCAAAGGGCATGACAGCGCGTTTTGCGGGCTTTTCTGCCCGCCGGGGTGCCATTACACATCGTAAATTATAAAACAGCGAAAACGCGTTGTAAATACGAAATTCGCCAAATTCCCCCAGCCTTTTTCGTGGGTTTTGTCCATGCTTGACTTTAAAAACTATATGTACGATAATGATGCCGGGCTCTTTTCTAAATATAGTGTTTGCCCGCGCTGAAACATTCCTGTTTGTTACTATTTTGTAATATATTCAACGCCATGTGCGCCCCGAAAAAGGGCGCGGGAAGGATGACGACAACGTGAAGACTTTTAAACTGCATCTGATCCGCCACGGGCTGACCCGGGGCAACCTGGAAGGGCTGTATGTGGGCGGCGGCACCGACCTGCCCCTGTGCGACGAGGGCCGCCACGACCTGGAGGTCTTTAAGAGCCGCTTTGTCTACCCCGCGCCGGACACGGTGTTCACTTCGCCCCTGGCCCGTGCGGTGGAAACGGCGGACCTGCTCTTCCCTGCTGCCAGCCATCGGCTGGTGGTGCCCCAGCTGCGGGAGGCGAACTTCGGCGTGTTCGAAGGGCGCAAAATGGAAGAGCTGGTGAAGGACCCGGAATTCGCCCGCTGGATGGACCCCACCTCCGGCTTTGTGCCCGAGGGAGCGGAGCCCACAAAGGAGTTCCACGCCCGCTGCGCCGACACGCTGCACAAGCTGCTGGAATACATGATCCGCTCGGAGGTCACCGAGGCCGCCTGCGTCACCCACGGCGGCGTCATCATGAGCATGCTGGCCCAGAGCGCCCTGCCCCGCCGCCCGGCGGAGCAGTGGATGGCCGATCCCGGCTGCGGCTACACCGTGCAGACTGACGTAGCCATGTGGATGCGGGACAAGCTGGTGGAGGCGGTGGCCATCCAGCCCGCGGGCTACATGGACGAAGAATAAAAAAAAGGCCGGCTGTCTTAGCCGGCCTTTTTCTTCTGTTTTTCAGGCCACGCCCAAAACGGCCAGCACCACAAGCATACCCACCACACCGCAGAGGATGGTGATGGAGTTGATGCAGCTGGCAAGGCCGGCGTCGCCGCCGCACTTTGCCGTGAAGGCCGGCGAGATCACCGAGGCGGGAGCGAAGGCCATCACCGCCAGGACCTGGCGGATCTCCAGCGGCAGGGGCACAAAGATGTACATCGCCGCGGCCAGCAGCACCGCCGCCGTCAGCCGGATGCCCACCACCTGGCCCACCCGGCGCAGGTACTCGGGGCGCAGGTCCAGATCGAACATGGCGCCGATCATCAGCATGGCCACGAAGGGGTTCGCCGCCGAGATGGGGCTGATGAACTCCACCAGCGCACCGGGCAGCTGCACGCCGGCCATCACCAGCACCAGCATGGTGACATAGGTGACAAAGGGCACCGAACTGCCCAGTTTTTTCAGCACATCCACCGAGCGCAGGGGCTTGTCCCCCACATGGAGCACGCTGCTGGCCCAGGCATAGCTGCCGCCGGTGCAGATGATGGCGTTGCCCACGTCGAACAGACAGGCGGCCACCACGCCCTCCGGCCCAAGGTAGCTCTGGACAAAGGGCAGCGCGAAAGCGCCGATGTTGTAGCCCGGGCAGTTGATCATGAACAGCGCCCGCTCACCGGGCGCCTTGCCCCGGCCGATGAACTGGCCCAGCAGCATCATGGCGCAGCAGATGCCAAATCCCAGCAGCGGCAGCAGCAAAAGGCTGGAACGCCACTCCATGGAGGCAAAGTTTGTAATGACCGCCGCGGGCAGCGTGACGCACAGCACCACCTGGGTAAGCACCCTGTAATCCTGTTTGCCAAACACGCCGATCCGCTTGAGGAAATAGCCCAATGCGAGAATAAACACATAGGACGCGGAATGCTGCAGCACCTCTGCCACTTGTTCGTCAACCCCTTCTTTTTCTGTTGCGGCCCGGGCCGCACCCTTGTTAACGTATCACAAACCGGCCGAAAACGCCAGCGGCCACACGAAAAAAATCTTTTTTTGGCAATGGTCACAAAAATATGCAACTATGGTATAATAGTAGCTGAAAGATTACCCCACGTGGGAGATGTGCTGTATGTTTAGAAAAGAAAACGCTGTGGTGAATATCCGCACCCAGGTCTACAACGCCATCAAGGAGAACATCTGCGACGGCCGCTACGAGCCCGGCCAGCGGCTGAACGAAGTGGAACTGGCCGGCTCGCTGAACGTGAGCCGCAGCCCGGTGCGGGAGGCGCTGCGCCGTCTTGCGGCGGACGGCCTGGTGGTGGAATTGCCCAACCGGGGCGTTTTCGTGCGCCAGTTCACCCCCCGGGACATCCAGGAGATCTTTGACGTGCGCGTGCTTTTGGAGAGCTACTGCATCCAGCGCTCGGTGCAGTTCATGACCACCGAGCACAAGCAGGAGCTGATGCACTGCCTGGACCAGATCACCTATTACCACGAGCGGCAGGATATGAAAAAGCACATCGAGGCGGACTTTGAGCTGCACATGCTCATCATCCGCATCGGCGGCAACTGCCTGGTGGAAGATATGTACCAGCGGATCTCGGCCCAGGTCCAGCAGTTCCGCATCTACTCGCTGGAGTCAAAGCGCCGCTTCCGCGAATCGCTGGTGGAGCACACCACCGTCGTCCACTGCCTGCTCACCGGCAACGTGGAAGAGGCGGACCGGGTGAACCGCCGCCATCTGGAGCTGGCACGGGACAAGATCAACGAGTACCTCATCAGCAAGCAGACCAACCAGCCTCTGGAATAAGGCGCGAACACATCAAATACGCCCGGCGCGCTTCCCTTTCGACAAGCGCGCCGGGCTTTTTGCAAAAAAGGCCGGCCCCCCGCCCCAGGGTTCCGTAAACCCTTGAGC
The DNA here is from genome assembly GCA_019116345.1 of Candidatus Allofournierella merdipullorum. Classification (GTDB taxonomy): domain Bacteria; phylum Bacillota; class Clostridia; order Oscillospirales; family Ruminococcaceae; genus Allofournierella_A; species Allofournierella_A merdipullorum. The sequence continues at coordinate 25,011 of DXBV01000015.1, read as the reverse complement.
GGGGGGCCGGCGCGCATTACACATTCCAGCAGATTTCATCTTTTGCGCATCTGCGATGCAAAAGATGCAGTTCAACTTCTCTTAGTGAATGAAGATGCTGGCAATGATCAGGATGATCGAGCCCACGATGGGCACCAGGATGGAGCCGATGCTCCAGGTCTTCAGGCTGGTCTTGATGTCCATGCCGCTGAAGTTGGTGACCACATGGAAATAACTATCATTCAGGTAAGAGGGGCACATAGCGGTCATGCAGATGGCAAGGCCGGCGATGTAGGGGTTGACGCCCAGAGTGGCGACCATCGGGCCCACAATGGCGGAGCCGGTGATCATAGCGGTGGTGCCGCTGCCCTGGGGGAAGCGCATGATGGTGCCGATGAGCAGAGGCACAGCGATGCCGGGGATGCCGGTGGCAACCAGCCAGTCGGCGATGATGCCGGCAGCGCCGGAGGCGTTGACGACGGCGCCCAGAGCGCCGCCGGCGGCGGTGATGTACACGATGGGGCCGGCGTCCTTCAGGGCGTCGTTCATCATATCCACAACGGTCTTGTTATCCAGATCGCGGGCCAGCACGAAGGCGCCCAGGCACAGGGAGATGAACAGAGCGATGATGGGCTGGCCAAGGAAGGTCAGGATATCGCCGGGAAGGGTGCCCACCAGAGAGGTCTGGCTGACGATGGTGTTCATAAGGATCAGCAGGACGGGCAGCAGCAGCATGGTGAAGCTGATGCCGGCGCCGGGCAGCTTTTCGGTGCTCAGCAGCTCTTCAAAATCGGAGTTTTCCAGCTCCTTGCCGGCCTTGGTCTTGGCCTCGATGCGGTCCAGGACCGCCAGCTGGGCTTCAGTGTACTTGGAGCGGTCGATCTCGGAGGGAACGATGAACTCGGGGTGCTTGCTGCCGAACCAGCGGAACAGGGGGACTGCAAAGATGAACACAGGGATGGACAGCAGCAGGCCGTAGATGATGAACATGCCCAGGTCAACGTTCAGCCCGTTATCCTGGAAGGTGCCCACAACGGCCAGAGGGCCGGGGGTGGGGGGAACCAGGAAGTGGGTGATGTACAGGCCCATTGCCAGGATGCCGCCCAGGCCAACCATGGACTTCTTGGTCAGACGGCTGAACTCTTTGGCCAGGCTGGACAGGATCACGAAGCCGGAATCGCAGAACACGGGGATGGACACCACGAAACCGGTGAGGCCCAGCACCACGTCGGCGCGCTTGACGCCCACGATCTTCAGAATGGTCAGCGCCATGCGCTTGGCGGCGCCGCTTCTTTCCAGGAAGATGCCCATGATGCAGCCGAAGCCGATCACGATGCCGATGCTTGTCATGGTGGAGCCGAAGCCGCCGGTCACGGTGGAAACGACCTGGGACAGGGGGATGCTGTTGGAGAGCACGCCGATCAGCACAGCGGAGATGATCAGCGCCGGGCATGCATGCATCCGGGTGAAGATGACCAGGACCATCATAACGACGATACCGATCAACATCGCCAATACTGGATTCATATGATTCACTCCTTCTCAAACAATCAAATGAATTTTGCCATTGGGAATGTGTAACATATCAGCTGGCGCGGCCCCGCGCCGGGAAACGGGAAAAAAGGTCAGATGACCGGGCCCAGGCAGTGGATGTCGATGGAACTGACGTACTGGATGGCCTCGTTCTTGGTCATCTCGCCGGAGAGGGTGCGCAGGGCCTTGGCGAAGGCTTCCTCGCCCACCTGCTCGATGGTCTTGTCGCCGGTGATGATGAGGCCGGCGTTCAGGTCCATATCCTGCTCCATGCGGGGGTAGGTGATGGGGTTGCCGCAGATCTTGACCACAGGCATGCAGGGGAAGCCCTGGGGCGCGCCGCGGCCGGTGCTGAACATCATGAACTGCGCGCCGGTGGCGGCCATGCCGGTGAGGATCTCAGGCTCGCGGCCCGGGGTGTCCTTGATCCACAGGCCCTTCTGGTTGGTGACGAACTCGGGGTAGTCCAGCACGCCCTGGATGGGACGGGTGCCGGATTTCACGATGGCGCCCAGGGTCTTTTCCTCGATGCTGGACAGGCCGCCGGCGATGTTGCCGGGGGTGGGCTGGCCTTTGCGCATGTCGCAGCCGATGGCCTTGGCCCGGTTCTCCATGTCGTTGACGATCTTGAAGATCTTATCGCCCACTTCCTTGGAGACGGCGCGGCGGGCCAGCAGATGCTCGCCGCCGATGAACTCGGTGGTCTCGCCGAAGATGACGGTGGCCCCGAGGTCCACCAGCTTGTCGGCCACATAGCCGATCACGCAGTTGGAAGCCATGCCGCTGGTGGTGTCGGACGCGCCGCACTTGATGGCCATGACGATGTTGGACACGTCCACCGGCTGACGCTGCAGGCCGGAGGCCTCGATGACCAGACGGCGGGCGATGTCGGTGCCGGCCTGGATGGCCTTGGACACGCCGCCCAGCTCCTGGATGTGGATGATCTCCACATGCTTGCCGGTGGCGGCGATCTCCTTGACCATGCGCTCATGGTCGGTGCCCTCGCAGCCCAGGCTGACCACCAGCACGCTGGCCAGGTTGGGGCTCTTGCCCAGGCTGATGAGGGTGTCGGTGACCCGCTCCAGGTCGGGCGGCATCTGGCAGCAGCCCTGGTGGTGCAGGAAGGACACGGTGCCCATGACCTGGCGGCAGATGGCCTGGGCCACGTCGTTGGCGCAGGTCACGCTGGGGATAACGCCCACATAGTTGCGCGCGCCCACCTTGCCGTCCGGGCGCACATAACCCATAAATTCCATATCGCTTACTCCTTCCAGTCGCCGCGGCCGCGCATGCTGTCCAGGTTGTGGATGTGCACGTATTCGCCTTTTTTGATCTCTTTGGTGGCGATGCCGATCTCCTCGCCGTACTTCATGATCAGCTCGCCCTTGTGGATGTCGCGCACGGCGATCTTGTGGCCGAAGGGAACATCGCCGATGACGTTCACCTTTTCGCTGTCGCCCCGCTTGTCGCGGATCTCCACTTCGGTGCCGTCCACGATGCCGTCGGCGAAGATGGTGGCAACGTTGTCTTTGTCGCTGACTTTCAGCGCAAGTTTCAGATCCATAGCTGTTCTCCTTTGCTCAATTCAGCCTTTCACGGCCATCACGCTCACGCCGTCGGGAATCACAACGACGCTGGCGTCCTTGCCCTTGATGCCATAGGCGATCTCCAGCGCCTCGTCCGGGGTGGAGGCGGGGATCATGTTGGCCTTGCGCACCTCTTCGGGATCCAGGTACGTGGTGACCAGGATCACCTTGTGGTGGCGCAGGATGCGGGAGTAGATCTGGGGGCACCACTGTTCGGAGATGGTCTCCTTGGGCGGGATCTTGGACAGATAGCTGTCGATCTCGTCCACGGTGCCCAGAGTGATGAGCTTTTCGAAGTTGGTGCCGCCCATGCCGTCGCAGCAGGAGCAGCACATGATGATGACGCCGTCCTCACCGGCGCAGGCCTCGGCGGTGGCCACCGCCTTGGGGCTCTGGTAGAGGTTCTGGTCCAGGGGATAGCCGCCGTTGGAGGTGATGACGATGTCGCCCTCGATGCTGGGGCACTGGCTCTGCTCGCGGATGAACTGCACACCGGCGGCGTGAGCCTCTTCCAGATCGCCGGCCCAGGCGGCCACGACCTTCTTCTCACCGTCCAGCGCCACGTTCATGATGAACTGCACGTTCACCGCGCGGGCGGCGCAGACCATGTCTTTGTGGATGGGGTTGCCCTCCAGCACGCCGGTGACCGAGTGGGGATCGGCGATGGCCTTGTAGCTGTGGTTCTCGTTCACGGTGGCGGCGTTGCAGATGCCGGGCAGGATGCTCTTGCGCCCGCCGGAGAAGCCGGCGAAGAAGTGGGGCTCGATGAAGCCCTCGCAGACCAGCAGGTCGCAGTCCACGGCGATCTTGTTGCAGAAGAACTCGGCGCCGCTGGGCAGGTCGCACACCTTGACGAAATCCTCCGGCACAAAGGCGTTGTTCACGGCGATCTTCTCGTTGTCCACGATGGCGTCGCCGAACATGCGCCGCTGCTCCGCCTCGGTGGTGGGCCGGTGCAGGCCGGTGCCGATGAGGATGGTGATGTCCGCGTCCGGGTTGCCGGCGCGGATCTCCTCCAGCAGGATGGGCAGGGTCAGTTTGCTGGGCACCGCCCGGGTGTGGTCGCTGGTGACCAGGGTGACCTTCTTTTTGCCCACCGCCAGCTCCCGCAGGGTCTTGGAACCGATGGGATGCGCCAGGGCGTCCTTCACCAGTTCCGCTTCGCTCTTGGCCGCTTTGTACTCGTGCATTTTCGCGGTGACGACAGCCTTCAGGTTGGCCTCGTCCACATGCAGGTCCAAAGTGGAGGTGTAATAAGGGATCTTGATGGTTTTCATCGTCGTTCTCCTTCTTTCTCCATGCAAAAAAAGTATTATGTCGGAAAGTTTTTCGCAAATTGCATTTTGTATACAATTTCCGCTGTGACACCTTAACTTTAATCCTTAATTTGTCAGATGTCAACAATTTTACGCAAATTTTAGCAATATGACCATGGAAATCGTGCAGATTCACAATTCAGTATATGAACGAAGCATGAATAAAAGAACAACCGGCGGGGCACAAGGCCCGCCGGTTGCGGATGGATATTTTCTCGTTTTAGGTTGTATTAAATTTCACGCTTGAGCAGCAGCACCGCCACGTCGTTCACGTTGGTGCCGGTGGGGCCGGTCATCACCAGGCCGCCCACTTTTTGCAGGGCGTGATAGGCGTCGTTGTTTTTCAGGACCTCAAAAATGTCCACGCCCTGCTCCTTCAGGCGGGAGGCGGTGGTATAGTCCACATAGCCGCCGGCGGCGTCGGTGGGGCCGTCGGTGCCGTCGCTGCCCACGCTGAACACCGCCGCGCCGGAAAGCCCGGCGATGCCCTGGGCCGCGCCCAGCGCCAGTTCCTGGTTGCGGCCGCCTTTGCCCGTGCCGGTGAGGTGCACCACCGTCTCGCCGCCGGCGATGAAAGCCAGGGAGTGGTCGGCCTCGGCGTGGGTGCGGGCAATGGCGCCCAAAAAGGCGCCGGCCTCCCGGGCTTCACAGGCCAGGCAGTCGGTGAGGACCACCGGCTCGTAGCCCAGCTTCTGGCAGGCGGTCTTTGCGGCGGCGCACAGCTGCCGCACGCTGCCGGTGATCTTTGTGGTCACGTTGTCCAGCTGTTTGGGGGTCTCTACCTCCATCAGCCCCAGGGCCGCCTCGCTCATCTTCAGGCCGTATTTCGCAATGATGGCCTTGGCGTCGGCGGCGGTGGAGGAGTCGGGATAGGCGGGGCCGGAGGCGATCATGTCCAGCGGATCGCCCAGGATGTCCGAAAGGACGATGCTGTACACCTGGGCCGGGGCGCAGATCTGGGCGAATTTGCCGCCCTTCACCGCGGAGAGGCGCTTGCGCAGGGTGTTGATCTCCACGATGTCCGCCCCGCAGGCAAGCAGCTGTTTGGTGATGTCCGCCAACTCCTCGCCGCTTACCAGCGTCTTTTCAAACAAAGCCGAGCCGCCGCCGGAAACGAGGAACAGCACCGTGTCCTCGGCGGTGAGGTCCTTCACCAGGTCGATGGCCGCCTGCGCGCCCCGGAAGCTGTTTTCGTCCGGCACGGGATGGCCGGCCTCCCAGATGTCGAAATTGGCGATGGAGCCCATGCTGTGGCCGTATTTGGTCACAACGACGCCCGCCTCGATGCGGCTGCCCAGCAGGTCGCTGGCGGTCTTCGCCATCTGCCAGGCCGCCTTGCCCGCGGCCACCAGCCGCACCCGGCCGCCGCTGAAGGAATGCCCCTCCAACGCTTTTTTCACCGCGTTATCGGGCAGGGCAGCTTCCAGCGCAGCCCCGATGATCTTGTCCGCGTCTTCGCGCAATGTGGCCATGGGATCTTCCTCCTTCAAAGCTGTGTGCCGGCAGAGCCGGCCCTGGATTGTATACAAAACCCATTGTTAGTTCATTATTAGCACGATTTCCACCGGGGCGCAACTGGCATTTTCCACGAGATTTTTTTGTAAAAATCTCCGATATGCAAAAAGCGCAGGGCAAGCCTGCCCTGCGCTTTCGGTTCACGATTTACTTTTCAGGGCCGTATTTCGGCGCGGGCTTCTCCCCCGCCGTCCCTGTGCCGGGGACCTGTGCCGGAGGCGCAGGCGGCGGCTGGATGGGTTTTTGCGGCCGGCGGCGGCGCGCCGCACGAAGGAGGACAAGCACCACCAGCACGATGACCGCCAGCACCAGCAGCACCGGCAGCAGATAAATGACGCCGATGGCCACGTCCTGCACGCCGTTTGCGAAGTTGTGCCAGCTCTCCTTGAAGGCGGTGACGGCGCGGGAGCCGAAGTTGTTGCTCACGGGGGTGAGCACCCGCACCTCGTCCAGCGAGACGTCCACGGTGGAGTAGGCCAGCAGGCTGTCGTAGACCCGCTGCTGCCCGGTGTAGCTTTCGATTTCATAGCGCACCTGGGCCAGCTGCTCCTCGATGGCCAAAAGGTCCGCCAAATCCCCCGCCTGGCCCGCCAGTTCCAGCAGGCGGGCTTCCTGGGTGCGCAGGCTCTCCAGCCGCGCTTCCAGGTCCACATAATCAGCGGTGATGTCCTCGGTGGTCTCGCTCTTGTAGGTCACGCTGCCCGCGGCGGAGGCGTCGTTCAGAAAGTCGGCGTAGCTTTCGCTGGGCACCCGGAAGGTATAGCGCACCCAGCGGCTGCCGTTCTCGGCGCTGCCGCCCTCGTCGCTGCCCTGCACCCAGGCGTCGGCGTCGGACGCGGCTTTGAGCAGCTTGTCACGGGTGGCGTCGAACTCTTCGGTCTCCATCTCCAGCGAAGCGTTGTAGATGATCTTGCGCCCGTCATTGGGGGAAAGACGGTCCGCCTCGGTGCCGGAAAGGCCGGCGTCGGCAGCCTCGCCGGTGGCGAAGTCCAAGCTTCCCTCTTCGACGACGGTCGAGTTTGGCATGGCGGCAGCCGTACCGCCCGACGACGCCCCGCATCCAACCAGCAGCCCGGCGCACAGCGCCGCCGCCAGCAGAAGACTCATTGCCCGTTTCATGGTGTTCCCTCCTTTTTATCTCCTTGCCCCGGCCCTGCGGCCGCGGGCTCCTCTGCTTTTTAAACGAAAGGGCGCCGCGGATTATTGCGCCCGCCCTTTAAATACAGTATAATGGGCAGGGCGTGCCGGCACAAGGGCTGCCGGCCAGGACAACGAAGGGTAAAGGAAGTGTGCCGATGAATTTCATGGTAGGTCAGAGCGGCGGTCCCACCGCCGTCATCAACGCCAGCCTCGCCGGCGTGTTTGAGACCGCCCGCAGCTGCGGCGCGGTGCGGGTGCTGGGCATGCAGCACGGCATCGAAGGGCTTTTGAAGGGCCAGGTGGCGGATCTCTCCCGCCTGTTCGACAACGATCTGGCCATCGAGCTGCTCAAGCGCACCCCCTCCTCCTATCTCGGCAGCTGCCGCTACAAGCTGCCTGAGCCGGTGGTGGGAGATGAGGTGTACGAGACGCTGTTTGAGCTGTTCGCCCGCTATCAGGTGGACGCGGTGCTCTACATCGGCGGCAACGACAGCATGGACACCATCGCCAAGCTCTCCGCTTACGGCGAGGCCATCGGCAGCCCCATTCGTTTTGTGGGCGTGCCCAAGACCATCGACAACGACCTGGTCTGCACCGACCACGCTCCCGGCTTCGGCTCGGCGGCGAAGTACATCGCCACCATCATGAAGGAGATCATCCGGGATTCCAGCGCCTACGACCTGCGCAGCGTGACGGTGGCGGAGATCATGGGCCGCCACGCCGGCTGGCTGGCGGGCGCGGCGAGCCTGGCCAAGGGCGACGACTGCGACGGGCCGGACCTCATTCTGCTGCCGGAGATCCCCTTTGACCCGAAGCTGTTCCTGCGGCGGGTGGACCGGCTGCAAAAGCAGAAGGAGAATGTCATCATTGCCGCCAGCGAGGGCGTAAAGGACCGGGAGGGCCGCTTCCTGTGCGATTTGGCAGGCGAGGGCGGCCAGCTGGACGCCTTTGGCCACAAGGCCATGCTCTCCGGCACCAGCCGGTATCTGGCGGGGCTCATCCAGCAGGAGCTGGGCTGCAAGAGCCGCGCCATCGAGCTTTCCACCCTGCAGCGGTGCGCGGGGCATCTGGCCAGCCGCACCGACATCAGCGAAGCCTACCGGGTGGGCGGCGCGGCAGTGCGCGCCGCGCTGGAAGGCCGCACCGGCTGCATGGCGGCGCTGACCCGCCTCAGCGACCAGCCCTATCTGTGCGGCACCGAACTGGTGGACGTGCACAAGGTGGCCAACGCGGAAAAGACCGTGCCGCTGGAGTGGATCGATCCGGACGGCATGCACGTGAACGCCGCCTTCGAGGCTTACGCCCGGCCGCTGATCCAGGGCGAGCTGACCCCCATGTTCGTGAACGGCGTGCCCCGGCACATCACCCTTTGATAAAACGCAAGGCCGCCCCGGTTTCCCGGGGCGGCCTTTTTTTGTATTTTACAGTTCCCGCAGGGCCATATGGCTGCCCCGGGGGGTCTTGGTGATGAGCACTTGTTTTTCCAGCCGCTGGCGCAGCTCGGCCACGTGGCTGATAACGCCCACCAGCCGCTTGCCGTCCGCCAGGCTTTGCAGCGTGGCGATGGCGTTTTCCAGGCTGTCGGCGTCCAGGCTGCCGAAGCCCTCGTCCACGAAGAGGGTGTCGATCTGCACCCCGCCGGCGTACTGCTGGATGGCGTCCGAGAGGCCCAGGGCCAGCGCCAGCGCCGCCTGGAAGGTCTCGCCGCCGGACAGCGAGCGCACGCTGCGCCGCTTGCCGGTGTAGTTGTCCAGCACGTCCAGGTCCAGGGCGCTTTGGCCCCGGCTCTGGGCCGCGCCGTGGCACAAAAGCTGGTACTGGCCGCCGGTCATGAAAGCCAGCCGCCGGTTGGCGGCGGCCACCGCGCTTTCAAAATAGGCCACCAGCACGTACTGTTCGAACTGCTGTTTGCCCAGCCCGCCCACCAGCGTGCCGCCGGCGGTGCGGTGGAGGTTGTCGGCCAGCCGCGCCCGGCGGCGGGCGGCGTCCGCCTGCTTTGCCAGCACTTTTACCCGGGCGGCGGCGTCCCGGTTGGCGGAAAGGCGGTTGGAACGCTCCTCCTTCTGCTCTTGCAGCCGGGTGCGCCGGATGTTCACATCGGTCAGCGCGGCGGCCAGCGCCTGCTCCTCGGCGGGGTCGGCGGCGCGGGTCAGGTCCTCCTTGCGCTCCTGCGCCAGGGTGCGGGCGGCGGCCAGCTGTTCGCCGTACTCGTTCCAGGCCTTCTCCCCTTCCTTCAGCTCGTCGGAAAGGGCCTGTGCCTTTGCCCGCAGTTCGTTCAGCGCCCGCCGGGCCGCAGCCTCGCTTTCAAAGGGCAGGCTGGCCCCCAGCTCTTCTTCCAGCGTGCGGGCGGCGGCCAGCTGCGCCGAACATTCGGCGCTTTTCCGGGCAAGCTGCTCCTGCTTGTGGCGGCAGGCTTCCAGTTTCTGCTGGCATTGGGGCAGTTCCTGTTCCGCCTTTTCCCCCGCCTCGGCGGCTTCTTTCGCGGCTTTGGCCCGGGTTTCGGCTTCGCCGCGGGCGGCCTCGCCTTTGGCCTTGGCCTCTTTCAGGGCCAGCGCTGCCTCCCGGGGCGTTTTGGGGGCCTGTCCCCCCCACTGGGTCAGCGCCGCGGCGGCCAGCCGCAGGAATTCCGTTCGGGCGGCCTCGCCGGCGGCCTGGGCCGCGCCGCTCTCCCCGGCCGCTTTTTGATAGCTCGCGTTCAGCTCTTCCAGTTCTTTTTTTGCCGCCTGCAGGCTGGCCCGGTCGGGCGCGCCCTTGGCGGGCTTTGCGGGGTCGGGGTGATGCAGGCTGCCGCACACCGGGCAGGGGGCGTTTTCGGTCAGATTCGCCGCCAGCAGACCCGCCTGCCCCTGCCAGAACAGAGCTTCCGCGGCGTCGTATTCACCCTTGGCCCCCATGTATTCCCTCTGCGCCGCGGCAAAGGTCTCCGCCGCGTCCAACGCGGCCTGCTGGGCACTGCGCAGGCGGCGGGCGGCGTTCAGCGCCCCGGCGGTCTGCTCCAGGCGGGCGGCCAGCGCGTCCCGGGCGGCCTCGGCGGCGGTCTGCCGCTGGCGGGCTTCCTGGGCGCCTTTGGCCTGCTGGGCAAGGCGGGCGCTTTCCTCTTCCAGCTGTTTTTGTTCTTCGGCTGCGGCGCGGCGGTCGGCTTCGCACCGGCCCAGCGTTTCTTCCAGCCGTTTACGCAGGGCGCGCTGTTCCTCCCGGCGCTGATAATCGGGCAGCCTGGCCTCCTGCTGGCGGGCCTGCAGCTCTGCCTGTTCCAGCGCGGTACGCACAGTGTCAAGGGCGTCGTGACGGGCCTTTCTTTCTTCCTGCTGTTCTTCCAGTTTCGCCAGTTTGCGGGCAGACTCGGCAGCGGCGTTGTGGAGCAGAACGGCCTGACGGACGGCTTCCAGTTTGGCCGCGGTGGTCTGGGCCTCGGCGTCCAACACCTTTTCTTCGGCCTCCGCGGCAGCGCGGGCAGCTGCGTCCACGGCGCAGAGGGCGTCGGCTGCGGCCAGCACTTCGTCGCAGCGCCAGACGGCGGCTTCGTCCTTTAAAATTTCGGCAAGCGGACGGGCCGCCTCTTCCTCTTCGGGCAGCTTGAAAGCAGCGAAGGCCTGAAGCAGGGCGGCGTCCTGCCGCTCCACGGCACGGGCGGCCTCGGTGGCGGCGGCGCGGAGTTTATCCTGCACGGCGCGGCAGCCGGCGGTGCCGAAGATCTGCCGCAGCACGGCGCTGCGCCGCTCACCGGGGGCGTTGAGCAGTTCGGTGAACTGGCCCTGGGCGATCATGGCGATCTGGCGGAACTGGTCGCCGTCCATGCCCAGCAGCTGGCGAATGGCTGTGTCCACCTCCCCCACCTTTTCCACGGGCGGGCAGCCCGGCGCCAGGAACAGGGCGGTGGCGGGCTGCGTCACCTGCCCCTCGCCCCGCTTTTTAGGGCGCTGGTACTGCGGTGTGCGGCGCACGGTGTATTCCTTGCCCCGGTGCTCAAAGGTCAGCTCCACAAAGGTCTCCCGGTCGGGCTCGGCGTAGTCGCTGCGCACCGTGTCAAGGCTGCGCACCCTGCCGGAGAGCTGGCCGAACAAAGCGTAGCTGACGGCGTCGAACAAGGTGGTCTTGCCCGCGCCGGTGTCGCCGGTGATGAGGAACAGGCCGCTGGAACCGAGCTTGTCCAATTCCAGCGTTTCCTCCCCGGCGTAGGGGCCGAAGGCCGAAAGGCACAGATGCAGCGGTCTCATCCTTCCGCCTCCTCTCCCAGCACTTCGTCCAGAAAGGCCCGTTCTTCCCCGCTGAGTTCCCGGCCGTGGACGCTCTGATAAAACTCCTCGAACAGCTGCCGGGGCGTGCGCAGGGCGATTTCCCGCAGAGCGGGCGCGTCGGTCTCAGGCGCGTTGGGCAGCACGAACTCCAGCCGCACCAGATTGGGGTAAACGCTCCGCAGCCGGGCGGCGGGGTCCAGAGGCGGGGTCTCGTCGGTGAGGCGGGCATAGATGTAATCCTCGCTGGGCACGGCGCTTTCCAGCAGCGTTTCCAGCGGGCCCTGCACCCGGCGCAGCGGGTGCAGCGGCGACAGGGGCACCTGTTTTGTGCTCACCTGCCCCTTGGGGCCGATGTCCACCACCGTGACGCTCTTTTGGCCCAGCGCCTCGCTGACGGAATAGGCCAGGGGCGAGCCGCAATAGCGCACTTCCTCCCGGCCCACCCGCTGGGCGCCGTGGATGTGGCCCAAAGCCACATAGTCGAAGGGGGCAAAAGCGGCGGCGTCCACATTGTCCAGCGTGCCCAGGTTCAGCAGTTCCGAGCCGCTGGCCTCGGGGGAAACGGACCCGGCGGTGACGAACTGGTGGGCGATGAGGATGTTCCGCCCGCACTCGTCCGGGGCGGCGGCGCGCACCAGCGCCGCCACCCCGTCGGTATAATTTTCGATGGTTTCGCCGGGGAAAAAGCCCCGCACCGCCGCCGGGCGCACAAAGGGCAGCGCCCAGATGGTCAGCGGGCCGTGCTCGTCCTCTGTGTCAAAGCGTTCCAGCCGCCCGGAGAACACCGAGGCCAGATGCACCCCGCTGCGCTCCAGCAGACGCCCGCCGAAGGCAAGGCGCTCCGCCGAGTCGTGGTTGCCGCTGATGGCCCACACCGGCAGGTGATGCTCGCACAGGGCGGTGAGGAAGTGGTCCCACAGGTTCACCGCGCCCACGCCGGGCACGCCCTTGTCGTAGACGTCTCCCGCCACCAGCACTCCCTGCACCCCTTCGGAGAGGGCGATGGAGACGATCTGGTCCAGGATATATTTCTGGTCCTCAAAGAGGTCCGCCTCGCACAGGCGGCGGCCCAGATGCAGGTCGGAAAGATGGAGCAGCCGCACAGCGCTCGCCTCCTTTTCAGAACATCCAGCTGGGCAGAACGCGCAGCGTGTTCACCCAGACTTCGGTCACCGGCAGGCCGCTGATGACCGGGTAGTAACACACGAAGAATATCCCCGCCGCGGCGGCTAGGCCGATGCACAGCCACTTCACCGGCACCGGGCGGCGCTCATGGAAGTGAGCCGCCGCCACCGCCAGGGCCGCCACCGCGAACCACAGGCTGGGGAAATAGTGATAGAGGAAGGTGCAGCGGCTCACCAGCGTCCAGGGCAGGAACTGGGCCAGGAACAGCACCGACAGCGCGCCGGTGGCGCCGCTGCCCTTGCCGGAAAGCTGTCGCCAGCCGGCCCAGCAAAGGCCGCCCAGCGCCGCCAGCCACACCGGCAGATTGCCCAGCGCGGCGATGGTGCCCCGCATGCCCTGGGGCAGGCCGGAGGCCAGATAATACCACACCGGGCGGGCGCTGAAGGGCCAGGTGTACCAACGGGATTCGTAGGGGTGGGTGGCCTCAAGGCCGCTGTGGTAGCGGTACATGCTCACCTGGCACTGCCACCATTCACCCAGCGAGAAGCCGCCCTCCCGCCAGAAATAGGGGATATAGCTGGCGAAATAGATGAGAAGGGGCACCGCCACGAAGAACACCACGCCGCCGCAGAACGCGGTGGCCACCTCCTGTTTGAGGCGGAGCGGCTTCTGCTTGGCCCGCTGCCACAGCACGCCGAAGTAGAGCACCGCGAGCCCCGCGCCGGCGTAGAGGCCGGTCCACTTGCTGGCAGCGCCGAGGCCGAAAGCCAGGCCCGCCAGCGCCATGGGCAGCACGCTCTCCTCCACCCCTTTTTCCAGCACGCTCTGGCAGTACCAGACCATGAAATATGCCGAAAGCAGGATGAAGAAGGTGCCGTACACGTCGATGGTGGCGATGCGGCTCTGGGCAAAGCGCAGGGTATCGAAGGCCGCCAACGCCGCCGCAAAGAGGGCGAAGGCGGGCTTGCGGCAAAGCCGGCGCACCAGGAGATACAGCACCGGCACCATCGCCACGCCGAAGGCGGCCCCCGCCACCCGCCAGCCAAAGCCGGTCATGCCGAAGAGGGCCACGCCCAGCATGATGAACACCTTGCCCAGGGGCGGATGGGTGGTCTCATAGACCGGCATGCCGTGGAGATGCTCGTAGGCGGTGCGGCCGTGGTAAATTTCGTCGAAGTACATGCTGTTTTTGTAGCTGATGGTCTCGGGCACCCACTGCTGTTCGTCAAAGAGGGCGCTGTCGGAAGAGACGGCCACCAGCGCGCCGCTTTCCTCCCGGAAGGCGGCTTCCATCACCTGGGCGTTGTCCACCCGGAGGGTCAGCGGCCCTTCAGCGGCAAAGGAAAGCCCCACCTGCTTCCACTGGAACACGGTGCCGCCGTTCAGCTCCACGCTGGCCAGCTGGGTGCCCGCGGCGTCGTACACCGTGAGGCTTCCGCCCCAGCTGATGCCGGGATAGACCCAGAGCTCGGTGGCGGGCGAAGAAAGCTCCACCTGCACCTCGGTGGCGACGCCGTCGCTCACCAGCGGGTTCTGGGGTACGGTCATGTCGCCCAGATTCCAGAAGCTCACCAGCGCCGTGGCCAGCGTGACCGCCGCGAGGGCGAGGCCCTCTTTGCGGCTCCAGGCCGGCTGCGGCGCGGGGGCAGCGGGAACGGCCGGCGCGGTGAGGACGTACTCCCGCACGGTTTCGCCCCAGCACAGGGAAAACACGGCCCAGACCAGCAGGCCAAAGCCCGCCACCTCCACGGCGCTGACGATGCGGATCATCACCACCGCCGTGGCGCTGGACAAAAACTGGTCCTCGGTGCCGTTGCTGGTGAGCACCATGGCAAGGTTGACCACCGAAGAAAGGCTGAGCAGGCCGAAGGCGCCCAGCAGCCGCTTGTCGCCCCAGCGGGCAGCGGCGGCCAGCACCAGCAGCAGCGCGGGAATGATGTACCGCTCGTGCATGCGGTGGCTCAGGGTGAACACCGCCACCCCGTAGAAGGCGGCCAGCAGCAGGGGCGAAAAGCGCCCGGCCTTCCAGCTGCTCCAGGCGAGATACGCAAGGGCAACGGTGGCGAGGGCGATGCCCGCGGAGCCCAGCATCTGCCAGGTGACGGGGCCCAGGGCGGGCGCGTCCTGGGGCTGCCAGTTTGCGCCGAAGAGGGTGAGCAGATTGTAGCCGTTCACGCTGGCGTAGGGGTAGCTGGAGGCGGTGGAGGTGTATTTCTCCCACAGCCAGCCGGCGTCCTGGCTGCCCCAGAAGGGCAGCGCGCAGGCAAACACCGCGGCCAGCGCCAGAACGGCCCCCGCCGCGCCCCGGCCAAGAGCGGTCAGGGCCGGCCGCCGCTGACGGGCGGCCAGCAGCGGCGCCAGGAAGGCCACCGCCAGCACCGGCCCGAAGAGCAGGGCCTGGGGCTTCACCGCCAGGGAAAAGCCGTAGAGCGCCGCGGCGGGCAGCCACTTTTTCTCCTCAAGGCACACAAAGGCGGCGATGAGCAGAAGGCAGAACACGCCGTCCACCTGTTTCCAGACGGCGGTGTCGTACAAAAGGGCCGGGCAGAAGGCGGCAAAAGCGGCAAAGCGCAGCGCCCGCTGCTCGCCGAAGCGCTTTTGGGCCACGGACCAGATGAGCCTCACCAGGCCCAGATCGCAGAGGATGGGCCACAGGCAGATCAGAAAGCCCATGGCTTTGCCGGTCACTTCCAGCTGCAGCGCCCGGGCGATGAGGCCCACCGGCCAGAGCAGCAGCATGTAGCCCGGGGGATAGTCGGCAAAATAGTCCGGGGCGTAAAAAGCGCCGGGGCCGTTCTCCGCAAGGCGCATCGCCCAGGCGGAAAAACAGGTCACATCGCTGGAATAGCCCTCGCTGGTATAGGCAAGAACGCAGCGCACCGCCAGCGCCGCCAGCAGCACGGCCGCCAGCGGCAGCCACCGCCGGCGGGAAGAATAAACAGAAGGGGTGGACATCTCCGATTCCTCACTGAACACAAAATCAAACGGGCCGCGGGGAGCTGTTGGGTCAAAACAGCGCTCCTCGCGGCCCGTGTCGGTCAAAAGGGGGTCTGGCGGCTCAGGCGCGGGTCACCTTGGGGCCCTGGGGAGTGTCTTCCACCACATAACCCATCTCGGTGATCTGGGCGCGCAGCGCATCGGCGGTGGGCCAATCCTTCGCCTTCTTGGCCTCGGCGCGCTTGTTCACAAGCTCCATCACCTCGGCGGGGATCTCGTCGGTCTTGCGGTTGTAGAGCAGGCCCAGCACACCGGTGAGCTCGTCGAAGGTGGCGGCGGCGGTCTTCAGCGCGTCGGCGCTGGCGTCGGCGCCCAGGGTGTTGATGTCCTTCACCAGCTCAAAGACGGCGGCCAGCGCGTCGGGGGTGTTCAGGTCGTCGTCCATGGCGGTGTTGAACTTCACCTTCGCGGCGGCGGCCTTCTCCGCCAGCAGGTTGCTCTCGCCCTTCGCGTTCTTGATGAGGAAGTCCAGGTTGTCGCGGCAGGTGTACAGACGCTCCAGGCTGGCCTTGCAGCTGTTCAGCAGCTCCACGGTGTAGTTCAGGGGCATCCGGTAGCCGGCGGTGAGCAGGAAGTAGCGGATGGGCTCGTAGCCGAACACATCGGCGATCTCGCGAACGGTGAAGAAGTTGTTCGCGCTCTTGCTCATCTTGTGGTTGTCGATGTTCAAGAAGCCGTTGTGCATCCAGTAGCGGCTAAAGGTGCAGCCGTTGGCGCACTCGGACTGGGCGATCTCGTTCTCATGGTGGGGGAAGATCAGGTCCTGGCCGCCGCAGTGCAGGTCGATGGTGTTGCCCAGATGCTTGCGGGCCATGGCGCTGCACTCGATGTGCCAGCCGGGACGCCCCGGGCCGTAGGGGCTGGGCCAGGCGGGCTCGCCGGGCTTGGCGGCCTTCCAGACGGCGAAGTCGGCGGGGTCTTCCTTCAGATCGTCGTCCATCTGGCTGCGCAGTTCGCGGTTGCCGCTCTCCAGCTCCTCCAGATTCAGGTGGCTCAGCTTGCCGTACTCCTTGAAGGCGCGGGTGCGGAAGTAGACGTCGCCGTTCTTGGCCACATAGCCGTAGCCCTTGTCCAGGATGTCCTTGACGATGTCCAGGATCTCCTCGATGTGCTCGGTGGCGCGGGGGCGCACGGTGGGGGTCTTGGCGTTCAGGCCGTCGCTGTCCTTGATGAACTCGGCCTCGAACTTCTCGGCGACTTCCTTCATGCTGCAGCCCTGCTCCTGGGCCTTCTTGATGAGCTTGTCGTCGATGTCGGTGATGTTGGAAACAAAGTACACCTTGTTGCCCCGGTACTCAAGGTAACGGCGCAGGGTGTCGAACACCACCACGGGCCGGGCGTTGCCGATGTGGATGTAGTTGTAGACGGTGGGGCCGCAGACGTAAATGCGGTACTCCCCTTCCTTCTGGGGGATGAATTCTTCTTTTTTGCGGGTCAGCGTATTGAAGATCTGCATACTGCACGCTCCTTTTAACGCGCCGCGGCAGGTTTTTCGCCCCGCCGGGGCGCAGTATGTTCATTTTTATCATTATACCCAAAAAATGCCCGGGACGCAACACAGGCCGGGGAAAAGGCGGCACTTTTTGCCCCGAAACGAAAAACGCGGCGGGCAAAAGCCCGCCGCAGCGTTCGCAGAATGTCACAGCCAGCGCTTGTACTTCGCCAGCAGGATGGCACCCAGAGTGGCAAGGCCCGCCACACCCAGCACGATCCAGAAGCCGAAGGGGCTGCCCTCGAAGGGAACGGGCACGTTCATGCCCCAGAGGCTGGAAACGATGGTGGGCACCGTCAGGATGATGGTGACCGAAGCCAGCAGCTTCATGACGATGTTCAGGTTGTTGGAGATCACCGAGGCGAAGGCGTCCATGGTGCCGGACAGAATGTCACGGTAGATGCCGCTCATCTCCATGGCCTGCTTGTTTTCAACGATGACGTCCTCCAGCAGGTCGGTGTCTTCGGGGTAGTCCTTCACAAAGTCCATGCGCAGCAGCTTTTCCAGAACCAGCTCGTTGCTCTTGAGGGAGGTGGAGAAATACACAAGGCTCTTTTCCAGACCCAGCATCTGGATGAGCTCCTTGTTCTTCATGCTGATGTGCAGCTCGTTCTCCACGCGGGTGCTGGCCTTGTCCACCTGGCGCAGGTAGAACAGGAACAGGCTGGCGTTGCGGTAGAGCATCTGCAGCGCAAGACGCTTGAACTTCTTGGTGCTGCAACCCTTCACCAGGCCCTCCATGAAGGCCCGGGGCAGCGCCGTCTCCCGCAGGCAGACGGTGATGACGTTCTGGGGGGTGAGCACGATGCCGAAGGGGATGGTGGAATAAACGAAGGTGTGGCCCTCGGTCTGCACCAGGGGCGTATCCACCAGGATCATGGTGCAGGGGTTGCCGCCCTCGTCCTCCACCTCGATGCGGCTTCGCTCCTCTTCGTCGAGGGCGGCGCGGATGAGGTCAGGGTCCACATGGAGCTGGGCGCACACACGCCCGATCTCCTTCTCGTTGGGGTCGCACAGGTGGATCCACGCGCCGGGACAGATCTGATCCTGCTCCAGCATGCGGCCACCGTCACTGAGATAAATCGTGATCATATTTACACCTGCTTTCTTCTCGGCGGCGCACAAAGCCCGCCCCGCGCAGGTGTCAGCGCACGGGGAACAGAAAGGCAGAAGCGCCACATATGAGGGTCATACACGTTCGACTACCGGGGTCGCCGTCCATGCCTTTCATCTCCTTGCACACAAAAATTTCGGGGCGGTCACGCCCTCTCTAAGTGTATGTCCTGCGCCGGGGATTTGTCAAGCAGGTTGCGAGAAAAAACCTTGTAAAAAAACATTCCCCGCCCGGCATGCCGCCGGGCGGGGAAATTACCTGTTTTCTGTTTGCAAAGCCGGCGGGCACGGCTCAGCCCACAACGTAGACATTCACCTGCTGCACGCCGTTGAGCAGCGCCTCGTCGTAGGTCTCGTAGAACAGGTCCACAAGGCAGCTGCCGTTCTGCAGCGCGGTGCCGGTGTCGGTGGCGATGGCGTAGCCATAGACAAAGCGGCCGTCGGTGCTGGTGATATAGAGCTTGGTGCCGTAGGGGATGAGGTTGGGGTTCACGGCCACGGTGCCGTAGCCAAGGCCCAGGCCGGAAGCGCCCCGGCCGCGGCTGGCGGAATAGCCGGTGGCCCGGCCGGTGTAGACGGCGGTGTAGCTGGAGGGCACGCCGTTCACCACTTCGGGGCCGGAAAGGTCGCTCACCGGAGCGCCGGCCTTGTAGGCTTTGATGACGGTGTTCACGGGGGCCTCGGTCATCACCACGCTCACCACCTGGCTGGACTCCACCTCGCCGTCCACGATGCGCAGGCGGTGGGTGATCTCGTTGGTGCCCTCCTTGCCCTGCTGCATCACGGTGGTGCGCTTCTTGTTGCGGTAATACAGGCTGGTATAGACGTATTCTGTCTCGTAGGGGATGCTCTCATAGGTCACGGTGTCCTGGTATTCCACCCGGTGCACCGTGATGGGTTCGTCCTGGCTGGCAGCGGTGTGCAGGCTGGGCTCGGTGTAGTCGTGCTCGCCCAAGGTCACGCCGCAGGCTTCCAGAGCCTCGGCCACCGTGCCGCCCGCAAGCTTGGTCACGTGCTCGACGCCGTCGGCATAGACGGTGATGGGCACCGCCCGCTGGATGCTCAGGCTGGCCAGGTTGCCGTTGAAGGCGGTGAAGTAGACGCTGTCTTCCTCCTCGGCAACGATGCCGGAGAGGTCCATCAGCTCTTCGGGGTCCTCCACCCGGGTGAGCAGCATGCGGCTGGCACCGTGGGAGTCGGACACATAGACGATATTCAGTGTGGAAAAAAGCGCAAACAGGGTCAGTGACAGGCAGCACAGGGTCAGCAGGGTGACATAGAATTTGGCCGGGATGGCCAAAACCCGCCGCCGCAGATGTTCTGTGAATTTTGTCATAAACACTCCTAACGTTCCATGTTGTAGGGCAGTCTCTGCGGCCGAAACATGGGCACGGCCGCGCCCTTCCTTGCAGTGCGCCCGCCTGCCGCCGCTCCCCTGCGGCGCATCGGGCACTTGAGGCATTGTAGCAAATGCCCGCCGCCGCGTCAAACCTCCTCGGCGGGCGGTTTTGATTCAAAAACGCCGTGTTTTGGCGTTTTGCAAAATCCATCCATGTCATGCTCTCTATCCCGCCGTGACGCTTTGATTTGCTCCCGTTTGCTTCGATTTTTACCACAATTTTTACCGTTTTGTCATTTTTTGACCCCCTTCTCACTTGTGCTTTTTGTCCAAATCGGCGTCTTTTTGTATGTGCAAATTGCATATTTTCCGGCGGATTCGACACAAAAAAGAGGCCGCCGGAGCGGCCTCTTTTTTACAAAATTTCCGGCAGCGGGCCCTCCCGGAAGCCGGATTCGGTGAGGTACCAGCAGGAGGAAAACCCGCAGCTTTCCAGCAGCGCTTTTGCCTGTTCGAACCCGGCCAGCAGCGTGCCGGCGGCGTGGCTGTCGCCGGTGATGCACACCCGCGCGTTTTTGCGGCGCATCTCCTTTAATAAGAAGGGCGCCGGATAAGGGGCGGTGCGCCAGCCCCGGGAGATGGCCCCGGTGTTCACCTCAAAGATCACGTCTTTGGCGGCAAGGGTTTCCAGCGCCTCCAGCGCCGGGGCGCGCAATGCGGGTTCTTCCGGGTCGAAAAAGCGGCCCCCTTCGTTGAACTTGGTCACCAGGTCGAAGTGGCCCAGAATGTCACAGCCGGTGCGCTCCGGCGTTTGGGCCAGCAGGCTATAGTACTCCCGCAGCAGCCCCCGCACGCCGCCGCAGCGGTCGGCCAGGCGGGCAAAGGCCTCGGGGCTTTCGTCCACCGAAAAAAGGCAGCCATCCAGCCGCAGGCCGTGGACCGAGCCGATGAGGTAGTCATAGGCCCCGTCCGGCGGCGGGCTGAAATAATCCTGTTCCAGCCCCAGAAACACCTGCATGCGCCCGGCGTACCGTTTTTTCTCCTCTTCCACCGCCGCACGGTAGGCGGGCAGGTCCGCCGGGGCCATGCACCAGTCCTCCCCTTCCAGCGGGGAATGGCCGGAAAAGCCAATGGCCGAAAGGCCCGCGGCAAAAGCCGCCGCGGCCATTTCTGCCGGGGTGTTTTTGCCGTCGCAGAAGGTGGTGTGGGTGTGCAGATTTTGCGCTCTCATCGCGTTTTTCCTCCTGTTCTGCCCCGGGCCGCTTCAGGACAGCCGTACCGGCCGGCGCCCGGCCAGGGCGAGTGCCAGCCGGTCCCGCTGGGAGCCGGCGCTGCCGTCCCAGCCATCCGGCAGGGTGAACTCCACCCAGCCGGCGCCCAGCGCGGCAGGCACCGCGCCGTACTGCTCGTACCAGCGGCGGGCCAGTTCCGCCAGCCGCCGGCCGCTTTCGCCCAAAGGCAGCTTTTCAAAGACCTCCCAGGGAGCGGACGCCGTCACACGCGCCAGCACCGCCGGGCGGGTGCGGCCGTCCTCGCCCAAAATACAGGCAAAGGGCCGGTCGGCGGGCTGCGGGGTCTCCGGCAGCCCGATGGCGTCGAAGCTCTGCCACAGGCCCTCCTCCGCCGCCAGCAGCAGGGGGATGTAGCCGTCCCGGATGGCCTGCCGCCGGGTGTAGTCAAAGGCCGCCAGCAGCGGGTCGGGGTCTTCCATCGCCGGGAAGCTCTGGCAGCGGAAGCCCACCTGCTGCTCCAGGGCCGCCGACGCGCCATCGCTCTCCTGCCGGAAGGGATCGCCCTGCTTTTTCCAGCAGGCGAACCGTCGGTCCATCACCCCGGCCATGCCCTGGTAATGGGCCTCGTCAAAGGGCACGAAGAGATAGGCTTCGTCCTGGAATTCGTCGGACTGATAGCGCACCGGCCCAAAATACGCCAGCGACCAGCTGTCCACATCGTTGGGGAAGGAGGGCGCTTCGTTCTCGCCATAATAATAGGAAGCAAAGGCCTGCCCCTCCTCATTGAAGAGGTGCGACCACAGCTTGCCGCCCAGCGCGTCCCGGACGAAGGGGCGCAGGTCGGTGCCCGCGCCGTCCTGCCGGACGGCCTCAATCAGCGTGCGGTGCTGTTCCAGGAATTCAGCGCTCATCAAGCCCCGCTCGATGCACCAGCGCAGATAGATGGCCAGATGGTCATAGGCGGCGATGCTCTCCACCGCCAGGCGCTTTTCGTGCAGGCACTGCAGGTGCCAGGCGGCGTCATCCAGCAGGAAGGCGTCCGGGTCCGGCTCTGTCAGTGCCGCGCAGGGCCGGCCCGGCTGCACCACGAAGCTGACGCCGTCCATGTGGTCCAACAGCGCCTCCGCGCCGTTCTCCTGTTTGTATTCCATCTCCGCCCGGTGAAGGGGGATGACCTGATAAATGTTGATCTCGTCGCCGTCGGGCAGGGGGCAGACGTCGCCGCCGGGCAGCGCGCCCTGCAGCCCCACCAGCAGCGCGGCGCACAGGCCGGTGTCCGGAGCGTAGGGCTCCTGGTTGTCCACCGTGTGGCCCCAGCCCAGCCAGGTGTCGCAGGCGCCGGGCAGCCGCGCCAGGCTCTTGAGCAGGCGCAGCGGCCAGTACCAGCGCTCGTCCTGCAGGGATTCCTGGTCCAGCTTCCAGTCTTCCGGCAGGGCGATGGCCAGCTCCGCCCGCTCCAGCCGGTGCCCGGCCAGCTCGGGAGGCACGTTCATCCGCCGCGCGCCCATGCCCATGGTAACGATGGTGTAGAAATTGCGGTCGCCGTCCGGCGGCACGACGCACAGATCCACATGGATGTCCGGCGAGACAAGCTCGTGGAGCACCTGGTCAAAGGGGCCCACATGGGTGCGGATGTGCTGTTCCACCAGTTCCATCTGATGCTCGGTGTAGACCCACTGGGGCACAGGCTCCGCCTCTTCCGGCTGGGGCGGCTGGCCCCACCACTCGCAGGAAGCGGGGGTGCCGTCCTCCTGCAAAAGCACCTGGAAGCGCTTGTCGCCCTCCCGGGAGCGGCCCAGCAGCCGCACGCTGCGGTCCAGTCCAAAGAGCACCGTCATCAGCTTGCCCGGCTTGCCCTCCGGGTCGGCGGGGGCCAGCCAGCAGCCGCTGTCCAGCCGGTCCCGCTGAAGGCGCAGCCAGTCCCGCCCCAGCTTGGAAAGGCCCGCCTCGTTCATCAAAAACGCCACTTCCAGGCGGCGGCTGTTCACCAGGCGGTGGAAGGTGCAGTAGGGGGCGTTGGGGGCGTAGTCCTCCGGGTCGGGGGCGAACAGTTCAAAGAACTCGTCCAGCCCCGCTTCGTTGAGCAGGATACAGGAGATGGCCTGCAGCTTTGCCGCCGCGCCCTCGTCCTGCCCGGCCTGCAGCTTCTGGTCGAAGTCCGGGTCGATCCAGTGGTTCTCCATCTGTTCCAGCGTCGCCCCCGCCTCGATCTCCCGGCGCAGGGTGAGGAACTCGTAGTCGCCGGGCTCAAGCTCCAGGCCCCGCTCCACCGCCGCCAGGGCGGCTTCCTTCTCGCCGAAGTGGCTGCGGAGCTTGGCCGTCAGCAGCCAGGCCCAGGGGTAGTCCGGCTCCTCCACGGTGCCCTGCTCGGCGTATTTCCGTGCCTCCTCCAGCCGCCCGCAGTACATCAGCGCGGCGGCGTAGCGGTAATACCAGGTGCCGCAGCCTTTGGCGGCGGGCTCGGAGTCCGGCAGCCACTGGGCGGCCCGGTAATAGTATTCGTACTCGTCCACGTTCAGGCAGGCATAGGCGTACCACAGGGCGATCTGCAGATCCCGCCGGGCCTGCCGCTCGGTGAAGCGGCCCTCCTTCTGGCCTTTCTCAATAAAGTCGCCCAGATATTCCAGCACCTGATAGAAGTAGCCGCTGCTGGCCTCCAGATAGCTCTCCATGGCCGCGATGTCCTCCGGGGAGAGCAGGGAGCCTGTCTCGGGATGCACCTCCGGTTCCTTTGCCTCTTCGGCGTTCCACAGGCGCACGGTGCCCACGTCCCGCCGGAAGGAGTGGTAGGAGCCCCAGGCAAGGCCGGAGGCGGCAAAGAACTCCGCCGCCGCGTCCAGCACGGCGGGCAGGTCCCAGGCGATGAAGTCCAGATAGCCGCAGAACAGGCCCATGGCGCCGCCCAGCAGGGTCACGCCCTCCGGGCCGGCGGCGGCTGTGAGCACCTCTTCCAGCCGGGCCCGAAGCGCAAGGGCCCGTTCGCCCCGTTCCTCGGGGGCAAAGCCGTCCAGCGGCCAGCAGATGAAGCCCGCCGCCGCGCCGTCGTCGTGGAGCAGATCCACCGCGCCGCTCTCCCCCGCCAGATACTGGCGCACCAGCGCCGGGCAGCGGGTGGAGCCGGCGATGACGTCCAGCCGCCAGTCGGCGTCCGGGTCCTCGTTGGGCTCGAGCTGGTATGCCACATAGCCGTTTTCCAGCAATGCTGCCGGGTCCTCCCCTTCCGCCGCGCCGGGCAGATCCTCCATGGAGGAAAGGTCCACCCGCACCTGCCAAAGGTCCGCCGGCTTGCGCCGGAGCAGCTGCACCAGTTCGAACAGCCGCGCCCGGTCGCCACCGGGCGAGAGAATGAGCTCATAGCCGCCGTTCTGCCGCAGGGTGAAGTCCGGCCGGGCAAGCGCAAGGTTCAGCGCGCCCTTTGCCAGTTCCCGGGCCCGGCTCTCTTTCCCCGCGTCCAGCAGGCGGCGCACTTCGGCCTCCCGTCGGGCGAACTCCGCCCAGGCCTCGGCGGCCCGGCGGCGGAAAGGCCGTTCAAACCGGGGCAGGGTGAGGCGGTGGCGGCAGTCGCCGATGAGCTGGCGGATCTCCTCCCGGCTGTTGCGCTGGGGCGAATCGCCGGGGTGCAGTTCCAGCGCCCGCTCCAGATACGAAAGGGCCGCGCCCTCCCGGTCCAGATAATAGCAGGCGTAGCCCATGCGGAAGTTCCAGCTGTAGGGGTCGGGGCAGTCGGATTCGTGGCGGGCCATCAGCTCCAGCGCCCGCAAAAGCATCTCCCGGCCTTCCGGCTCATCGAGCTGGGCCAGATTGTTGTAGGCCCGGGCCAGTTCCATATCGGTAGCGGCGGTGCGCTGCTCTTCGGGCAGCGCTTCCAGCGCCTGGACGATCTTTTCGTGTTCCTCCGCCTCATGCCACAGGCGGCACTGTTCCAAAAGGTCCATGGGGTGCGGTCCTCCTTTTGCCCCCGGCGGGGCGTGTATTCTACTCCGATTATATCGAAAATAATACCAAAACACAACGCACAGAAAAAGCCCCCGGGCTCTTAGCGGGGTGTTCGTAAGACAGTAACAAAAGCAAAAGGCGTGATGAAAGTGGTCGCGCCTTTTGCCTTATGTGGATAGCCGCTTTCGAGGCGCAAGGGATGCAGTCCCTTGCTCGGAACATAGTGACGCAAAACACCCCGGACATTCAGGTGTCCGGGGTGTTCGGTCTCACCGAGCGCACATATGGGGATTACCCTGTATAGAAGTGCGCCCTTAGTATCTGTTCGACAAATTATACTTTAACTATCTAATCCTCAAAAACCATTGATTTTTCAAGGCTTCACGCCTGTTTTTCATTCAAACCTTATCTGTTTGCCCTTGTTTTTGCCCTTACGAGCCGAAACAAGGGCAACTTTTTATTCCCCGCCG
>DXBV01000014.1 GCA_019116345.1 Candidatus Allofournierella merdipullorum | reverse complement strand
CAGACCACCGACCTGCTGGAGCACAGCCGGAAGAAGAACAACGACGAGGAAACCTACATCCTGAAAAAGGGAAACTTCACCCCCATCATCGACGAGGAACTCTGGCACCGGTGCAACGACATCCGCAAAAGCCGCCAACGGAACCTGCTGGACGAGAACGGCAAGCCCCGCAAGTATGGCGGCACTGTAGCCAAGAACGTCTGGGTCACCAAGCTGGTGTGCCACTGCGGTTCCAAGCTGCGGCGGTATCTGTGGAACACCAAGGCGGACGGCACCCAGGTCTATGGCTTTGAGTGCTACCGCCACAAAAAGCAATCCGCCCTGTATCTGAAGAAACACGGCCTGCCCGAGGGCATCTGTGAACTGAAAGCCTTCCCCGAATGGAAGCTGGAGTTAATGGCCCGGAAAATCTTCGAGACCGTGTGGGGCAACCGACGGGAGGCTGTGCTGGAAGCCTGCCGGATGCTCAACGCCTGCTACCGGGAGGAAAGCGCCGACCCGGACAAGCTGAAAGCGCTGGACAAGCGGACGGATGCCCTGAACCAACGGCTGGACAACCTGATCATGATGAAGGCGTCCAACCAGATCACCCTGAGCCAGTTTGTGGAGCAGAGCAACGAGATTGGTGTCCAACAACAGAGGGTTAACAAGGAGAAGGCAGAACTGCTGGCCAAGCAGGGGGACAACAAGACACTGGACATGGACGCCATCGAGGCCAGCCTCTGCGAAGCGGTGGATTTCACCGACGGCATGGTGAGCGAGTGGTTCATCCAGAGCTTTGTCCGCCGCATCACACCCATCGACGACACGCGGTTCGCCTGGGTGTTGGATCTGGCGCCCGAACCCCAGACGCTGGTCTGCGAGGTCAACGGGCGGAAGGAATATCCGCGCATTACATTGGAAAGCAATTTATACCGGGGGGCCTGGCCGCCCCCCGGGGCTTCCCGCCCATCCTTTCTGATCAACAGGAATGGTCGGCTGAATGGGGACATTTCGGCGGCGGGATTGGCACAGGACAGGCCGCTATCAAGAATCCTCGCAAGTAAAACCGTTGGACTCTTGGAGCTCACGCTCTGCTTAGAGGATGCGCAAGTATTCCAAAAAGCGCATAACAGCGTGAGGCGCCCAAGCCGATGGCGTGGCTTGGAGATCTACCTGTAATACGCCAATCCCCCTGCTACTGATTTCAGTTGCAGGGGGATTTTTTATGCCTACTTTTTGTTCAAAAGGCGATTTTGGGCCCGGAAAATCTGCATTTTCTGAAAATGCACGATGGTGTCAAGCATTTTTCGCAAAAGGAGCCACATGACCGCTTTTGGTATGCTCCACAAAGCGGGTTGCGTCCAGAACTTCCACCCGCGCCAGACCGCTGCGCCAGTCGGTATGCGTCAGGCCGGCCGCAATTTGCCACAGCTGTTCTACAGCACAGGGAAACCAGCGTGTTACTTTAGAAACTGCCACACGGCCACCCCTTCTTCTTTTTCAGCTTCAGACAGATACCGCGATCATCGGCTGCCCCTTGCAGCAGCTTCACGGCGGTCACGGCTCAGCCCGCACAGGCTGAACTCGGTATATTCCCGCGTGAAGCCTTTCATACCTGATCCGCCTTTCGCACCGGGTGGCGCACCACGGTTTTCAGGCTTTCCGGTTTGCACCGGCGCACATCGCTCAGGTAGATCTCGTGGTGGAATCGGTTCTCGCCAAAGTCCGCCGCGTATCCGTGCGCTTTGGCGTATTCCGCCATAGCGGCGACCGTGGCGGGCTCGTCATCGTAAGGGCCGATGTGCATGCACTGGACGCACAGACCTTCCTCCCAGGGGAAGAACTCTACCGGGGAGCAGTCCAGCTTCTTTTTGCGGGAGGCTTCCTGCACGGCCCAGTCAAACTCCGCCTTGGTGACAAAGTCCGGCAGACGGATCAGAGAGATCCAGCAGAAGTCCTCCTTGCGGTTGTAGTCCACGCCCTGTACGCCATCCTGCCACCACAGGCCCTCCAGCGGCGGCACTACATAGTCGAAGTAACCATCCATCTTGTGACTGCCCATTTTGCTCATTTTGATGGTGTAGGCCACCGCATACAAAAGGCCGATGGCCTGTTTGTAGGCGCCGCTTTCCGCGTTGGGATCGCCATGCCCGCGCACCGCCAGAAAGTTCATGGCAGGCACCGTGACAATACCCGGCGTTTTGGGCGGCAGATAAAATTCCTTGTATTCTTTCTTGTAATCGAATGCCATATTCATTTCCTCCGCTTTTGGGATGCCGCTTTGCGTAGCGCTTCACAGGTGATGCGGGTCAATTCCACCGCCATGGTGGGGTCGTCCACGTCCTCTATCACAAAGGAATCGCTGGCTCCTTCATGGGACGGGGCCTTTGGCAGGTCTGGAAAGGCTGCTTCTCCTTGTGAAGTGATTTTGATAAACAACTGGTCATCACAGATAACGGCGAAGAAGGTACCATCGCAGAACAGGCCGTATTCTCCGAACATTTTGCGGGCGCGGACACTTCCGGCGTCGCGCAGCTGTTCCACTACATACGCCACATAATCAGGATGGGATGCCATAACTACCTCCGTTTCTTATAGCGGTGTGCCAGCCGTTGGGCAAGCGCGCCTAACTTTTCCCGCAACTCGGCAGG
>DXBV01000119.1 GCA_019116345.1 Candidatus Allofournierella merdipullorum | reverse complement strand
CGGCGGTGGCTCCAAAGCCCAGAAGGCCGAAGAAAAAGAGCTGAAAGTAAAGATGATTGCCAGCACTTGTGTGCTTGGTCCTATTTCAGGCCATGGAAGATGCCCGTTCTTTATGCTGTACTGATTATAATTCAGAAATATTAAAAGGGAGAAATGCATCTAATAAGCACGCGGAGGTATGTGGCCAATGGCAAAGGATTTGACTTCATCGAGAATAGACAGACACAACATTCTAAACAATGAATTGGCTCTCAAGGTGCACATTCTCAAAGCATTTGCCCTGAACGCAGGATAAGGACAGGAAAAACCGCATGGCGGCATCCAAGATGCCATCATGCGGTTTTGTGTCAGTTGCTCAGAACGGCGAGCCGCCGGGCCTGCCGGCACACCCGAAAGCCCCAGGGTCCCAGGGCCTCATGAGAAGCATTCTGTTCCCACAGCCGCTCTGCCTCCTCCGCCTCTGGCAGCGGGCAGGGCGCGTCTCCGGCATTCAGCCAGACGGTAAGGCAAAGCCCCTCCCGCTCCAGCGCATAACCGAACAGGCGGCTTTGAGGCGCCGCCGCGAGAACAGTGAACTGTTCGGTACCGTTCAGGTATTTTGCTCTCAGACCTGCTACCTGCCGGTAAAAATCAAACCATTTGCCCTCCGCGTTTTCCCAGTCCATGGGGCGGCGGTATTCCGGCTCGGTGACGCCGGTCAGACCGGCCTCATCGCCGTAAAAGACACACGGCGCGCCGGGGAAGAGCATCTGAAACACCACCGCCAGCCGCATCCGTCGCTCGTCGCCACCGCAGAGGGACAGAAAGCGGCAGACATCGTGACTGTCCAGCAGGTTCAGCTGGGCGCGCAAATAGGGTTCCGGGTAGCGCAGCACCATATTGGTCACCCGGGCGGCAAAGCCAGCCGCGTCGATGCGGCCCAGGGCAAAGAAGTCCCGGCAATGGCGACGGAAATCGTAGTTCATCACCGAGTCCAGCAAATCGTACCGCAGCCAGTCCCGGGCGCTCTCCCACACCTCCCCGATAAGCACACAATCGGGGTCAGCGGCCTTCACTGCCCGGCGAAAGACCCGCCAGAACTCCTTGGATATCTCATTGGCCACATCCAGCCGCCAGCCGTCTACCCTGAATTCTTCCACCCAGTAGCGGCCCACCTCTGCAAAATAGGCCTGCACCTGAGGATTGGCGGTGTTCAGCTTGGGCATTTCCGGCACATAGGCGAAGCAGGCGTAATTGGGGTGGCCCTGCTCGTCCAGCCCGGGACCCGTTGGCGGAACGAAATCATACCAGTGAAAATAGGGCGACGACGCTCCACGCTTCAACACGTCCTGAAAGGCAAAAAAGCCGGTGCCGCTATGGTTGAACACCCCGTCCAGCACCACCCGCATCCCCATTTTGTGGGCCTTTTGAACGAGAGCACGCAGGTCATCGTCGGTGCCGAAGCAGGGGTCCACACGGTAATAGTCGATGGTGTCGTATTTGTGGTAGCTCTTTGCGGTGAAGATCGGATTCAGATACAGGCCGTTACACCCCAGCCGGGCAATGTGCTCCAGATTTTCCGTCACGCCCCGCAGTGTGCCGCCCAGCCGCCCGCCACTCTTCGCCGGGCCGGCCAACGCCTCGGAGCCGTCTGCGAAGCTGTCCGGGAAGACGTTGTAAAAACAGGCGGTGTTCATCCACTTGGGTGGCCGGGCGATCTCGGTGCGCAGGATGGCCGGGTACTGAAAGTATTCGCTGCGCCCGTCTACCCAGTTTCGCTCCATCTGCAGGTCGGCCAGTTCCCGGGTGAAGATGTCGCCGTAATAATAGGTCCATTCCTCCTGACCCTGCAGGCGAAAATAATAACAAAGGCGGGTATGACGGATGGGAAAGACCGCTTGGAAAAAGTCGAATCGCTCATCCCGGGCAATGCGCTCCATGGGTAGGCCCTCAAAGCGGATAGGGGTGGTCTCACAGGCCCGGTCTGCCACGTACAGTTCGCAGCTGACCAGATCCCTGCGCCCAGCCCGCAGCCGCACGCAGAAGGTCTCCTCGTCCAGGGGATAGGCATACTCTGAACAGGGGATATGAAGAATCGCTGCCTTATCTATCACAAAACCGTCACCTATCCCTTCACGCCACCGGCGGTGAGGCCGGAGACCATGTATTTCTGTATCTTAAAGAACACCGCCAGAATGGGCAGCGACACCAGAACCGCCGCTGCCGAGAAGAGAGGCCAGCTGCGGCTGTAGTCGTTGGATTGCAGTTGATACAGCCCGCCCGCCAGGGAGTAGCTGGTGCTGTCCAGCAAAAAGGTGGTGGCGAAAAGATACTCATTCCACACGGTGATGAGCACCATCACACAGGTGACCACGATGGCCGGTTTGGCCAAAGGGAGCACAATGCGCAGGATCATCTGCCGGTCACTGGCGCCGTCGATGCGGGAGGCCTCCTCGATCTCCACCGGGATGGTGTCGAAATATCCCTTCATGTTCCACAAGGCGAACACGCACATGGAGCCCGCGTAGATCAGGATGAGTCCTCCGTGGGTGTTCAGCAGGCCGATGGTCTTAAGCACCCGGAAGAGGGCGAACATCGACAAGATCTGCGGGAAGGCATTGAGCACCAGCAGCAGCTTCAATGTAAACCGCCGGCCTGCAAACCGCCAGCGGGAAAAGGCGTAGGCCGCCGGAACCGCGCAGAGCATAGAAAAGAATACGGTGCCCACGCTCAAAATCACCGAGTTGCGGAACCACAAAAGGAACGGCTCGTCAAACAAAATCGCCCGATAGTTTTCCAAAGTGGGCTGGGTTGGCCAGAAGGAAAAGCGCGAGGAGAGTGCCGCGCCGCTGCCGCTGAAAGAGAGGGTGAGCGCATAGAGCACCGGCACCAGTGCTACCAGGCAAAGCAGCAGGAACGCCCCGTTCAGCACCGTCAGCCTCAGGATGCCCAGCGTCCGCTTTTTTCTGTTTTTATCCATAGGTCATTCCTCCCGCAGGCTTCGGTTGGTGGCCAGTGAAAACAGGATGATGAGCACAAACAGCAGCATACTCACCGCGCTGGACAGGCCGTAGTTGTTGGAAACGAAAGCGTTCTGGTAGGCATAGGTGATGACGGTGTTCAAATTGGCTCCGGTCATGTACCCCTTTTGCTGGGTGAGAAGATACACAATGTCAAACTGCTTGAAGGTGATGAAGGTGGTCATCACCGCAGCGGGGGCGATGATGGCCCGGATGCCGGGCACGGTGATAAAGCGCACTTTCTGGAAAAAGCCCGCACCGTCCAGTGTGGCGCTCTCGTACAGGCTGGCGTCCACACTCTGCAATGCGCCGTCAATGGTGGCGATCATGAAGGGCAGCGCCATCCAGAGATTGAGCGCAAGGCAGGCCAGAAAGGCAGTGACCGTGTTGTCCAGGATGCTGTACTTCGGCAGCCCCAGCGCCGTGAGCCACTGGTTGAGCAGGCCAAACTCAGTGTTGAATATCCCCACCCGCCACAGCAGGATGGACACATAGGCCGGCATGGCCCAGGGCAGCATCAGCAGTGTTTTATACAGCCGGCGCAGGCGCAGACCCTTGGCGTTCAGCCCCAGGGCGATCCAAAACCCGCAGAACAGCTGCAGGGCCATATTCACCACCGTCCAGAGCAATGTGGTAAACAGCGCCCCCAGAAAACCGGAATCGAACTTGAACAGAGCCCGCACATAATTGGACAAACCGATCACCCGGAAATCCGCCCAGTGATACAGGTTCATGTTGGTCAGCGAGATATAGGCGGTGTACCCGATGGGGAACACCACCACGATCAGGATGAGAAGAAGTGCCGGAGCACTGTACAGCCACGGCTTTTTGCGCATAACGCCACCACCTTTTTACCCCACAAGCGGGGACGGCAAACCTGCCGTCCCCGCGCGGGTTTCGGATTCTGATTTTACTGCATGTCGGCAATGGCCTGCAGCGCGGCCTGCTGGGCCGTCTCAGCGGCAGTGGCCACATCTTCGCCGCTCTTGTTCACCGCCACCAGAAAGCTCTCCGCCGGGCCCCACAGCACGCCCATCTCGGGGATGTTGGGCATAGGCTGAGCGGTCTCTGCCGTCTTCTGGATGGCCACGATCAGCTCGTCCGCCGCCACTTCCGGGTCCTCATAGGCCTTGCTGTTGGCCGGGGCGCAGCCGGAGGACTTGGCCAGCGCCACCCCCACCTCGGGGGAGGCCAGCGCCGCCAGTACCTTGCCGATGGCCTCGGGGTGCGCATCGGCGCCAGTCTTCAGCACACCGACTCCCTGCACACCGGCGTAGGGCGCCAGCGGGTTGCCGTTGGGCAGCGTCATGTCGGACAGGGAGGCCACGCCAAAATCGATGCCCGCGTCCCGGATGCCGGAGACCAGCCACGGCCCGCCGATGATTGCGGCTGCTTTGCCTTCATTGAACAGGGTGGTCACGGTGTTATAGTCGCCGTCCGCCTGCAGCGCTGCGAACTTTTTGTTGTATTCCACCCCTTCGATGGTCTTGGGATCGTTGAGCCCCGGCTGGCCTTCCTCGTTCAGGATGTAGCCGCCAAACCCGTTGATGAAGGGGGATACGTTGTAGGCGGTGGAGTGCTGGTTGACCACAGCATAGGTACCTGCCGCTGTGTCGGTGTTGGCCTGCATATAAGCATACAGATCTTCGGTGGTGGTGGGGATATCCCCCTGCCACAATGCCTTGTTGTACAAAAAGACCAGCGTCTCAAAATACACGGGCAGGAAGTATTGCTCGCCGCCGATCTGTCCGGCTTCCACCGTCATCGGCAGGGCGTCCGCCAGCACATCCGCGCCCGCTACCTCCGACAGGGAAGCCAGAATGTCCATGGCCACAAAGGTGCCCAGGGAGTCATGGGCGTAGAAATACATGTCCGGGCCGTTCGCTGCGTCGCTTCCGTACAGCTTCAGCTGGTCGGAAAGGCCTGTCTTTTTCTCAAACGTCACTGTGATGTTGTCGCCGGAAAGCTGTGAGTTCACAGTGTCGGCAATGGTCTGCATGATGGCCTCGTCGCCGTCGTGCCAGATCTTGATGGTGACCGGCTCCGTGGCCGTCTCACTGCCGGGCGCCGCCGCGCTGCCGCTTTGGGGCGCGCTGGAGGGCGTCTGGCCACAACCGGCCAGCATCCCCAGCGCCAGAGCCGCGCTCAACAAAAGGGAAATTGCCTTTTTCATGGTGCTTCCTCCTTTTTAATGCGAAAACGCTTACCTGATTTTTCCTCCTGTTCGGGATAAATTCCGGATTTATGCCCTGATTTCTTCTTAAATCTTAGCAGTATTGTCCAGAAATTTCAAATTTTAATAGGCAATTCTCTTGCATTTTTTAGGTAACCGTTATACTATGGATTTACCAAACACAGGAAAGGGGAGTACCCGATGCCCATCACCATCAAGGACGTGGCCGCCCGGGCAGGCGTTTCGGTGGCCACCGTCTCCAAAATCCTCAACCATCACCCCGGCATCTCGGAGGAGACCACCCGCCGGGTAGAGCAGGTGATGCGGGAGCTGGAGTATGCCCCCAACAGCCGGGCAGCCAGCCTGGCACGGCGGGCCACCCGGAACATCATCTACCTGACCAGTCTGCCCGCCGACATCGCCTATACAAACCCCCACATGTTCGACATTCTCTGCGGGGTGCAGAGCGCCCTGAGCGAAAAGGGCTATACTTTGACCATCATGGACACCTGTCGCGAAGAGGTGCCCGGCAGCACCGCCGAGCAGATCATCCTGCAAAAGCTGGCGGACGGCATGATCGTCCACGGGGCCGCCATCGACAAAAACATCTCCGCCCTGCTGGTGCGCCGCAAATTCCCCCACATCCTCATCGGTCACCCGGGGGATGGCTCCCGGCTGTGCTGGGTGGACACCAACCAGATTTTGGGCGGGCAAATCGCGGCAGAGCATCTTCTGGAGCGGGGCTATCGGAACATCGGTTTCCTGACGGAGGGCACCACCGATGAGATCGCTTATCTGCGGTTGCGGGGATTTCGCATCGCCATGCAGGAGGCCGGTGTGCCGGTGCGGGAGGACTGGATCCTCCACACCACCGCAGACCTGGAAGGCAGCTACCACGCCGCCTTCGGGCTGCTCAGCATGCAGCAACGCCCCGACGCGGTGATCTGCGGCAGCAATCTGCTGGCCTTCGGGCTGTACCAGGTGGCCGCGAAGCAGGGGCTGAACATCCCGGAGGAGATGGCGCTCATCACCTTCGACCGTTACCCCTATTCCACCGTGCTGGACCCGCTGCCCACTTTCGTGCAGATCGACGTGCACGACCTGGGCCGCACCGCGGGGGCCATGATGCTGCGGGTGCTCAAGCGCCCGGAACTGCTGGCACAGACCTACGCTACCCTGCCCCGGCTGGTATGCAACGCCACTACGCCCTACCGGCCGTGACCCTCCTATTGACACATACAGCAATCCCAACTCGTTTGGCTCGCCGAAAGCTGTATCCCCGGGCAATCCATTTATAAAAAACAACCAAAAAGGCCGGCCAGGCATGAATTGCCCGGCTGGCCTTTTTTGTTTTCTCTTATTCACCACAAGGTTCAGAACTCTCGCATTCATCCGCCCATCTCCGACCATAGCGTCGCGCCATCTCAAACCGCCTTGCCATCACCAAACCGGCGTGGCGCCGGCCACCCTGGAAAGCGGTGCAAAACCAGATGCTTTTATCGGGCGTCTGCGGAATCTGTCCGGCGTTCCTGATTCCCGTTCCCATACCGCATCGGAAACACAATTTGTACTTTTAGGCATAAGTCGACAGCTTCTGTGCTTTCGAGTCCTGCGCCGAAAAGGCTCTTGCGGAACAGGGCGGGTCAGAGCTGGTCAGTTTGTCCCCGGATTTTCGGCGGTGTCAAGCCGTTTTCGAGGGGCCGAACCCCGAAAAATGGCTTTGGT
>DXBV01000118.1 GCA_019116345.1 Candidatus Allofournierella merdipullorum | reverse complement strand
AGTTCCAGATAGCACTCTGTGAGTTGGTTGAAGACTCGAACCTCGGCGTTTTTGACCTTGCGGGCAGCGGCTTCGCCGGTCGAACCGATCGATACAGCCAAACGCTTGCCTTCGAGGTCTTCGGCCTTGGTGATCGTGGTGTTGTCGGCATTGACGACAATGCCTAGCCCGGCAATGTAGTAGCGGTTGGAGAAATCGACGCTTTTTGCACGCTCGGGCGTAATCGTGATGTCGTTGATGGCAATGTCGATGTTGCCGGTCTTCAAGGCAGGTATCAGACCGTCAAAGGCGAGGTTCCTCACTTCCACGTCAAAGCCTTCGGCCTTGCCGATCGCACGAATGATGTCAACGTCGTAACCCACATACTGGCGCGTCTCGGAATCCTGAGAACCAAAAGGCGGATAAGTCGCGTCCATGCCGACAATCAGCGTGCGCTTAGGATGTTGGTTTGCCCAGGCAGGAACTACAGACAGCGCAGCTGCGGCCGTCACGACGGATAAAAAGGTTCTTTTCTGCATTGCTGGTTTCAGGAATCCGATGTTCATCCATACCGCGAAATTGCGGTAATAAATTCAGAATTTTAAGGTGATTTGTGTTATAGATATGTTGCAATACGTTGTATAACGTTATGATATGATTTGGAGGGAAAACCATGTCCTTTCTCAAAGAAATGTTCAAAACAGAAAAGCCCATCATCGGCCTGCTGCATCTGAAACCGCTGCCGGGAGACCCCTTTTATGCCCCCGGCGGCAGCATGGAGGACGTGATCGCCTGCGCCCGGGCGGATCTGGACGCGCTGCAAAAGGGCGGCGTGGACGGTGTGCTGGTGACCAATGAGCTGAGCCTGCCCTATGAGAAAAAGGTGTCCGGCGTTACGCTGGGGGCAATGGGCATGGTGGTGGGAGCGCTGCGGGAGCAGT
Source organism: Candidatus Allofournierella merdipullorum (assembly GCA_019116345.1). GTDB lineage: Bacteria > Bacillota > Clostridia > Oscillospirales > Ruminococcaceae > Allofournierella_A > Allofournierella_A merdipullorum. The sequence continues at coordinate 112,689 of DXBV01000118.1, read as the reverse complement.
TCCGGGTGCCTTTCGGAGTGGAGGCCATCTACGACGGCGACGCCACCATGGAGCTGTGCGCCGCCACCGAGGCCGATTTCACCCGTTGCCTGTTCACCGGCGCGTGGGCGGGCGACCTGGGTCTGGTGGACCGGGACGTGGCCAAAACGCTGCGCCTCAAATCCGCCCTGCGGCTGGATGATCTGAAGCTGTTTTATTTCGTCACCAGCGAGGGCGAGGTGTATTTGAACGACCGCTCCACGGTGGACATCACCAAGAGCATGCTGTTCAACTGCCGGCCGGACGCGCTGGTGGTGGGCGGCGCGGCGGCGGGAGTAGGCCCCGGCGGCGAGTTGCTGGAGCAGGTGCGTGCCGCCGCCGGCAGGGTACCGGTGGTGTGCGGCACCGGCTGCCGCAGGGAGACGGTGGCTCAGATCCTCAAAAACTGCGACGGCGCTTTCGTGGGCACTACCTTCAAAAAGGACGGCGTGTTCGAAAACCGCGTGGACGAGCGCCGGGTGAAGGAGTTTATGGACGCGGTGAAAGAGATGCGGGGTGATGCGTGATGCGGTATTTTATGGGGATCGATGTGGGCACCAACGAGACCAAGGGCGTGCTCATCGACCAGACCTGTGCCATCGTGGCCTTTGCCAGCCGCGGGCACGAACTGCTGAACCCCCGGCCCGGTTTTTTTGAGCACGACGCGGAGGCCACCTGGTGGGGCGATTTCTGTGCTGTTTCCCGCCAGTTGCTGCAGGAGAGCGGAGTGGCCGCCGCGGATGTGGGCTGTGTGGGCCTTTCGGCGCTGGGGTGCGACTGCGTTCCCGTGGACGCCGAGGGCACGGCGCTGTGCAACGCCATTCTCTACGGAGTGGACAGCCGCAGCCACAACGAGATCGAATGGCTCTATGATTACTACGGCAAGGAAGAGGCCGAGCGGCTCTACGGCCACGAGCTTTGTTCCTCGGACATTGCCCCCAAAATTCTGTGGGTGAAGAACAATCTGCCGGAGGTCTACGCCAAAACGGCCAAGTTCCTCACCGGCTCCTCCTACCTCTGCGCCAAGCTGACAGGGGAGTACACCATCGACCGCTATCTGGCCGAGGACTTCGCCCCGCTTTATGACCTGGAACACGACGCGGTGGACGAGGAACACTGCGGCCTTTACTGCCGTCCGGATCAGCTGGCCCGGGTGATGAACGCCACCGACATCGCCGGCTGCGTGACGGCAAAGGCGGCGGCCCGGACCGGCCTTGCCGAGGGCACCCCGGTGCTGGTGGGCACGGGAGACTCCGGAGCGGAGGCCATCTCCACAGGCGTGTTCCGTCCGGGCGACATCATGGTGCAGATGGGCTCCAGCTGTTACTTTGTTTACCTCACCGATCATCTGCTGAACGAGCCCCGTCTGTGGCCCGGCACCTTCATCATCCCGGGCGTTTATTCGGTGTGCGCGGGCACCAACACCGCCGGCACACTGACCCGGTGGATGCGGGACGAGTTCTACAGGGACGCCCTGGCCGCCGAAGCGGCAGGGGGCGAGAACGCTTACGAGGCAATGGCCAGGGAGGCGGCGGCCATCCCCGCCGGCAGCGAGGGGCTGGTGTGCCTGCCCTACTTTGCGGGCGAGCGCACTCCGCTGAACGACCCCTTCGCCAAGGGCGTGTTCTTCGGCCTTTCGGTCAAGCACACCCGGGCACACATGGTCAAGGCCGGGCTGGAGGGCATCGCCTACACCATCGCCGCCCATCTGGACCTGTTGGAAAAGGAGCACGGCGAGCCGCTGCGCCGCATCATGGCGGTGGGCGGCGGAACCAAGAACCCTGTGTGGCTGCAGGCGGTGGCGGATGTGACCGGCCGGGAGATCTGCACCGCGAAGGTGACGTTTGGCGCAGCCTTCGGAGACGCCATCATGGCGGCGCTGGCCGGCGGCGCCTACGCCGACTGGGACGAGCTGGCAAAGGTCATCACCGCCGACCGGGTCATCCACCCGGACATGCAGGCCCATGCGGTCTACGAGAAGCAGCGTGTGGTGTTCAACGAACTGTACGCCCGCAACCGGGACCTGATGAAGAGCCTGTAACGGGGCGGAAAGGGAGATGAGACAAATGGGACAGTGTGAATTGTGCGGCCGGCAGGAAGGCGTGCGGGAAGCCGCGGTCTATCTGGGCGGCGAAAAAAAGACGGTGCCTGTGTGCGGCCGCTGCGTCTATGAGGCCATGCGCAAAAACCGTTACGGGTTTGGTTTTGGCCTTGGGCTGCAGCTGTGCTGGTTCGTGGTGGCCGGCCAGGGGTTGTTCAGCGTGGCGGGCGCTTTTGCCGCTGTGATGGCGCTCTATGGCCTTGTGCGCCTTGTGCTGGTGCTGGCGGCGCACCTGACCCTGCGGGTAAATGGGCAGGCCGCCGTGCCGGAATGGATCTGGAAGTACGCCATGGCCCGGGCTGTCACCGAGGACGCGCTGCGGGATGCGTATGCCGAGAAAATATGCAACGTGAAAGTGCAGACCCCGCGGGAATACGAACGCACTCACGCCGCCAAATAACAGACTGTCCGGCATGCGCGGACAAAGTGTAAAATCGCTTTTTACAAAACGCCAAAAAATGAACGGAATATTTATAATAAACTCTGAAAATGGCGTTACAGGGTTGACGAAGGTCATAACACGTTATATTCTATATATAACGTTATAATACAACCTAAAACGTTGTATTATGGCCCTGCGGGGCGAATCTTTAAGGAGGGTATCGTATGCAGAAAAAGAAGAAATTCGAACTGCCTCATGTCTATACGATCGCGTTCTTGCTGATCATCCTGTTCGCGGTTTTGACATGGATCGTTCCGTCGGGCCAGTTCGAACGCACTGAAATGGAAACGGCCGCCGGCACCCGTGAGGTCGCGGTGGCGGGCACCTATCAGGAGGTGCCCAAGGTGGACGAGGAAGGCAACGACCTGCGGCAGGGCTTGGCCGAGATCCTGATGGCGCCCACCCGCGGCATTCAGCAGGCCAGCGATGTTGTGGCCTTCGTTCTGCTGATCGGCGGTTCCTTCGCCATCCTCACCAAGACCAACGCCATCAATGCGGGCATGAGCCGCGTCATCAAGAAGCTCAAGGGCAAAGACATCCTGCTCATTCCCGTGGTGATGATCCTGTTCAGCATCGGCGGCACCACCTTCGGCATGTCGGAAGAGGCGCTTCCGTTCTATGCCATCTTCATGCCCATCATCATGAGCCTCGGCTACGACTCCATGACCGCTTTCATGGTTTGCTTCCTGGGGCCCCAGATGGGCTACATCGGCTCCACCGTGAACCCCTTTAACGTGCTGATCGCCCAGGGCGTTGCGGGCATTCAGGGTAACCCTCAGCTGTGGTTCCGTTTTATCCAGTACGCGGTGTTCACCGCCATCGGCATCGTCTGGGTCATGATGTATGCACGCAAGGTGAAGAAGAACCCCACCTGCTCCATCACCTACAAGGACGACTTTGCCAAGCGTGAAGAGTTCGCCGTGGAGGGCGTCAATGCGGATATGCCCTTCACCCTGCGCCAGAAGCTGGTGCTTGTCGTGTTCGCCGTGGGCATGGGCGTCATTGTTTGGGGCCTTGTGACCAAGGGCTGGTACATGGACGAGATCAGCATGGTCTTCCTGGCCATCGGCCTTCTGTCCGGCATCGTGGGCGGCCTCGGTGAAAAGGAAATGGCCGAGGAGTTCGTGAAAGGCATGGCGGACTTCGTCTACGCCGCCGTGATCATCGGTATCGCCCGTGGTATCCTGGTGGTTGCCGAAGGCGGCATGATCATCGACACCATCCTGAACGGTCTGGCCAACCTGCTGGCCGGCGTGCCTGCCGCAGTGTTCACCACCATGATGTACTTTGCCCAGGCCTTCCTGAGCATTCTGGTGCCTTCCTCCTCCGGTCTGGCCGCGCTGACCATGCCCGTCATGGCTCCGCTGACCGACCTGATGGGCGTCAACACCGAGGCTTCCGTCACCGCGCTGTGCATCGCCAACCAGACCATGAACACCATCAGCCCCACCGCCGGCATGACCGTTGCCGGTCTGGCGGTGTGCAAGATCAGCTTCCCCCAGTGGTGGAAGACTTGCTGGAAGTTTATGATCGTGGTCGTGGTCGTGGGCATTGTGTTCACCGCCATCTCCGGCATGATGCCTGCGTGAGCGATCGGCGTTCTGTCTTCACACAGCATATGATTTAAGAAAGCGGCCCCCGGCAATGCCGGGGGCCGCTTTTACTGTCGGGAGAAACCGCAGACAGAAGGCGCAACCAGCTAAAAAACTTGCATTTCCCGTTTCGAAAATGCGGAGCTGGGTGTCCTCCGCTGTCAGTTCAATGGCTCCACCCGGTTTTAATGCCGGTTCAATACCACAGGCCCGCGGCCGGACCGGGGAGGAAAGAGGGCTTGCTATATGTCCAGGTGTTGCGTTTGGCAAAGCCTCTCGCTGCATTGCGGCAGATTTTTCCCCGGAGCTATTTGTGAGCTGCGGCGTCCAGACCGCCGGCACACTTTTGGAGGGTTATCCTTGGACTGAAATTTCTGTGTTCCGGCACGTAAAAGGGGATAAATGGAAATGCCTATGCGCTTTTTGCACAAAATTTGACGGGATTCTTTGGAAACACAAGTGCCACATATGCCGCGTTTTGCGCCACTTGGGAAAAGCAAATTGAAATCGCTCGGGCCGCTCTCTATAATTGAGAGGCATTGAAACAGGATCGTGAAATTTTTCGCGTAAAGAAGAAGGGAACAAAGAAACGGCGATGCGAACAAGGACCAATCTGAACGAACAGTGGACCTTCACCGGCCCGCAGGGGAGCGCCTGCGCGGTGGATCTGCCCCACACCTGGAACGCGGTGGACGGGCAGGACGGCGGCAACGACTACTGGCGCGGCACCTGCACCTATGAAAAGGAGTTTGCCATGCCCCGGTTCGACCCGGCTGTGGAGGATGTCTATCTGGAATTTGCAGGCGTGAACGCCAGCGCCGATGTGGAGCTGAACGGTCACCCGGTGATGCATCACGACGGCGGCTATTCCACCTTCCGGGGCTGTGTCACCGAACTGCTGGCGCAGGAGAACCACCTGGTGGTGAAGGTGGACAACGGTGTGAACGACCGGGTCTACCCCCAAAAGGCGGACTTCACCTTCTACGGCGGCATCTACCGGGACGTGGAACTGGTGGTGGTGAATAAACACCGCTTCTCCATGGACCACTTCGGCGGCCCCGGCCTGAAGGTGACGCCTCAGGTGGCGGGCGCCGACGGCGAAGTGCGGGTGGAGAGCTGGAACAACGCTCCCGACGCGCAGGTGGAGGTCATCCTCACCGACGCCGAGGGCCGTGAGGTGGCCCGGGGCGAGGGCGCGGACGTGACCCTGCGCATCCCCGACGTGCACCTGTGGGACGGTGTGGCCGACCCCTACCTCTACCGGGCGACGGTTCGGCTGGTGGAAAACGGCGAAGCGGTGGACGAGATCGGCTGCCGGTTCGGCGTGCGCACCTTCCGCATGGACCCGAAGGAGGGCTTTTTCCTCAACGGGCGGCGCTACCCGCTGCACGGCGTGTCCCGCCATCAGGACCGCAAGGGCATCGGCAACGCCCTGACCCGCGCCCATCACGAGGAGGATATGGCACTGATCCGGGAGATCGGCGCCAACACCATCCGGCTGGCCCACTACCAGCACGACCAGTACTTCTACGATCTGTGCGACGAATACGGCATGATCGTCTGGGCGGAGATCCCCTACATCTCCGAGCACATGCCCGCCGGCCGTGAAAACACCATCAGCCAGATGAAAGAGCTGATCGTGCAGAATTACAACCATCCCAGCATCGTCACCTGGGGCCTGTCCAACGAGATCACCATCTCCACCAAGGACAAAAAGGAGAAGTGGGACGAGATCATCGACCTGTGCAAGAAGAGCGTGGAGATCGTGAACGAGGTACGGGGCAATGGCTGAGTTCTCTCTGGCTCATGTGGGCATCAACGCCCAAAACGCTGAAGAGGCGCTTCGCACCGCGGAGCTGTTCGGCGCCCTGTTCGGCTTTGAAGTGAAGGCCGGCAACAGCTCGGTGTTCGCGGGCAGCGGCGTGGAGGTCATGAAGGAGCCCTATAAGGGCACCCACGGCCACATCGCCATCGGCACCCCCAACGTGGCCGAAGCCCAGCGGGAACTGGAGGCCAAAGGTTTTGCCTTCGATCCGTCCACTGCCAAGTATCTGGCGGACGGCACCCTGAACGCCATCTATCTGGCGGATGAGATCTGCGGCTTCGCCGTGCATCTTGTGGGCAAAAAGTAAAACAGAGCCCCGGCAGGCGTTGCTGTGCCGGGGCCGTGACCGTTGAACAATAAGAAAGGAAAGATACCTATGAAGATCGTTACCTTCGGCGAGCTGATGATCCGGCTGCAGCCTTATAACTACGAGCGGTTCGTCCAGGCGGACCACCTGGAATTCACCTTCGGCGGCGGCGAGGCCAACGTGGCAGTGTCGCTGGCCAACTACGGCGATGACGCCGTGTTCGTGACCAAGCTGCCCGCCCATGCCATCGGCCAGGCGGCGGTGAACAGCCTGCGTCGCTACGGCGTGGACACCACCAAGATCGTCCGCGGGGGCGACCGTGTGGGCATCTACTTCAACGAGAAGGGCGCTTCCCAGCGGCCCAGCGTCTGCATCTACGACCGCGCTCACTCCGCCATCCAGGAGTCCAGCCCCAGCGACTTCGACTGGGACGCCATCTTTGAGGGCACCGACTGGTTCCACTTCACCGGCATCACCCCGGCGCTGGGCGAGAACCTGGTCACCGCCTGCGAGGAGGCCTGCAAGGCCGCCAAGGCCCGCGGCGTGAAGATCAGCTGCGATCTGAACTACCGCGGCAAGCTGTGGACCCGTGAGCAGGCCCGCGCCGCCATGACCCGTCTGTGCCAGTATGTGGACGTGTGCATCTCCAACGAGGAGGACGCCAAGGACGTGTTCGGCATCGAGGCGGAGGCCACCGACATCACCGCCGGCGCGCTGAACAAGGAGGGCTACAAGTCCGTGGCCCGTCAGCTGGCGGAGAAGTTCGGCTTCGAGAAGGTGGCCATCACCCTGCGTGAGAGCAAGTCCGCCTTCGACAACGACTGGAGCGCCATGCTCTACGACGTGGCGGCGAACGAGTACTGCTTCTCCAAGGTGTACCACCTGCACATCATCGACCGCATCGGCGGCGGCGACAGCTTCGGCGGCGGCCTGATCCACGCCCTGCTGGAGGGCCGCACCAGCCAGCAGGCGGTGGAGTTCGCGGTGGCTGCTTCCGCGCTGAAGCACTCCATCGAGGGCGACTACAACTTCGCCACCGTGGCGGAAGTGGAAAAACTGGCCGGCGGCGACGGCTCCGGCCGCGTACAGCGGTAAAAAAACGCAAGCGCCGGCTGACCGAACGTCAGCCGGCGCTGCTTTTTGCAAAGAGGGGGTAAGACGGTATGCAACAAGAGAAGTGCGGCCGCGCCGGGCGGTTCATCACGGTGGGCGAGGTGATGCTGCGGCTCACGCCGCCCGACTATGAGATGATCCGGGTGGCCAACAGCTTTGGGGTGAGCTACGGCGGCAGCGAGGCGAACATTGCCCTGGCGCTGGCCAACCTGGGGGTGGACAGCACCCTGTTCACGGTGGTGCCGGACAACAGCCTGGGAAAAAGCGCCGTGCGGATGCTGCGCAGCAACGACGTCCATTGCAGCCCGGTGATCCTTGCGGGGCCGGACGAGGTGCCCACCCACCGCCTGGGCACCTACTATCTGGAAAACGGCTACGGCATCCGTTCCGGCAAGGTGATCTACGACAGAAAGCACAGCGCCTTCACGGAATACGATTACAAAAAGGTGGACATCGACCGCCTGCTGGAAGGCTACGACTGGCTGCACCTCAGCGGCATCACGCCGGCGCTGGGCCCGTCCTGTGCCGAGCTGGTGATGGAGTGCCTGAAAGCGGGCCGCAAAAAGGGAATGACCATCAGCTTCGACGGCAACTTCCGCAGCACCCTCTGGACCTGGGAGGAGGCCCGGGACTTCTGTACCCGGTGCCTGCCCTATGTGGACGTGCTTTTGGGCATCGAGCCCTATCATCTGTGGAAGGACGAGGCCGACCACTCCAAAGGCGACTGGAAGGACGGCGTGCCGCTGCAGCCTTTCTTTGAGGAACAGGCGCGGGTCTTTGAGGCGTTTGTCGCCCGCTACCCCAACCTGAAATGCATCGCCCGCCACGTGCGCTATGCCCACAGCGGCAGCGAGAACAGCCTCAAAGCCTATATGTGGTTCGGCGGAAAAACCTATGAAAGCCGGCTCATCACCTTCACCATCCTGGACCGGGTGGGCGGCGGAGACGCCTTTGCCAGCGGGCTGATCTACTCCATGATGAACAATTACGCGCCGCAGGAAACGCTGGATTTCGCCGTGGCCAGCAGCGTCCTCAAGCACACCATCCACGGCGACGGCAACATCACCGATGACGCCAAATCCATCCGCTCGGTGATGAACCAAAGCTACGACATCAAACGGTGAGCATTATTCTTTTTCGCGGCAAAGCCGACAGACGCTTTTCTTTGCGCTCCGGGCCTGCTATTATATAATGGTGCAAGAAAGGCGGTGAGGCTCCCATGCGTGTTTTTAAAGCGTTTCTCTGGGTGGTGATCGCGGTGTGCCTTGCCAACATCTTCTGGATCGTGGCGGGCCGGCCGCACATGACGGCGCAGGAGGCGCAAACGCTGCGGGAGGAATATACCCGCCCCGCGGCATCCTCCGCGCCCTGCGAAGCGGCGGCGGATGAGCCGGACATCGACTTCGCGGCGCTGCAGCAGCAGTATCCGGATATAAAGGCGTGGCTCACCATTCCGGGCACCGTGGTGGACTACCCGGTGCTGCAAAGCGGCGCGGACGACCCGGAGCACTACCTGCGCCGCAACTATGACCATGAGTGGCGCATGGCGGGCAGCCTGTTCTTTCAGTTCGACTGCACGCCCCAAAGCCGCAATCTGGTCATCTACGGCCACAACATGAACGACGGGTCGATGTTCGGCGTGCTGAAGGAAATGCTGGATGAGGACTTTCTGCGGGAGCACGCGGCGCTCACCCTGGAAACACCGGAGGGCGTCCGGAATTATACGATTGTCGCCGCCATGAAGACCGACATCAACCAGCTCCCCTTCACCCGGGTCGACTTTGCCGGCGACGAGGACTTTTTGTCCTTTGCCGGCCAGCTTCTGCAAACCAGCGGCTACACGGCGGATCAAGAGGACCGCCTGCTCACCCTCGTCACCTGCGCCTATGATTGGGAAGGCGCCCGCACCGTGGTGGTTGCGGTGGAAACGGAATAATGCAAAAGTTTTCATAGCCTGAATGAAAGGGCGGCGTCTTTTAAAAAGAAAGACGCCGCCCTTTCTGCTGTCTGCATCCCCGCGGAAACCCCTGCGCAGACGCCCTGGACCCGGCGCGGCGGAAATTTTAACATGAAAAAGTGAAATTTTTGTCTGCGTGATGTCTGCGCCGGAGTTCTGTGTTAATATGTATTTATATGAGTGGCAGGGGAGAGAATATGCCCCGGACGCCACAGGCCTGAGTTCGGAAAGGGATGGGACGTTTATGCTGGCATATACCTATGTGGAGCGGGGCAAATTTGAGCTTTTGGAAAAACCGAAGCCCTTCCTTCAAAACGCGCGGGACGCCATCGTCAAGGTGACGCTGGCCAGCATCTGCTCCAGCGACCTGCACATCAAGCACGGCAGTGTGCCCCGGGCGGTGCCCGGCGTCACGGTGGGCCACGAGATGGTGGGCGTGGTGGAGCAGGTCGGCTCCGCCGTCACTTCTGTGAAGCCCGGCGACCGGGTGACGGTGAACGTGGAGACCTTCTGCGGCGAGTGCTTTTTCTGCCAAAACGGCTGGGTGAACAACTGCACCGACCCCAATGGCGGCTGGGCGCTGGGCTGCCGCATCGACGGAGGCCAGGCCGAGTATGTCCGGGTGCCCTATGCGGACCAGGGCCTGAATAAGATCCCGGACGAAGTCAGCGACCGCCAGGCCCTGCTGGTGGGCGACGTGCTGGCCACCGGCTATTGGGCCGCGCGCATCTCCGAGATCAAGGCCCAGGACACGGTGCTCATCATCGGCGCGGGCCCCACAGGCCTGTGCACCTTGCAGTGTGTGCTGCTGCACCGGCCCGGGCGGGTCATCGTCTGCGATGTGGACGAGAGCCGTCTGGCCTTTGTCCGCGCCCACTGGCCTGAAGTGCTGACGGCCGCGCCCGAGGGACTGAAGGAATTTGTGCTGGCCCACAGCGACCACGGCGGCGCCGACGCGGTGCTGGAAGTGGCGGGCAGCGAGGAGACCTTCCGCATGGCGTGGGACTGCGCCCGCCCCAACGCGGTGGTCACGGTGGTGGCCCTCTACGACGGGCCGCAGGTGTTGCCGCTGCCGGAGATGTACGGCAAGAACCTCGTGTTCAAGACCGGCGGCGTGGACGGCTGCGACTGCGAAGAGACCCTGCGGCTTATCGCCGCCGGCAAGCTGGACACCACGCCGCTGATCACCCACACCTATCCCTTGAAGGACATCGCCGCGGCCTACGACCTGTTCGAACACCGCCGGGACGGGGTCATCAAGGTGGCCGTTTCCATGGAATAAGGCGGCGGCACGAGGGAGAAGATCGTCATGAATTTTGACCGTGCTCTTCTGGAGCGTTACCGCACGCTGCTGCAGACCACCGACCTGCAGCCGGCCTATCAGGAGTTCATCCGGATGTTCCGCTGGCTGCGCACAGAGCTGGAACGGCAGCTGCCGGGCTGCCGCTTTCAGGGCGGCGTTTGCGAAAACGCCATAGAATATGCCTGCTTTTCCTTTTACCCTCCGGAGCTGAGGGAAAAGAGCCTGAAGCTGGTGGTGGCATTCGTGCACCGCTCGTTCCGGCTGGAGGTGTGGCTGTCCGGCGTGAACCGGGCTGCCCAGTGCCGCTGGGCCCGGCAGCTGCTGCGCATTGCCGGGGCCTGAATACCATGAGCAGAAAAAGCCGGGAGGCTCTGATGTTTAGAGTCTCCCGGCTTTTTGAATCATTTCCAGGCGCCCGCCTGCGCGCGGCGCTTCAGGTCAAGGACCTTTTCCTCAATGCGCTTTATAACGGCGAGAAACGCCTCGTCTCCTTTGCCGGTGGGATCGTCCAGCCCCCAGTCCTCCCGGTGGGTGCAGGGCAGCGTCGGGCACTGGACGTTGCAGCCCATGGTGACGACCACGTCCACCGGGGGCAGGTCGGCGAGGGCCTTGCTGTGCTGGCTTGCCTCCATGTCGATGCCGTGGACCTGCTTCATCAGCCGGACGGCGTCGGGGTTGATGCGGCCGCCGGGTTCGGTGCCGGCGGAGAAACTTTCAAAAACGTCTCCGGCCAGTTTCCTGCCCAGCGCTTCCGCCATCTGGCTGCGGCAGGAGTTGTGAACGCAGAGAAACGCCACCCGTGGCTTTGGAGCGGCAGCGGTACAAGCCGGGCCTTCGCTCCGGGGCGAGTAAAAGTGCAAAGTTTTTTTAAAATCCAAATCCATTCTCTCCTCTCTGGGGTTGAGCCGGAATCACTGCACTGCGGATGGAAAAATTATACCACAGCGGAAGGGGAAAAACCATGCCGGCCGCCCGCGCGGGAAGGGGAGAGCCCGGGATGCGCGAATTTGTTTTTGCAAGGTGCCGCCCGACCGATGCTTTGCGGGCGCAATGGAAAGCGGCACTGATTCGTATTCGTCTTGCGGTTCCATTGAAGCGTGCCGAAAAAAGGAAAAACCTGTGGATGTGTTCGGCGGGAAAAGCGAAAAAGCCTCCTTTGAAGGCTCTTTTTCGAAAAAACGGAAGAGGAAAGGGGCGCCAGAAGCGAAAACGGGGCGCCGGTGCAGAACGAGCACCGGCATTTTAGGGAAATTGTCCGTGTTCAAAAACGCAAATCTGGACAACACTGTGTGATAATTGAAACATGGTCAAACAAAAAGTGCCGAAGTATAATTTAGACAAATCCCATCGCTTCTATGGAGGTATTTTATGAAAAAAGTTAAAATTGCAGTGATCGGATGCGGTACGATCGCGAATAATGCCCATATTCCTGCATACCTGAAGAACCCCAATGTGGAGATCACTTATTTTTGTGATATCATCGCGCAGCGGGCGCAGGACGCAGTTGAAAAATACGGCTGCGGCAAGGCTGTGGAAGATTACCGCGAACTGCTGAACAGCGACGAGGTGGACGCGGTGTCCGTTTGTACGCCCAACAACGTCCACGCCGAGATCGCCATGGCGTTCCTGCGCGCCGGCAAGGACGTTCTGTGTGAGAAGCCGGCCGCCCGCACCTACAGCGAGGCGCTGGAGATGCAGAAAGTCCAGCATGAGACCGGCCGCATCCTGACCATCGGCGTGTGCAACCGGTTCAACACGGCGGTGAACCGCATCAAAAAGGCCATCGACGCCGGCGAGCTGGGCGAGGTGTACCACGTTTACATCAGCTTCCGCTCTCACCGCAGCATCCCCGGCCTGGGCGGCGCTTTCACCACCAAGGCCATCGCCGGCGGCGGCGCGCTGATCGACTGGGGCGTCCACTTCCTGGACATCGTGATGTACTGCTGCGGCGACCCCGCGCCCAAGACCGTGTCCGGCACCGCCTTCAGCAAGCTGGGCAAGGACATCGAGGGCTACACCTACCTGGATATGTGGGCTGGCCCGCCGGTCAAGGACGGCATTTACGATGTGGACGATTCCGTCACCGCCCTGATCCGCACCGAGGGTCCGGTCATCACCCTGAACGGCGCCTGGGCGCAGAACATCGGCAAGGATGAGATGTACATCGACTTCATCGGCGACAAGGCGGGCATCCGCCTGCAGTACGGCGGCAACTACACCCTGTACACCACCAAGGACGGCGCGCTGGTGGAGAGCAATCCCCGCTATCCCACCACCAACCACTATGAGAACGAGATCAACGCCTTCGTGGATCAGATCCTGAACGGCGGCCAGAGCCCCGCCAGCATCGACAACGCGGTGATCACCTCCCAGATCATGCAGGCGATCTACGACTCTTCCGACGCGGGCAAAGAGGTCAGCTTCGGCTGAACGACACAACGACGCACCGCTGCCGCCGGCACTGCCGGCGGCAGCCTGTGAGTGAAAAGAGGAACATCATGAAAAAAATCGGTGTGATCGACTATTATCTCGATCAGTATCATTTCGAGAATTATCCCACCTGGATCCGCGAGGCTTCCGGCGGCGAGAGCCAGATCGTGTATGCCTGGGCCAAGATGGACAAGCCGGACGGCAAGACCAACGCGCAGTGCTGCGCGGAGCAGGGCATCGAACTGCTGGACGATGTGAACGAGCTGATCGAAAAAAGCGACTGCCTGATCGTTATGTCGCCGGACAACCCCGAAATGCATGAGGAGCTGTGCGCGCTGCCTCTGGCCAGCGGCAAGCCCACCTATGTGGACAAGACCTTCGCGGTGGATCGCGAGACCGCGCTGCGCATCATCGAGATGGCCAGAAAGGGCAACACCCCCTTCTTCTCCACCTCCGCGCTGCGCTATTCCCGCGAGTACGCCGACGTGAACAAGGAGGGCATCGAGTTCATCAGCAGCCGCGGCCCGGGCATGTTCGGCAACTACGGCATCCATCAGCTGGAGCCGATCATCTGCATGATGGGCGCCGGCGTGGAGAAGATCATGTATACAGGCACCGAGAGCACGCCCGCGTTCATCCTGCGCTACCGCGACGGCCGCTGCGCCACCATGGTGCAGCTGGGCTGGGAGTGCGATTTCAGCGTGGCCATCAACTATAAAGGCGACCACGCCCGGGTCATCCAGGGCGCGTCCGACTTCTATCAGCAGTTCATCAAACAGCTGGTGGCTTTCTTTGAGGACGGCGTGCCCCGCGTTCCCGCGGAGGAGACCCTCCAGGTCATCACCATCCTGGAATACGGCCACAAAGCCATGTCCACTCCCGACCAGTGGGTGAAACTTCCCGAATAAACGAATCAGAGGAAAGCCGATGAAAGCAGAGAAGCTGGGGAAACAGTTCCATTTTGACAATGAGTTCTGGGACGAGCCGCTTTCATGCGGGTGGATCGATCTGTATCAGCTGGGCGAGATCAGCTGCGAACACGGATTTGAGATCGAAGAGCACGAGCAGTTCGTGCACGAGGTCACCTACATCATTTCCGGTTCCGGCGAAGCCAGCGTGGACGGAAAAAAGATCCCCCTGCGTGAGGGCGATGTGCTGATGTGTTCCATGGGCCATCAGCACGCCATCCGTGCGGCAGAGCGGGACATCCTTCGCTTTGCTTACATCGGCTTTCGCTTTAATGAGAGCTCCGATCTGAACGACCTTGCGATCCTGAAGGCCTGCTACGAACTGCCCTACATCCTGGTGAAAGACCGCCACGATGTGATGGACCCGTTCCTGCGCGCCATCAACGAGCTGTATTCCAAAACGCTTCTGTGGTATCAGATGCTGCAGAGCTATTGCGAGCAGATCGTGATCCAGGCCGTTCGCGACTCGAAGGTGATCCGCAAAAGCTGGCCGGAACGCAAGTCGGAAAGCCGGTCTGTGAGCACGGAGGTCTACAAGATCATCCAGTATGTGGGCGAAAATGTGGAGCAGATCACCAGCGTGCGGCAGATCGCCGACACACTGTGTTATAACTACACCTATCTTTCGCACTTTTTTGCCCGGGTCACCGGCATCACGCTTCAAAAGTATATCAGTCAGAAAAAGATCGAACGTGCAAGGCAGCTTTTGAAGTATCAGGAATTCAGTGTCACCGAGATAGCCGAACGGCTGAACTACGAAAGCGTGCAGTCCTTCTCCAAGGCGTTCCGGCGGGTGATGGGCGTTTCGCCCACCGCCTACCTGCAGCGGGAACGGCATCAAATGGAAGCCTACGGGGAGGAAACTGCGCAGAGGAGGGAATCCCAGTGAAACGACTGCTGTCCTTGCTGCTGGCCGTGTCCATTGCGGCCAGCATCGTGATAACGCCCACGTTCGCAGAAACAGACCCTGTGCAGGAACAGCCTGTCACAGCTGCTGCGGAGCCTGCACAGGAAAATGAAGAGGAACCTGCCCCGGAAACGGCCGGCGACGCGCAGCAGACGCCTGACCCGGCCGAAGAGGCGCCCGCGGAGCCCGCGCCCGAAGCGGAGGCATTGCCCGAAGAAGCACCGGCTGAGTCTGTGCCCGAGGAGAAGGCGCAGGCTCTGCCGGATTTTGTGCCGCTGAACGAGCAGGCCGTCACCGTGGAGGCCGAGAGCGGTAAGTTCGTCAGCGGCGGCGGTGTGTCGACGAACGGCGACAATAATTTCACCGCCCTCAGCGGCGGCAGCTGTGTGCGCATCTGGGAGAGCAATACGCAGATCGACTACACTGTTGAAATCCCTCGGGATGGTCTGTACCAGGTGAAAGTCTACGGCGGTAGCCTTAAGGACAATTCCACCACCGACGTGTTCAAGATGGGAGACCTTTCGGGAAAGGTGACGGTGCCCAAGGGCACCGCGCCCGACTGGAAGGAACTGGCGGTGACCGATTACAATGACGGTGCGCTGAAGCCGTTCGCCTTAACGGCAGGGACGCACAGATTCAGCCTGAAAGCGGCGACGGCCCACTACTGCTATTACGACAAATTTGAATTCATTCGTGTGGGCGACCTCCCCGCCGGACCGGACGCGGCGAACAGCACCGTGGTGGAGGCGGAAAGCGCCGGGACGCTGACCTCCACCGGCGACGGGAATTTCCTCGCCCTCAGCGGTTCGGGCTGTGTCCGGGTGCAGAATGCGGCGGCGGACCTGACCTATAAAGTCTCCATCCCCTCCAACGGCCTTTACAAGGTCTGGGTCTACGGCGGCAGCCGTGAGGGCAACAGTGCCTCTGACAAGCTGTCGGTGAACGGTGCGGACTACACGGTGGAGGTGCCCGCGGGCACCGCGCCCAACTGGGCGGCTCTGCGCCTGACCGACAGCGAAGGCCAGCCCGCACAGCTCGCGCTTAAGGCGGGCGAGATGAGTGCCGTTCTGCATGTCTCGGCCCACTGGTGCTATTACGACAAGATCGTTTTTGAAAAGGTGGGCGAACTGCCCGCGGCGCCCTTCACGGTGCAGGCGGAGGACTACGCGAAAATCGAGGGTTCCGGCGCCGAGGATATTGCTGACTACGGCGAACTTTTCTCTGGCCAGACTCAGGGCGGCGGCATCCGCATGAACGGCCAGGCGGTGACCCTCACCTATACGGCAAACGCGCCCGCGGCCGGCTGGTATGACCTGGCGGTCTATGTGGGCAGCATTAACGATTTTGATACTGGCCTCGACAAGGTCACAGTTAACGTCGAAGAATACCGGGTTGTGGCCCCTGGCGCAACAGAGCCGCAGTTGTTCGCGGCGCCCCTCACCGACGGGGCGGGCCACACCGCCGGCCCGGTCTGGCTGGAAAAGGGCGACAACACCCTGACCCTTACATACGAAAGCGCCGCCTGGTGCTATTATGACCGCTTCGAGTTCACCCCCGCATCCGGCCCGGCTCCCGCAGGTGATCCGCTTACGGTGGAGGCCGAAGCCGGCGCGTTCACTGCCGGCAAGGGCAGCGGCTTCAAGATTTCCACCGGCGACGGCAACTTCAATGCGGTGAGCGCCGGCAGCTGCGTGCGCATGCTGGGCGGAGCCGCCAAACTGGATTATTCCGTCACACTGCCCGAGGACGGCCTGTACACCGTTACGGTCTACGCGGGCAGCCTCGCGGACAACTCCGGTACTGACACCTTTATGCTGGACGGCGCCGGCTATGAGCTGACCGTTCCGGCGGGCGCAAGCCCCGAATGGGCGGCGGTGCAGCCGGTGGCCGAGGCCGAACTGGAGGCCGGGACCCATACCTTCTCCATTGAATACAAGGGCGCCGCATGGTGCTATTACGATAAGATCGTTTTTGAAAAAGTGGGCGAACTGCCCGACGATCCCCCGGGCCTGCTGGTGCAGGCGGAGGACGGCACGGTGTACGCCGGCGCCACCGTTTGCGGCACCGACGCGCAGTTGGGCCAGACCGAGGGCAACACCGCACTCCGTATCACCGGCGAAAACGCCCGGGCAGACTATTCGCTGTCGCTGACGGAAGGCGGTTTGTACCGGGTGCACGCCCGGGTGGGCCGCCGCGCTGAAAACAGCGGCACCGGCATGGGTCATGCCGGCGGCCAGCAGGGCGTGTTCGTGATCGAAAAGCAGGACGCCCCCGGCTGGAACTGGGTGACGCTGACCGACGGCCAGGGCGGCGAAGCGCTGCTGGCACTGGACGTCGGCGAAACCACGTTCATGCTGACCAGCGGGCTGAACTGGTGCTATTATGACAAGTTCGTCTTTGAAAAGGTGGGCGAACTTTTGACGGTGGAGCAGGTCATCGCGCTCATCGAAGCGCTGCCCGAGCCTCAGGACCTGACCGCCGCTGACCGCGCGGCCTACGAGAACGCCCGCTTCTGGTACGATGCGCTGGAGCCCCAGAACCCCGGTGCGTTCCCCCAGTCGGTACAGGGAAAACTGCTGCTGTGCGGCGCGCGGCTCGCCGCTCTGGATGCGGGAGCCCCGGCGGACGCCGAGCGCTATCTCTACGAGTTTGAAAACGGCGCGGTCACCGGCACGGCAGCTGTGCTGGGGGCCGAGGGCAACATGAAGTCCTACTCCGGCACGGGCTACGTCTGGCTGGGTGACGGCAGCGTGTCGCTGTCCTTCTATGTGCCGCGCAGCGGCCGGTACGACCTGTACCTGGCCGCCGGTTCCGAGACGGCCGATGACAAGTGCGACAATGTCACCGTCAACGGCGGCGAGAACCTGCTGGTCTATGTGCCGAAAAACAGCGCGGGCCGGTGGGTGGAAAGCCAGCCCGGCCGCGAGCGCTACACGGAAGACGTGCTGGATCCCCAGCCGCCTGCCGCCGGCTTTGAGCTGACCGCCGGCTGGAACACCATCACCGTCAAATCGAGCTGGGGCTATTCCAACCTTGACTATCTCTTCATCCAGCCGGCCGACGGCGAGACGGAAGGCGGATATGCCACCCTCACCGATGTGGTTGCGATGATCGAGGCCCTGCCCCAGCCGGATAAGCTCACCGCAGCGGATGTGGCGGCGGTGCAGAAAGCCTATCAGAGCTATCTGGAACTTACCGACAGCGATAAAGCCAAACTCACGGCGCAGCAGCTGGAAAAACTGCTCCTGTGCAGCGCCCGTGCAAACGCCCTGGCGCGGGACCCCAATGCTCCCGCGAACCGCTGGCAGTACGAATTCGAGGACGGAGCCCCCTCCGCCTCCGGCGCGGCCATCGTGGGCGCGGACGGCAACATGAAAAACTTCAGCGGCCGCGGCTATGCCTACATCTTTGACGGCAGCGTGACCCTGCGCTTTTATGTGCCGCAGGCGGGCACCTACCGGCTGAACATGGTCAGCGGCACCGAGGGCAGCGGCGACAAGTGCGAATATGTCACCGTGAACGGCGGAGAGACGCTTTTGGTCTACACGCCCCGGGATATGAACGGCGGCTGGAACGTGAGCCAGCCCGGCCGTGAGCGTTACCTCAACGGCGGCCTGTCGCCGCAGTATCCGGCCTCCGGCTTCTGGCTGAACAAGGGCTGGAACACCATCGTGGTGAAGGCGAACTGGGGCTACTCCTGCTATGACGCGTTTTACATCGAGCCCTTCTTTGGGTATGATTATGAAGGCTATTTCACCCTGGACGAGGTGGAGGAGATGGCCGCCGAGCTGCCCTGGTACAATGAAGTGGACCTGGGCCGCATGGACACGGTGAAGCGCATCTACAAGGCCTATCTGTCCATGAAAGCGGAAGACCAGTATAAGCTGAGCTACCGCGGGCGGCTGCTGATGTGCAACGCGCGCATCAACGCCCTGATGCGCGACCCCGACGCGCCGGAAGGCAGGCTGTGGTATGAACTGGAGGAGGGCCGCGTGGTGGGCAACACCGCTCGCAGCAACGACGCCATCCCCTACGGCGGCTACAGCGGCAGCGGGTATGTGTACCTGTTCGACAAAGGCGCGGAACTGGACCTGTTCGTGCCGGAGAGCGGCACCTATAACATCTATCTGGTGGCGGGCACCGCTCCCGAGGGCGACAAGTGCGACTACCTCTGGCTCAACCAGACCTATCAGTATATGGTCGCCACCCATGCCCAGCCCAAGCAGTGGGTCTACAGCCCGGCGGGCGTGGAGTCCTATCTCAACGGCAGGCTCACCCCCGCGATGCCCGAGGGCGGCATCTATCTGGAAGCCGGCTACAACTTCATCGAGCTGGTGGCCAACTGGGGCTACAACGCCTACGACGCGCTGATCATCGAACCCGGCACCGGAAGCAGCGCCGCGGGCGCATCGTCCGAGGCGGTCCTGCAGACCGGCCGCACGGGCCCCGGCTGGCCCGGCGAGAGCACTGCCCGCAGCTGGGAGCCGATGGATCTGGCCCAGCTGAGCGTGCAGGCGGGCGCATCCCAGACGGAAAAGAGACGCAACCTGACGGCGGCGGTGGTCGCGGCCTGTGCCGTGGCGGCAGTGGCCGGTGTGGGCGTGGGCGTCGCTCTGCACAACAAATCCCGACAGGAGGAGCAGGAAGGCTGATATGAAATACGGCACAAAGACGATCAAACGCGGCGCCGCGCTTTTGGCCGCGGCACTGCTGCTTACCCTGGCGGGCTGCACAAGCTCCGCCGGGACCGGCGAGCCGGACTACGCCTCGTATGACCTGGTGGTGACCGCCTGGGACACGCCCCAGCAGGTGCTGGACGCGGTGCGCAATGCGGGCGTGACCCCGTTCCAGCATTTTGACGGCGACTCGCTCCTGGCGCCCGGCGATTTGGCGGAGATGGGCGAAAAAGTGTCGGTGTATCTGTGCGAGGGCAGCTACGAAGCCGGCGACGGCGACTTTATACTCACCGACGGCAGCTGTGAACTCACCGTCACCGGCGCGGGCGCCGGCAAGACCGTTGTGAACGCGGGGGGCAACCTCCGCAAGAACACCGGCTCGGGCCTGTCGGTAAGCGGCGGCGAAAAGCCGGTGAAGCTGAGCGGGCTGACCCTTCAGGGCTTCCGCTACGGCGTGCTGATCGAAAACGCGTCGGGCGTGGAGCTGCAGAATGTGGAGCTGGCGCAAAACAACTTTGCGGGCCTTCGCATGGAGGCGGCCACCGGCTGCACCGTCAACGGCTGCACCTTCAGCGCAAACGGTGGCCCCGGCGCGGGCGATGTGGGCTACGGCCTGTCCCTGGACGACCGCAGCACCGGCAACACCGGCACCGGTAACGTCTACTCCGGCAACGGAAACGCCAACGCAGTGGACTATCCCTCCTTCTGGGCGACCAGCAGCGACGGCGGCAACTCCATCGAACTGGAACTGGAAGACGGGCCTGCCGCCGTGCAGCCGGTGATGACCGACCCGGTGATGGAAGCCCAGAACGCCCGGCCCGGGCCCGACGCCCTGCGCTATGAGATGGAGCAGGGCGGCTGCGTCGGCGCCGGCATCGCGGACGGCGACAAGATGGAAGCGCCCTCCGAAGGGCAGTATGTCTATCTGTTCGACGGCACCATCACCCTGCGCATCGATGTGCCCGAGGCGGGCAGCTACCGGCTGTTCGTGGTGGGCGGCAGCGACGACGGGAACGACAAGTGCGATTATATCCAGGTGAACGGCGGCCCGCAGTACCTCACCTCCTTCCCGGGAGAGGAGCAGGGCGTGTGGCAGCTGTGCCAGCCCGGCACGGAATTCTGGAGCAACGGCGTGCTGCTGCCGCTGGTGCCCACAGAGGGCTTCGCCCTGAACGAAGGCGAGAACGAGATCGTCATCACGGCGAACTGGGGATACAGCGTTTACGACTGTATCTACATCGAGAAAATACAGGAAAACTGAGAAAGGACGGCAGCTATGACGAAATTGCTGAAAAAGACGGCCTGTACGCTGCTGGCCCTTCTTCTGCTGACGGGCCTTGTGCCCGCAGCGCAGGCGGAAGAATCATCACAGGAGGTGCAGCAGATGCCGGCACTGACAGGCATGTTCGTGGCCACGGAGCTTGTGACCCATGACAACCCCTGGACGCAGGAGGACTGGAACCACGCTGTGCGCCAGCTGAAAGACGCGGGCATGGACAAGATCGTTCTGCAGTACGCGGTGCAGTATTACAGCGAAAGCTACAAGGTGTACTACTACACCCCCAGCTTTGAGGACCCGGGCGAGAACGTCAACAACCGCCAGCAGACCATTGAATACGCCCTGAACGCCTGCCGCGACAACGGCGTGCAGCTGTGGCTGGGCCTGCATCTGGCCGAGGATATGTGGTTCTCCTCCATGAGCGCCGGGTTCCGTGATGTAGGCGAGGACGGCAAAAGCGAATTCCTCACCACCAGCGCGGAATTTTCCAAAAAGGTGTTCGACGATTTGTGGGCCCAGTACGGCGCGGAATACGGCGGCGTGATCGGCGGCTGGTATCTTCCCTATGAGTTCAACAACACCGTGGGCGAGACCGCCCGCACCCGTCTGGTGCAGGATTTCTACGCTCCCCTCACCGAGCATATGAAGCAGGTCACGCCGGACAAGCAGATCATGGTCTCCCCGCTGATCTACCCGCCCATGCTCACCGAGCCCACCCAGGAGATGCTGAACACCTGGGAGATGCTTTGCTACGACGTGTGGGCGAACTCCCGCGTGGACATCATCGCGCCCCAGGACGGCTGCGGCTGGGAGTCCAGCGTGCGGGAGAACCTGCCCCCGTATTACGAGGCGATGGTCCGCGCGAAGGAAGCGGCCCAGACCGAGCGTGACCGCAAGGGCTGGGGCAGGGCCGTTGCCTGGAACAACCCGGAACTTTATTCCATGACCGGCTCCAACACCATGACCATGCAGCGCTTTGGCGCCAACATGCAAACGCTGGACCAGTATGTGGAAGAACACGTGAGCTTCAGTTTGCACAGCCTGGTGTATTTTGACGACCTGACCAAGGCGGGTACCAACCCCACCAACCGGGCTTTCTACGAAGCCTATCTGCGCATGGTGCAGCAGGGCGGCCTCACCCAGCCCGAGCAGCCCATCCCCGCGCCTTCGGGCCTGAGCGCCGCGGTGGAGAACGAGTTCGACGCCGCGCTGAGCTGGGAGCGCCTTGAACTGGAGGATCCGGCCCTGCCGGTGGCGGGCTATCAGATCCGCCGCGAGGATGTGAACGACCCCGAAGCCGGCGCGATCCTGCTGCGGGACGTGCCCCAGCCCGCGGAGGGCGAGCAGACCGTGACCACGGTGGACGCCCAGCTGGAGCCGGGCCACACCTACCGCTATTCGGTGTACGCCTATGACGGCGCGGGCAACCTTTCCGGACAGCCTGCGGTGACCGAAGTGACCATCGACAGCACCGCAGTGGCCCTCAAGACCGTGAGCGCCAAGCAGACGGTGTCGCCCCTGGCGGTGTCCGCCTACGGGCTGGACAACGCGCCGCTGGTCAGCGGCGACCTCTCCGCCCTGACGGCCGGAGGAACGGATGTCCGCTTCGCTCTGCCGGAAGGGGAGAGCTCGGTACGCTATGTGCTGCAGCTGGACAATCAGAGCGAGCAGCCCGTATCGTTTGTGTATCTGAATGTAAAATACAGCCCGGCCGAGGGCCTGTATTTCCCCCAGAAGATCGAAGTTCTGGCGGACGGTGTGCCGGTGAACACCCTGTATCCCCAGCAGGAATACGGCACCAGTATGGTGGGCGATGTGCGGGTCGCCATCAGCCTGAACGGGGCGACGGCCGCAGAGAAGCTGGAACTGGTCATCACCCAGAACCAGCAGTATCTGGCGCTGGCGGGCCTGCAGGCAAGCGCACCCGCCGCGGGCCTGCAGATGCCCGATGACTACACCGCGCCGGCCAATCTTGCCGCCGGGCTGCCGGTGGTCATCAGCGGCTACGCGGCCACCCAGAACTTTGACCCCAACGCCAGTTTCCGCGGCACCGACCGTCTGGTGCTGGACTACGGCGCCGGCCTCATCACCACGGAGACGAACCTCTACAAAGGCGGTTACGCCACCGACCTGCTCACCCGCGGCAGCGAGGACCTGCCCTTTGTGAGCTGGCAGGCGGACGGCGGCAGCTGCCGCATCCCCGGCAAGGCGGCGGACGCCGACCGGTCGGTGTGGCTGCGCACGGTGGGCCTGGGCTCCAGCTTTGACCTCACGGTGGAGCTGGAAGCGCCTCAGACCATTCAGGGCGTGTCCACGGAATGGCTGTCCGACCGGGACGCAGCGGTGTTCCTGCCGGTCTACATCGAGTACTACGGCATGACGCAGGCGGGTGTGGAGCAGCTGATCGGCGTGGCCAAGCGCCCCAACGAGGCACAGATCGACTTTACCCGCCCGGCCGCGCAGGACAACTGCCACCGGCCGGAGACCTTCCGCTACAAAGCGGCGGACACGGGCGAGAC
This sequence comes from Candidatus Allofournierella merdipullorum, assembly GCA_019116345.1. Lineage (GTDB taxonomy): Bacteria > Bacillota > Clostridia > Oscillospirales > Ruminococcaceae > Allofournierella_A > Allofournierella_A merdipullorum. The sequence continues at coordinate 89,252 of DXBV01000118.1, read as the reverse complement.
CGTCTACACCAAGATCATCGCCCGGGTGTATGTGCAGTATCCCGCCAACAGCCATTTTGTGCGGGCATTCTCGGTCTATTGATCCATGAAAAAGGAGGAGCTTCGACCCATGAAAAAGAGCCTTTTGCTGAAAATCATCTGCCTTGCGCTGGTTCTGGCGCTGGCGCTGTGTGCCTGCGGCACTCCGCCCGAGAACGTCACCAGCGGCGCCCAGTCCGGCGCGCAGGGCGGCGGGGAGCCGGTGGAGACCCATCCGGAGATCTCCGGCACCGTGACCTTTGCGGTGCGCGACAACGTTCTGGAGCAGACCCGCGCCTTGCTGCGTGAGTTCATGACCATCTACCCCAACATCCGCGTGGAGGTGCAGGAGTTCTCCAGCTCCGATGACCTGTACACCTACCTGACCACCCAGTCCACCGCCCAGAACATGCCGGACGTGGTGCTGGGCTGGGACAACCTGTCCGCCTTCGCGCTGCAGAACTGGCTGTACCCGCTGAACGAGTTCCTGGAGGCCGACGACGAGACCCAGTACATCAATCAGGAGATCCTGGACGGCTTCACCTATGAGGGACAGGTGTACGCCGTGCCTTCCTACCTGCTGTTCTCCAGCGTTGTGGTCAACCTGGACCTGCTGGACGAGCTGAACCTGGACGTTCCGGGCTATGACTGGACCATCGACGAGTTCGTGGAGCTGGCCAAAGCGGCCACCACCACCTCCACCTCCGGCATCAACCATCTGGAGTCTCTGGACCAGTATCTGATGATGCAGCTGCAGGAGACCGGCGGCCAGTGGGGCTACGACCCTGCCACCCGCACCTTCAACCTGACCAGCGGCGCCTTTGAGCAGGCCGAGCGCTATGTGGAGGACCTGCGCAAGGTGCCTCAGCTGGTGGCGGACGACCTGCGCGATCCAAACGTCACCGCCAACGGCGGCATGGACGACTACGCCAAGAAGTTCGGCGCCAACGCCGACGGCCTGGCGGACGGCAAGATCCTCATCGCCAACCAGAGCACCTGGGACGACACCTGGCTGGCCACCTCTCTGGAAGGCATCAACTGGGACTTCTATCCCATCCCCGGCGTCACCGCCGAGAGCGGCAAGCAGATCGTCCACGCGGACTACGGCATGATGCTGTCCACCGCGCAGGACCCGGAGGCCGCCTTTGAAGTTCTGAAATTCTTCACCTACGGCAAGGACGGCCTGCTCGCCCGCATGCGCCTGCAGGAGGAGAACGCCGGCGGCATGTTCGCCAACAACCGCTTCACCGTGCCGGCCAGCAGCCATCCCGAAGTGGCGGAGATGTTCGCCAACTGCACCAATGTGCCCGAAGGCGTCAAGTATATGTACGCCCACATGGATAACGCCGTGAAGGGCGACTACAGCAAGGTGCTGCCGGATTACTGGAAGGTGGTCAACGACAGCATCTACCAGGCCATCGAGCGCATCCGCAAGGGCGAGGACCCCGCCTCTGTTGCGGCGGAGACCGAAGCGAAGATCAACAACGATTTCGCCGCCAGCTATGCGGTGTTCAGCGAACAGATGAAACAGGTCCAGAGCGATTTTGAGGCAATGAGAGCACAGTGATCCCGCTCTGCGGGTGAACAAAGCCGGGAGGCCGCTGAAAACAGGACGGCCTCCCGCTTTTTGAATGAATTTTGCTGCCGGAGGTACGGCCGATGAGAAAACGAAAAGCAAGTGTGCTGCTGGCGGGCGTTCTGCTGGCCGCGGCGCTGATGAGCGGCTGCGGCCGAAGCGTGCAGCAGGCGAAGGCGCAGGGAGACCCCCAGCCGGCGCTCTACCACGGAGATTGGTCCGTGGCGGACCCGGACGCGGTGAGCTTTGCCGCGCAGCCGGCCGAGGGCGGCTTCTGGCAGATCCCGGCGGGCGGCTCACAGCAGATCGTGCTGGAAGTGCCTGCGGCGGGCGAATACACCCTTCTGCTGCATTATGCCGCCGACGAGGACGTGATGCTGCGCAGCGTGCTCAGCGTGCAGCTGGCGGGGCAGAAGTGCATGACCCAGCTCCACTCCATCTGGCGGGACGAGACCAAAGACTACGGCGCCGACCGCTACGGCAACCAGACGCCGCCCACCCAGGTCACCGTGGACGAGCCGGTGAGTGAGTTTGTGATCGACCAGTCGCAGATCGCGCGCACGCCCTTCGTGTTTGAACTTCCGGCCGGCAGCGCGCAGCTCACCCTCTCCAGCGAGGACGTCGGCCTGCGGGTGTACGGCGTGGAGCTGGTGCGGGCAGAACCCACCCCCGGCTACGCCGAGTACCGCCAGGCCCAGGGCGAAGGCCCCGACGGCGCGGACCGCATCGTGATCGAGGGCGAAAACTACAGCGTGAAGTCCGACTCGTCCATCCGCGCGGGTGCGGAGCGCAGCGCCTCTCTTTCGCCCTATGACTACACCTGCCTGCTGCTGAACGTGCTGGACGGCGGGGCCTATTCCACCGCCGGCCAGAAGGTGCAGTATTCCTTTACGGTGGAAAACGCCGGATACTACGATCTGGCCTTCCACTACCGGCAGAACAGCAAGGAAGGGCTGCCGGTCTATCAGAACATCCGCATCGACGGCAGGAGCCTCTTCGCCGAGATGGAGAGCATGCCGTTCCCCTATACCGGTGTGGAATACGCGAACGCGGTGCTCACCGCCGACGGCGAGCCGGCGGGCATCTGGCTGGAAGCGGGGGAGCACACCCTGCTCCTTGAAGCGGACGGCACTCCTCTGCAGGAGGCGGTGGACCGCATCGACGCTGTGATGGAACAGCTCTCCGCCATCGGGCTGGAGATGAAAAAGCTGGCGGGCACCCAGGCGGACTCCAACCGCACCTGGGACGTGGAAAGCTATCTGCCGGGCGTTCTGGACCAGCTGGCGGCCTGCGAGGAGGAGCTGTGGGACATCTACGCCCTGCTGGGCGAGATGCAGGACGCCCAGCCCGCGGCGGCCCTCGGCGTCAAGCAGGCGGCGGGCAATCTGGAAAAGATCCTGGAGCGGCCGGAGAAGATCCCCGGCAAGCTGTCGCTGCTCAGCGAGGGCTCCGGCTCCGCCACCCAGCTTCTGGCCGACCAGATCGACAAACTCAACGGCCAGAGCCTGACCATCGACGCGATCTATCTGCAGAGCGAGCCCTTTGACCAGAAGGAGAACGCGGGCTTTTTCACAGAACTGGCCGACGATGTGAAGCGCTTTTTCTACGCGCTGATGCTGAAGGACGACGCCGGTTCGGAGGAAAAGACGCTGGAGGTCTGGGTGAACCGGCCGGTGCAGTACATGGAAGTGCTGCAGACCATGGCCGACACCGACTTCACCCCCAAAACCGGCATCAAGGTGCGCTTTTCCCTGATGCCCAGCGAGCAGCGCATCGTGCTGTCCAACGCCACCGATATGGCCCCGGACGTGGTGATGGGCCTTGCCACCAACACGCCCTTTGACCTGGGCCTGCGTGGCGCGGTGTGCGATCTGACCCAGTTCGAAGGTTTCGCGGAACTGATGGAGGAGTATAACCCGGAATCCATCACCCCCTACATCCTGGGCGACCAGGTGTTCGGACTGACCGAGACCCAGGACTTCTACGTCCTGTTCTACCGCACCGACATCCTGGAGCAGCTGGGCCTGGAACCGCCCCGCACCTGGGAGGACGTGCGCGATCTGATGCCGGTGCTGCAGCGCAACTCGATGAACTTCTACCTGCAGCTGTCCGGCTACACCGGCACCAAGCCTCTTTACAGCACCGCGCCTTTCCTGATGCAGGCGGGCGGCGGTATCTATGCCGAGGGCGACGCGACCCGGACGGGCATCAATTCGGCGGCCTCCCTCGCCGGGTTTGAGACCCTCACCGACCTTTATCGCCTTTACAGCGTGCAGCCCACGGTGTCCAGCTTTTACAACAACTTCCGCTACGGCCAGATCCCGCTGGGCGTGGGCTCCTTCTCGGACTATGTGAAGATCAAGAACGCCGCGCCCGAGATCGCCGACAAGTGGGCCGTGGCGCCGGCACCCGGCGTGGAGGGCGAGAACGGTGTGATCCACAACGGAACCACCGGCGCCTCCTCCGCCTGCGCCATCATGTCCGGCTCCGAGATGCAGCAGGAGAGCTGGGAATTCCTTCAGTGGTGGCTGTCCGCCGAGGTGCAGACCGCCTTCGGCAACACCCTCCAGACCACCTACGGCCCGGAATACCTGTGGAACAGCGCCAACATCGAGGCGTTCTCCCAGCTGAATTTCCCCAAAGAGGACAGGGAAGTCATTCTGGAGCAGTGGAGCCAGATGAAGGAGATCAACCGTCATCCGGCCCTGTACGCGGTGGAGCGTGAGCTGAGCAACGCGTGGCAGAAGGTGGTGGACGAAAACACCCCGGCCCGCATCGCGCTGGACGAAGCGGCGGTCAACGTTGACCGGGAATTCCGGCGCAAGCTGGCGGAGTTCGGCTATCTTGACGCGGAGGGAAACGTGCTGACGGCTTATGAGTATGTGCCGGCGCAGCAGATTTTGGAGAGCTTGTCAGATGAAAAAGATTAAAGATTTGCTGAACAGATATTCCCACTGGGTGCTGCTGGCGCCGTTCCTGGCGTGCTTCACGGTGTTCATCCTGCTGCCCGTTTTGTGCGCGGTGGGCCTTTCGTTCACCCGGTTCGACACGGTGCAGTTCCCGGAGTTCATCGGCCTGGACAACTACATCTCCATCTTCACCCAGGACCGGGACTTCATGCAGCATGTGCTGCCAAACACCATCGTCTATGCGCTGGCGGTGGGCCCCGGCGGCTACCTGCTGTCTTTCATGCTGGCGTGGCTGCTCTCCCAGCTGAGCAAATGGCCCCGCACGGTCCTGGCCATCGTGATCTACTCGCCGTCCATTCTGGGCAACGTGGCGCTGGCGGTGGTGTGGGGCGTGCTCTTCTCCGGCGACAGCAACGGTTATCTCAACCGGATGCTGCTGGCGTGGAACGTCATCGAAGAACCCATCCTCTGGCTCACCTCGCCCCAGTATCTCATGCCCATCATGATCTTCGTGGGCCTGTGGTCCAGCATGGGCGTGGGCTTTCTGGCGATGCTCTCGGGCATTCTGAACGTCAACCCGGAACTCTACGAGGCGGCGGCCATCGACGGCGTGCACAGCCGCCTGCAGGAGATCTGGTACGTCACCATTCCGGCCATCAAACCGCAGATGCTGTTCGGCGCGGTGATGGCGCTGGTGGGCACCTTCAACTCGCCGGGCATGGGCGTGGCGCTTTCCGGCTCCAACCCCACGCCGCAGTACGCCGGTCAGCTGATCGTGAACCACATGGACGACTACGGCTTTTTGCGCTATGAGATGGGCTATGCCGCCGCGCTTTCGGTGGTGCTGCTGATCCTGGTCTGGCTTTCCTCCCGGGTGGCCTACAGGCTGTTCGGAGAAAGCGATGACTGATATCTGAATCAAAGGAGACACGGGATTATGGCAAAACACTCGGTGATCAAAACCGCGCCGGAAAAATTCAAGGCGGATCAGATCTGGACCTATCTTATCCTTCTGCCGGTGATCGTTATCATGCTTCTGCCGGTGCTTTATGTGCTGTTCCACGCGTTCAAGCCGATGGATGAGCTGTTTGCCTATCCGCCGCGCTTCATCACCCTGCGCCCCACGCTGGACAACTTCAAGCGCCTGTTCGCCATGGCGGACACTTCCAACTGGCCGGTAACGCTGTATATCTTCAACAGCCTGGTGTCAACGGTGTGCGTTGTGGTGGGCGCGCTTTTGATGTGCGCGGCGGCGGGCTACGTCCTTTCCAAAAAGAACTTCCGCGGCAAGCGCACCATCCAGCGCCTGAACCAGGCGGCGCTGATGTTCGTGCCGGTGGCGGTGGCGGTGCCCCGCTTCCTGATCATCAAGCAGCTGGGGCTGATGAACAGCTTCTGGTCTCAGATCCTGCCGCTGCTGGCCATGCCGGTGGGCCTGTTCCTGGTGCAGCAGTTCATCGACCAGCTGCCCAACTCTCTGCTGGAGGCCGCCCAGATCGACGGATGCTCCGATTACGGCATCCTGTTCCGCATCGTGATCCCCATCATCAAGCCGGCGCTGGCAACGGTGGCCATTCTGGCCTTCCAGTCCGCGTGGAGCTCGGTGGAGGCCTCGCAGATGTTCATCGACAGCGAAAAGATCAAGACCTTTGCCTACTATATGTCGGCAGTCACGTCCCCCACGGGCAACACGGTGGACGGACAGGCCATGGCCGCGGCGGCTGCCGTGATCATGTTCGTGCCCAATGTGGTGCTGTTCGTGCTGATGCAGTCGAAGGTGATGAATACGGTCGCCCATTCGGGCATCAAGTAAAGGAGGTGCTCCGCAGCATGAAAAAACGCAGAGGACTGCTGGCAGCCGCGGCGACGCTGGCCCTGCTTTCCGGCCTGCTGGCGGTGCACGCGGAAACCGGCTCTTCCGGCAACGCCACCACCTCCACCTTCGTTACGCAGGCGGGCTCCGACCAGCTGGTGCCCACCCAGGACGCCTACCTCACCGGCGATGTGCTGTTTCTGGATTCGCCGCTCACCATGCCGGAGGACATCTTCGTGCAGGGCGACCGGCTGTATGTGGCGGACAGCGGCGCCGGCCGCATCGTGAGCACCGATCTTTCGGGCGGCGATGTGCAAAGCCTGGGGGAGGGCATTCTGTCCTATCCCACCGGCGTGTTCGTGACCGACGCGGGCGAGATCTATGTGGCCGATTCCGGTTTGCAGACGGTGGCGGTGCTCAGCGCCGACGGCCGGCTGCTGCGCCGGTATGACCGGCCCCAGACCCGCACCTTCGGCGCCAACGCCCAGTACCAGCCCTCCAAGGTGGCGGTGTCCGACGCTGGCATCATTTATATCGTGTCCACCGGCTCCTTCGACGGCGTGATCCAGCTGGACCAGTCGGGCGAGTTTTTGGGCTATTACGGCTACAACAACGTGCAGATGTCCATGCTGGAGACCATCCAGAACCTCATCTTCACCGAGGAGCAGCTGGCCCAGCTGTTCAACAAGATCCCGCTGGCCTTCTACAATCTGGCGCTGGACTCCAAGGGCATGTGCTACACCGTGACCCAGAAGACCGACACAGCGCCGCTGAAAAAGCACAACATCGCCGGAGTGAACATCCTGAACTCCTCGCCCGAGGTGGAGAATCTGGCGGACCTGTGCATCGGGCCGGACGGCCAGATCTTCACCGTCAGCGAGAGCGGCATGATCTATGAGCTGGACAACAACGGCACGCTGCTGTTTGCCTGGGGCGGTCAGGCCGCCAACAGCGAGCGGCGGGGCCTGTTCACGCTGGCGGCGGGCATCGCCGTGGATGAGGACTGCTGCCTCTACGTCCTGGATAAGGAGCGGGGCGTGGTGCACACCTTTATCCCTACTGAGTACGCTTCTTTGATGCACACCGCCATCCACCAGTATGAGGACGGCAGCTATGCCGACAGCCGCGACACCCTCACCCGGCTGGCGAAGCTCAGCGGCGACGTGCAGATGGTCAACTATTACATGGGCAACAACCTGATGCAGCTGCGGGACTATGAGGGCGCCATGGAGAGCTACCGCCGCGCGGGCGACAGCGCGGGTTATTCCGACGCCTTCTGGGAGGTCCGCACCGCCGGCGTGAACCAGTGGTTCGCCGCAGGCGCGCTGGCGCTGGCGGCGCTGGTGTGCGGCGGCCTGCTGCTGGGCCGCCTGCGCCGCAGGAAGGCCCGGCCCGCCGCGCCGGTCTATTACTACACCGACGGGCGCAAGGCCGGCGAGATCGGCCTGGGCGAAAACCTGCGCTTTGCCTTTAAGTTCTTCAAGCATCCCTTCAACGCCTTTTACGAGGTGAAAGTGGGCGCCCGGGGCACCGTGCTCAGCGGCACCGTGCTGTATCTGCTGGCCTTTGCGACCTTCGCCTTTTACTATGCCGGGCGGGGCTTTGCCTTCAGCCAGCTGGAACTGAGCGAAATATCGCCGTTCTATGTGATGATGCTGTTCTTCCTGCCGGTGGGGCTGTTCGTGCTGGCCAGCTATATGGTCAGCGAGATCAACAACGGCGAGGGAACGTTCAAAAAGATGTACGCGGGCATGAGCTATGCCATGATCCCCTTCATCTGCATCGCGCCGGTGCTCACTCTCTTGAGCCATGTGCTCACCCTGTCGGAGTCCTTCCTGATCTCCTTCGGCATGGGGTTCTGCGTCGTCTGGAGCGGGGTGCTGGTGCTGCTGGCCATCAAGGAGATCCACAACTACGAACCCGGCCAGGTGGCGATGAACGTGCTGCTGGCGCTCTTTTTGATGATCGTGATGATTTTCGTGGGGTCCATCATCGGCATGTTCTGGGACACCGTGCTGGATACCCTGTCCGCTTTCGGGAAGGAGGTGCTCTATCGTGTCACAGGCTAAAAGCCGCATCGCCGGGCGCATTGCCGCCTTCGCGCTGGCGGCGGGGCTGCTGCTGAGCGCGCTGCCCGCCGTGTCCGCGGGGGAGAGCACCCCCGGCCAGCGGGAGCTTGGTTCCAACCGCTATACGCAGGTGCTCGCCGAGAGCGAAGCGCTGACCGGGTTTGACCTGGAAGGCTTCGAGCTGCTGATGGAAAACGAGACGCTGGCGGTCTATTACCGCGGGCAGACCGGCGGCATCCGCGTGCAGGACAAGCGCTCCGGGTATGTCTGGGGCATGATGGCCCAGGACAAGCCCGAAAACCTGAATACCCGCTGGGCGGCCATTGCCAATTCTCTGGTGATGGCGGAAGTCTACGACAGCCAGGACAAGCTGGTGTTTGCGGGCGCGCAGAACATGGAGTGCACCGTGCGGGGGAACACCGCCGTCATGGACGTGTACTTTGCCGAATGGCAGCTGGGGTTCACCTTTGAAATGACCCTGAACGAAAACGCGCTGACCTTTTCCATGAGCGACGACTCCATCCGCGAGGAGGGAGAGTACCGCCTGGCCAGCGTCACCTTTGCGCCCTTTTTCGGCGCGGTGGAAGGGGATTCAGTCCCGGGATACGTCTTTTTGCCGGACGGCTGCGGCGCGCTGATGCGCTTTTTGAGCCCCCGCAACTATCTGCAGGGCTACGCCAAGCGCATCTACGGGGCCGACTATGCCATCGACGCCATCAACTCCGCCTACACCGGCGCGCAGAACACCACGCTGGAGGAACAGACGGTGACGCTGCCGGTGTTCGGCATGACCCACGGCGAGCGGCAGAACGCTTTTCTGGCAGTGGCGCAGCACGGCGAGGAATACAGCACCATCACCGCCGACCCGGCTGGCCTTGTGTGTGACTATACCCGCGCCAGCGTGAAGTTCGTCTACCGCCAGATGTACGAGCAGCCCATCAGCCGGGTGGGCGTGGGTGTGCAGACGGTGCAGGCCCAGCCCAACCGGGTGGACCCGCAGATCGGTTATTATTTCCTCACCGGCCAGGACGCCGGCTACACCGGCATGGCGCGGCAGTACCAGTCGCTGTTGGTGGAGGCGGGCGTGCTGACCCGCCGCGAATGGGACGAAACGGTCCCCCTGCGGGTGGACTTTCTGGCGGCGGACGTCCAGAAAGAATTCATCGGTACCTCGGTGAATGTGGCCACCTCCGCCGAGGCGGTCCTTGAAACGGCGGAGCAGCTGCGGCAGGCCGGCGTGGAAGGGCTTTCCGTGGGTCTGCTGGGCTGGCAGAAGGGCGGCCTGCACGGCTACGACAAGACGGCGTCCGCCTCAAAAACGGTATACGGCGGCCTGGACGCGCTGGAGCAGCTGGGGCAGGAGGTGCCCCTCTCGCTGGTGGCGGACCCCTTCAGCGCCAAGGAGGGGCAGTTCAACACCCGCAGCGAGGGCGCCATCTCCCTGTCTCAGACACTGGTGATGAAGCAGGGCGACGAGGACGCCTTCCTGGGCGACACCTATTACCTCAAACCGGCGGCGGGCCTGGAGGCGCTGCAGGCCCAGACCCGCCAGCTGACGGACGCGGGCCTGGAGAACTTTGTGTTCAACGGCCTGGGCGAGCTTCTCTACGGGGAATACCTCACCCAGGAGAGCACCAGCCGCACCCAGGTGCGCCAGCAGGTGGAGCAGGCGGCCGGCGAGCTGGAGCAGCTCTGCGACCCGCTCACCCTCACCCGTCCCAATGCCTATCTGCTGGCCTATGCGGGCGCCTGCGACCAGACGCCCATGACCGGCAGCCAGTTCCTGTATGAGACCGACACCGTGCCCTTTTTGCAGATGGTGCTCTCCGGCTATGTGGAGCTCTATGCGCCCTATACCAACCTGAGCTTCTACTCCCAGCTGGACCTTCTGAAGATGATCGACTTCAATACCTGCCCCACCTATCTGCTCACCGAAAAGGACAACTACGCGCTGCGCAACACCGCCTCGGCGGACCTGTGCAGCACCGCCGCCCGGGAGTGGGTGGATTCGGTGGCCGAGACCTACCGGACGGTGAGCGAAGTGCTGGGCGAGGTGCGCGGCCAGGTCCAGCTGGACCGCCGCGTGCTGGAAACGGGCCTGGTGGAAAACACCTATGAAGAGGGCGTGGTCTACGTGAACTACAACGAGACCGCCCGCACCCTGCCCGGCGGCACAACGCTTCCCGCCCTGAGCGCGGTGTATCTGGAAGGAGGGGACGCACGGTGAAAAAGAAAGGCGCACCGAAAAAACACGCCAGCCTGCGCACGCAGAACGCCCTGGAAGGCTACATCTTTCTGCTGCCGTGGCTGGCGGGCCTGCTGGTCTTCACGCTGTTCCCCTTTCTGTATTCGATCTTTCTGAGCTTCAGCGAGGTGCAGATGTCGCCCACCGGCATCAAGACCCGTTTCGTGGGCCTTCAGTGGTACAAAGAGGCTTTCACGCTGGACACCACCTTCACCCTCTCGCTGCTGGACACCATGAAATTCGTGCTGCTGAGCACCCCGATGATCGTGGTGGTGGCGCTGTTGCTGGCGCTGCTGCTCAACGGCAAATTCCGGGGCCGGGGCTTTTTCCGGGCGGTGTTCTTCTTCCCGGTGCTCATCATCAGCGGCCCGGTGATCCAGGAGCTGCTCAGCACCGACACGGTGGCGGTCATCCGGCCGGAGAATTATCTGATCTATGATTTTGTGGCCTCGCTGCCCACGGTGTTGTCGGCGCCGCTGATGTACATCTTCGACAACATCGTGCTGATCATGTGGTTCTCGGGCGTGCAGGTGGTCCTGTTCCTAGCGGGCCTGCAAAAGATCGGCTACCCCATCAAGGAGGCGGCCGCCATCGACGGCGCCTCGGTCTGGCAGATGTTCTGGAAGATTTATCTGCCTTTCCTGCGGCCGCTGATTTTGCTGAACACCATCTACACGCTGGTGCAGCTGAGCGCCTTTTCCAGCAACGAGGTCAACAAGGAGATCGTGAACAAGATGACGCTGGTGGGCAAGACCTACGGTTATTCCTCGGCGCTGGCGTGGATCTATTTTGTCTGTATGCTGGCAGTGCTGGGCGTAGCCTTTCTGCTGCTGCGGGAACGAAAGGAGAGCCGCCGATGAAAAAACGTCTTTCCGCCGACCCGGTGCGGCTGAAACACCACGGCAAGCGCATCGCCATGAGCGCCGCGCGCTACTTTTTGCTGATCGGCATCGGCGCGGTGTTCCTCTATCCCATCCTGTTCATGCTGGTGAACTCGCTGAAGGATGTGCAGGATCTGGTGAATCCCACCATCGAGTGGCTGCCCTCCCACCTGTATCTGGAAAACTTCGGTCGTGCGCTCTACACGCTGCAGTATGAGCGGGTGCTGCCCTTCACGGTGCTCTACGTGGCGGTGGCGGCGCTGGCGCAGACCGTCAGCTGCGCCATGGCCGGCTACGCCTTTGCCCGCCATGAGTTCCCCCTCAAGCGGCTGTGGATGGTCATGCTCATCGTGGCCTTCCTCATCCCGGCCCAGGTCACGCTGGTGCCGAAGTACCTGATGTTCTACAAATACGGCCTCACCGGCTCCCCGCTGGCCACCTGGCTGCCCGCTCTTCTGGGGCAGGGGGTGAACAGTTCCATCTTTGTGCTGGTGTTCTATCTGTTCTTTGCCGGCTATCCCCGTTCCTACGACGAGGCCGCCCAGCTGGACGGAGCGGGCCGTCTGACGGTGTTCTTCAAGGTGGCGCTGCCCATGGTGGGGCCGGCCATCGTGGTGAGCATCCTGTTCTCCTTCGTCTGGTTCTGGAACGAGACCTACACCTCCAGCCTGCTGCTGGGTTCGGAGTTCCGCACGCTGCCCATGAAACTGGAAAGCTTTGTGGCGGAGTTCACCAGCATTTATCAGTCCTCCTCGTCCTCCAACATGGCCACCAAGCTCAACGAAAGCCTGCGTATGGCGGCCACGCTGCTGGTCATCAGCCCGTTGATGCTGCTCTATGCAGTGCTGCAGCGCCGGTTCATCGAGGGCATCGAGGCGGCAGGCCTCACAGGCGAATAAACCACAGCAAAAAGGGGACCGGCCCAAGGGCCGGTCCCCACATTTGAACGTTTTTCTGTCAGCCGCAGCGCAGGTCGTTCTGCGGGCGGCAGCCCTGCAGCACCTCGTCCAGCGAGGGGCAGCGAAGGCTGGTGTGCATCCGGATCGCCTTTTCGGCGTACATCGCCGCGTAGAAGGCGGAGAAAGCGTCCTCCAGCGCGGGCAGGGGAGAAGCGTCCTCCTCGATCATGCGGATCAGCGCGCTGAGCTGGGCGTACATGTCCTTGTATTTGGACGGGAGGTTGATGGAGGTGTACTGGCCGGTCTCGCTGGAGTAAAGACTGATGAGATCGCCCTCCTCCTGGTTCTCCTGCCGGGCGCTTTGCAGCGTGAGGGAGACGCGCCCCTTGTCGCCCACAAACTCCTTCAGGTTCTGGGAGGCCATGTTGGGGCTCCAGCCGGCCTCATAGTAGCCCATGCAGCCGTTGGCCAGCCGCACGTTGATGACGCCGTAGTTGTCCCGCGGGGCGTCGGCGTCGATGCGGGCGGAAAAGCCGCCCACCGACACGATGGACGAGCCGCTGAACCACTGCATCACGTCCAGATAATGCACGCCGCAGTCCACGATGGGCGAGCAGTCCTCCATCAGCCGCTTGTAGCGCGGCCAGTTCATCGCGTGGTGGTTCTGCACCATGCGGATGGTCTTCAGCTGGCCGATGGATCCGCCGGCGATCAGCTCGGCGATCTTGTTGTAGGCGCGGTTGTGGCGCAGGATGTGGGCGATCAGCACCTTGCAGGAGGAGCGGCGCACAAGGTCGAAAAACTCCACGCCGTCCTCCACGCTGCCGGCGATGGGCTTTTCGCACAGAACGTGCTTGCCGTGAGCCAGGCAGTCCCGGGTGATGGGCAGATGGCTGTCCACATAAGAAGCGACGATCACGATGTCCACCGCCGGGTCGTCCAGGAACTCCCGGTAGTCGGTGCCGAAGCGGGCCGCGCCGTAGCGGCGGGCGAACTCCGCCGCCCGCGCCGGGTCCTGATCCACCACGCCGGCGATGCGGATGTTGTCGCGGTAATAAATGTCCTCAATGTGCTGTTGGCCGATGTGGCCGCAGCCGATGAGCAAAACGCCGTATTGTTTAGCCATGTGCCCTTTCCCCCTCAAAAAAACGGATGCGTCAGAACTGCGGGTGGCTGCGCAGGAAGTTCACCGCCAGCGCGATGTCGGCGGCGGGGTCGGCGCCCACCTCGCGTTCGATGGTCAAAAAGCCCTTGTAGCCGATGTCGTTCAGCGCTTTCAGATAGCCGTCGAAATCCACCTTGCCCTGTCCCAGAGGCACTTCCTTGAAGTACTCCTCCATGCGCAGGTCACCGATGCCGCCCTCGGCAAAGAAATCGTAAATCACCTGGGGGTCGGTCTTTTTCAGCATCAGGCCGTCCTTGGCGTGGGTGTGGACGATGTAGTCCCGCAGGGTGTAAACGGCTTTCACCGGGTCGTCGTCGGTCACCATGACCAGGTTGGCCGGGTCCAGATTGACCGCCACGCCCCGGGAGCTCAGGCTGTCCAGAAAAGCGCGCAGGCGCTCGGCGGGCTCCGGGCCGGTCTCGATGGCAAAGCGGGCGCCGTTCTGCTCGGCGTACTCCGCCAGCTGGTTGCAGGCATCCTGCAGCACGAAATAGGTGTCGTTGTGCTCGGCGGGCACAACGCCGATGTGGGTGGTCACCACCCGGGCGCCCATTTCCAGTGCCAGGTCCACGATGCGCTTGGAGCGCTCGATCTTTGCGGGGTTTTCCTCGCGGCGGGTGAAGCCGTGGCCGCCCAGATCGCCGCACAGAGCCGAGACCACCAGGCCGTTGGAGTGGATGATGTCCCGCTTTTCGGCGATCAGCGCGGGGGTCATGTTCTCCGGCGCCATTTCGCCCTCCACAGCGTACAGCTGCACGCCGTCCGCGCCCAGTTGGGCGCATTTCTCCATGCTCTCGCGGAAGGGGAGCCCCAGCCAGTCGGAAATAATGCCGATCTTGAAGTTTTCCATAACGATACCTCCATGTAAAGAGTGGTTCCTTAAGGTCATTATACGGAAAATCGACGGGCGCGGCAATGCGTAATCCATGGTTGTTGCTTGTCCGGATTTGCGCATGACGCGCCCGGCCATGAACAAAAACAGAAAAGAGGAAAAAACGATGACTCAGCAGCAGACAAAGCTTCGCGAGTATCAGCAGTGGGCGCGGGAGGAACTGCGCCGCAGCGTGGACTTCTGGCTCAAAAACGGCATGGACCCGGTGCACGGCGGCGTATATACCTGCCTTGACCGGCAGGGCCGGCTTTTCAGCACCGATAAAAGCGTGTGGTTCCAGGGACGCTGCGCGTGGACGTTCGCCTGTTTGTGCCGGGTCTACGGCGCCCGCCCGGAATGGCTGGAGGCGGCAAAGAGCTGTCTCGATTTTATGGAGGCTCACTGCATCAATCGCAAAGCGGGCGACCGCATGTATTTCACCGTCACTGCCGACGGCCGCCCGCTGCGCCAGCGCCGGTACTGCTTTTCCGAAGGCTTTTATGCCATTGCCAACGCGGAATACTACGGCGTCACCGGCGACGAGGAGTGCCTCCGCCGTGCCCGCCGCGCCTATGAGCTGATCTATCAGCTCAACAACGGCCTCATCCAGGACCCCACCGGTCTCGGCCCGAAGACCATCCCCGAGACCCGCTCCGGCCGGGCGCTGGCCGACCCCATGATCTATCTGAACATCACCGCCGTTCTGCGCCGCTGTGACCCGGAGAACCGGGAGCTGTACGACGCGCGGGCAAAGGAGTGCTGCGAGCAGATCTTCCGCTATCACTTCAAGCCTGAGCTGAAGTGCACGCTGGAGACGGTGGGCCCCAACGGCGAACTGCAGATGGAATACAGTGCAGGGCGGGTGGTGAACCCGGGGCACGACATCGAGTGCAGCTGGTTTGTAATGGAACAAGCCCGCCGTACCAGCGACGAAGCGCTGCGACGGCGGGCTCAGACGATGTTTGATTACGCCTACGAAGGCGGATGGGACAAAGAATACGGCGGCCTGCTTTATTTCATCGACTGCAAAGGCATGCCGCCGGAGGCCTACGAGCACGACATGAAGCTCTGGTGGCCGCACAACGAACTGCTCATCGCCAGCCTGATGATCTACCGGGACACCGGCGACGAAAAATATCTGGAGATTTTTGAAAAGACGCTGGACTACTGCCGCCGGGTGTTCAGTGACCCGGAATACGGCGACTGGTACGGCTATCTCCGCCGGGACGGAAAACCGACCCTGCCGGCCTGCAAAGGCTCCACCTTCAAAGGCCCGTTCCATCTGCCCCGGTGCCTGATGATGGTGGATCAGCTCATCGACCAGATTTTGGAGTAAGAGCGGCGCTCAGGCTTTGCGCCTGGGCAGTTTCGCGAAGGCGAGACCCAGCAGGAAGCCTGCCAGCGCGGGCAGCACCCAGCCGAAGCCCTTGTCCGTCAGGGGCAGCCACTGGGCCAGCCCGGCCACAGGGGCCAGGAAGTTCGCGGCCGCGGAGCCCTTGGGCAGCGCGCAGACCAGATCCAGCACCGCCGCCGGCACGGTGAAGCCCACCGTCCAGGCCAGCACCCGGCGATCGTTGCCGAACAGGCGGCCGCCCAGCGTCAGCAGGATCAGCACGATGGACAGCGGGTACAGGAACATCAGGACCGGAGCGGTCCAGGCCAGAATGGCGTCCAGACCCAGATTGGCGATGGAGAAGGAGAACACGCAGAAGCCCACGGCCCACACCCGGTAGCCCGGCCCGTGGGGGAACATCTGCACAAAGGTCTCGCCGCAGCTGGTCACAAGGCCCACCGCCGTTTTGAGGCAGGCCACCGTCACCGTGGCCGCCAGGATCAGCGCGCCGGCGCTTCCGAAGTAGTGCTGGGCGATCTGGGCCAGGGCCTCGCCGCCGTTGGCGGCAGGCTCGAACAGCCCGCGGCTCTGGGCGGCCATCACCGCCACCAGAACGTAGATGAAGCCCATCAGCAGCGCGCTGAACACCCCCGCGCCCACGGTGCTTTTGGCCACCTGGCCGGGCTCGGTCACGCCCAAACGGCGAATGGCGTCCACCACGATGATGCCGAAGGCAAGGCCCGCCAGCGCGTCCATGGTGTTGTAGCCCTCCAGGAAACCGGCGGCAAAGGCGTCTGTCTCATAAGCGCCCACGGGGGCCGCGGCACTCACAGCGCCCAGCGGCGAAACGAGCGCCCGCACCACCAGCACGGCGAGGAAACACAGGAACAGCGGGTTGAGCACCTTGCCGATCCAGGTCAGCAGTTCGCCCGGCCGCAGCGAAAAGAACAGCACCGCGCCGAAGAACACAAAGGTGAACACGGCCAGCGCCAGCCGCTGGTTCGCGCCCGGCAGCATCTGCTGCACGCCCACCGTGTAGGACACGGTGGCGCAGCGGGGAATGGCGAACAGGGGCCCGATGGTGAGATAAAGCACGCAGGTGAAAAACAGGCCGTAGCGGCGGCCCACCCGGCTGCTCAGCGAAAGAAGACCGTCCGCCCGGCTCACGCCCAGAGCGGCCACGCCCAGCAGCGGCAGACCCACTCCGGTGATGAGCAGGCCCGCGCTGGCCATCCAGACGCTGCTGCCCGCCAGCTGACCCATGGAGGCCGGGAAAATCAGGTTGCCCGCGCCGAAAAACATGCCGAACAGCATGCTGGCCACGGCCAGCAGCTGACGCAGAGTGAGCTTTTTCATGGTAAGTCCCTCATCTTATGTATAGAGTGTAAAAAGTATACCGCATCCGCCGCGCTTTGGCAATCGCCGCGCGAAATGAAAAAGCCCCCCGCTCTGCCGGCAGAGCGGGGGACAGGGGGTTCACTTCAGCTCGCGCCACTGGCTGCGGATGAACAGCCCGGTGACAACAGGCACCAGTGCGGAGCCGATGAGGGACATCACCACGGCCGTGACCGCGCCCAGCGCCCCGACGTTCTGGGCCACGCCCACCGCGAAGGAGCCCACCGCGCACAGGCACATGACGATGTAGCCCAGACGGCGGCCGGCGAACAGCAGCGCGCACAGGCCGGCGATGGAGAGGATGGCGATGGCCACCGGCAGCCAGCGGCCTTCCGCGAGATTCAGACCGGTGGTGCACAGGCAGAGCACCAGCGCGATCCAGAGCCAGATCGTAGAAGATTTTTTCATTTTGTGTCCTCCTGAAACAGTAAAAAGATGTTTTCATGCCCGCTCGACGACCTGCGTCAGTTGCTCCAGATCCGCCGCGTCGGGATGGGAGAGCGCCCGGTCGAAGTTTTCGATCATGGCCTCCACGTTGGGGGCATGGCCCGGGGCGGCGAGCATCGCCTCGTAACGGCGGCGGACGGCCTGGGGCATTTTGCCCTGGCACATGAAACTGCCCGTCACGGTGCAGCCGGCGCCCAGCTTTTCCTTCACCCGGCCCAGCACCGCCTGAAAATAGGCGGGTTGGCTGCCAAAGCCGGCGGTGCCGAACAGGAATACCTCCTTGTGGGTCACTTTGGCGAGAAAAGCCGCCAGCTCCTCGTCGCAGCAGCCCTTGTCGGTCCAGAAGCCGATGTACAGCCGGTCGGCGGCCAGAGCGGCCTCGTCCGGCCCGCCAAAGTACAGGCAGCCCTCCGCGGGCAGCTCTTTCTGAATGGTGCGGGCCAGCTGCTCAGTGTTGCCGGTGCGGCTGGAATAAACGATGGCGTAAGTCATTTCCTGTTGCCTCCTTCAAAAATGCAGCGGACGCCTTTGTGGCCCATCAGACCGCCCAGGCAGCCCTTGTTGCACCGCACGCAGCGGCGCACTTCTTCGGCCCGGCCGGAGAGCACTTTCTTCGGCCAGTCCGGGTCAGCGATGAGCTGGCGGCTCATCGCGGCGCAGTCGATGCGGCCTTCGGCCAGCTGCTGTTCCACGAAGTCCAGGCTGGTCAGCCCGCCCACGCCGCACACCGGCAGGCGGGTGTATTGCCGCACCATATCGCACAAAAACAAAAAGCAGCCCTCGTCCCCAAAGGCCGGGTGATTTGCCGGGGGAATGGTGTCCTGCAGGGAGCCGTGGTTTGCCAGCGTCACGTGGAAACTGGTCACTCCCGCGGCCTCCAGCAGGGGCACGGCCACCGCCAGCTCGTCCGGCAGAAGGCCCGCCCTGCCATAGTCCGGCAGCCGCACCACCAGCTTGAAATCAATGGGCAGATCCGGCTGACCGGCGCGCACAGACGCCACAGCCTCCAGCGCAAAGCGCAGGCGGTTCTCCAGACTGCCGCCGTAGACGTCGGTGCGCCGGTTGAGCAGGGAGGAGGCAAAGCTGCCGCACATCCTGTCGCCGTGCACCTGCACAAGATCAAAGCCCGCCTGCCGTGCCCGGGCGGCGGCATCGCCGAAGCTGGCGGTGATGCCGCGCACTTTATCGGCGGGCAGGCCGGTGATGTAGGGGCCTGCCGCATCGTTCAGTTTCCGGCGCAGTTCGTCCGGTCTGATGCGCCGGGTCAGCAGCGCGGGCAGGTATTTCACCATGGCGCCCAGGTCTGAGTCTGACTGATGCAGCTGCGCCCCCGCCAGGCACCCTTCGCTGTGCAGGGCGGCGGTGAGGCGCCGGTAGTGCTCAAACCCTTTTCTTGAAAACAGACTGCCGAAGCCCTTGCGGCCCACCGGCACGTCCCCCACCCAGGCCAGCGCGCAGCCCCCGGCGGCGATGCGCCGCAGCAGTGCCTCCTGCTCCGGCTCTGAAAGGCCCAGGGTGGTGGGCGCGAACACGACGCGGTTTTTCATCCGCAGGTTTCCCAGTTCCAGCGGCCGCCCGATGGCCTCATACATGGCGCGGGATCTCCCGGCCCGGGGAAACCTTGCGAAGCAGGGCGAATAGGGCCTGCCGCTCTTCTTCGGAGAGAACGGCCAGACGCTTTTCGTCCCAGTCAAAGAACACCTGATGGCTGGCGGCAAAAGCTTTGCGGCCCTTGTCGGTCAGGTCCAGCCGGTAGCGGCGGCCCGCTTTTTCACGGGTGAGAAAGCCGCCGTCCGCCAGCTTGGTGATGCACCGCTGGGAATGGCCCCAGTCCAGCCGCAGCGCCTCGGTGAGCTCGGTGGGCGAGGTGCCCGGATGCTTGCCCACATAGATCAGAAAGAACAAAAGGCCGAAATGCAGCCCCATCTGCTCCAGTTTTTCGCCGGTGTAGGCGGAAAAGTCCCGGTAGAGCGCAGCGGACTGAAAAGCCAGTGTGTCGAACATGGAAACGCTCCTTTCAAATTCTTGACAAAGTCAAGTATACTCGCATGTTTGACTTTGTCAAGTAAAAGATGCAAAAAAATCTGCCCCGGGGGGACGGGGCAGAGAAGTCAGCGCACAAAGAGCATGATCTTTGTGATGTATTCGCTTTCGTCGTTGGAGGAGAGATAGTCGTTGATGCAGAACTCATAAGAGTCTGAAACGATCTCCAACCCGTGGCGGGCGCAGTAGTCCAGCAGTTTGCGGTAGGAACGGCCGATGGAGGCGTAGAGGCCGAAGTGATACAGGCTGACGCACTGTCCGGAGGGGGTGGGGCGGATGTTGGGGGCGCGGTCGGTGTTTTCGGTGAGGACGAATGCCTGAGACGCCTGGGTGAAATCGCCGCTGCGGATGCGCTCCAGCGGAACCACCACGCCGGACTGGAAAAAGATGGGCAGCTGCTTTTGAAAGGCGGCAGCGAAGCACTTTTTGGTGGCGATGCTGATGTCACGGAAGGAGAAGGGCGCCTGCACCGGCTCATACAGCAGGTATTGCACGGACGCATCTTCG
Source organism: Candidatus Allofournierella merdipullorum (assembly GCA_019116345.1). Lineage (GTDB taxonomy): Bacteria > Bacillota > Clostridia > Oscillospirales > Ruminococcaceae > Allofournierella_A > Allofournierella_A merdipullorum. Next base: position 69,081 of record DXBV01000118.1, on the reverse strand, counting down.
ACCCTCACTTCATCGGAGGCCTTGCAGGAGGCGTTGGCCCGCTCCATCTGGTCGCAGCGCAGAGCCAGCCGGCTGCGGATGAGGCTCAGCTCGGCAATTTCCCGGTCGATGCGGGCCAGCTGGCTGCGCAGCAGCACCAGGCTGCTGTCGATGGTGAAATCCTGCATATGCGCCTGGATCTCTTTCAGCGAAAAGCCGATCTTCTTCATGATGAGGATGGTGTCCAGAAAATCCAGCTGGGCGGCGCTGTAGTAACGGTAGCCGTTGTCCGGGTCCACATAGGCGGGCCGGAACAGACCGATCTTGTCGTAAAAGATCAGGGTCTGCTTGGAGATCTTCTGGTACTTTGCCAGCTCACCGATCGAAAAAAGGTTTTCCATGGGGCCTCCTTTCGCGTTCACCGCTTATTCCTATTATACCGCCGGCGGGGCGGGGCGGCAAGGAGCCTTCGGCAAAACAAAAAAGCCGGCGCAAGCATTTCGCTTGCGCCGGCTTGGTGCGGTTGGAGGGGCTCGAACCCCCGACCTATTGGTTCGTAGCCAATCACTCTATCCAGCTGAGCTACAACCGCAGGACCGAGGTATATTTTATCGTTTTTAGGGGGTGATAATGGTAATTTTATTCGGATTTTCTTGTAAAAATTAGTAAATTGCGGATTATTTACAAAAAAGCGGCGGCCCGCTTTCCAGCCGATATACAGCGGAAAGGGGGCCGTCGCCTCAGGACATATGGCTTAAAAAGACGGACGAGCGGCAGAACTGGCGGTAAACCACCAGCGACAGCAGAACGGTGAGGCTGTCCGCCGCCACCTGGGCCCAGAGCAGCCCGTACATGCCCACCAGCGCGTTGAGCAAAAACAGCATGGGGATGTTCAGCGCCAGCCAGCGGGTCACGCCCAGGAACAGGGCGATGCGGCCCTGCCCCAGCGCCTGGAACAGGTACACGGTGAAAAAGCTCAGGAACATCAGCGGCGTGGCCAGCACGCGGATGCGCAGGAACTGAGCCGCCAGTTCCACCGTGCGGGCGTCGGCGATGAACAGGTGGGAGAACTGCACGGCGAACAGCTCATACAGCAGGATGCTCACCCCGGCCACCAGCAGGCCCGTGCGGCGGGCAAGGCGGACGGTGCCCTCCATGCGGCCGCGGTCGCGGGCAGCGTAGCTGTAGGCCACCAGAGGCATCATGCCCTGGCAGATGCCGATGCCCACATTCAGCGGGAAGCGCTCCACCTTCAGCACGATGCCCACCGCCGCGAGGGCCAGATCGTCGTAGGCCACCATCAGCTTGTCGATGATGACATAGTCCAGGTCGAACAGGAAGGTGGTCACTGCCGAGGGCACACCCACACTGAAGATGGCGGCAATGCTTTCGGCGCGGGGCATGCCCGCCCGGGGCGAGAAGGTGATGGCCGCGCCCCGGCCCAGCCGGGCCATCACCACGGCGAAATAGGCAAAGGCTGCACAGTTGGAAAGGCAGGTGGCCAGCCCCGCGCCCAGCACCTCCTGACCGTCCGGCAGAAGAACAAACATGAAAAGAGGATCCAGCGCGATGTTCAACACACCGCCCAGAATGATGCCGGCGCTGGCCTCGCGGGAGAGGCCGACGCTGCGGATAAGGTTGGAAAGCACGTTGGAGAGCACCGTGGGCACGCCGCCCACCACGATGACGCACAAGGCATACTGCCGTGCGTAGGCGTAGGTGTTGGCTCCCGCGCCCAGCAGGGCCAGAACGGGCTCCATAAACACCAGAATGCCCACCGAGAACAGCGCCGCCACCGCCAGACCCAGATAGAGGGAAAAGGCGCTCACCCGGCGGGCCTCCGCCTCGTCGCCCTGGCCCAGCAGCCGGGAGATCAGCGAGCCGCCGCCGATGCCCGCCAGACCGGCCAGGCACAGGGTAATGTTGAACACCGGCAGAATGAGCGAGGTGGCCGCCACCATGTAGGGGTTGTTGGTCTGGCCCACAAAAAAGGTGTCCGCCATGTTGTAGATCAGAACGATCAGCTGGCTGGCCACCGCCGGGAGGACCATCTTCGCCAGCGCGGAAGGAATGGGAAGATCCTTGAAAACGTCTTCCCGCGAGAGATTTGACTTTGCCTGCATTGTATGCTCCTGAAACCTGCGGCCCCGGGACTTTGCCCCGCGGCCTGTAATGAACGAACGCAATGACCAATCATAACACACCGCGACGAAAAATGCCATGCGGCGGCGAAAATTTTTTACTGCCCGTTTTCCGCCCCCTGGGTGCGGTGCAGACAAAACCGGTTCTTGTGAAAGGACAGAATGCCCTCGCTGCGCATCCGGCCCAGCTCCTTGGAAAGGGCGGTGCGCTCCACGTTCAGATAGTCCGCCAGCTGCTGGCGGTCGAAGGGGATGGAGAACTCGGTGGAGCCCTGTTCCGCCGCCCGGGCCGAGAGATACAGCATCACCCGGCTGCGGACGCCCTTGGCTGAAAGGCAGAACACCCGGTCGGACCAGGCCAGGTTCTTGCGGGCGAACAGCAGCGTCAGATTGCGCAGCAGCGTGGGGTACCAGCTGCACTGCCGGTTCTCGTCCGCAAGCAGCGCCTCCAGACGGATAAAAAGCACCCGGCTGTTTTGCGCGGCGGTGACATGCACCATCATGGGCACGCCGCACAGGGCGTAGGTCTCGGCGAACACATGGCCGGCGGGGATGCTGTGCAGAATGACCCGGTTGCCCCACAGATCAATGCTCTCCACATGCACCTCGCCGAAAAGCAGCACGCAGAATTCGCCGGTGGCGTCCCCCGCGTGAAAGACTGTCTCGCCCTTTTCAAAGTCCGCGGTGCGCACCCGCCCCGGAACCATCATCTCGCCGTATTCCGCAGGGGAAATGCCCTTGAACAGCGGCAGGGAAGAAATTTCCATTCGTTTGCCTCCAATTTCGTGGTCAAAACCACATACTTGCGGATAGGATTGTACTATACTGGAGCCACAAACACAAGGAGGCTGAAAACATGATCCGCAAAATCATCCACATCGACGAGGAAAAATGCAACGGCTGCGGTGCCTGCGCCGCCGCCTGCCACGAGGGCGCCATTGGCATGGTGGATGGCAAGGCCCGCCTGCTGCGGGACGACTACTGCGACGGCCTGGGCGACTGTCTGCCCGCCTGCCCCACGGGAGCCATCACCTTTGTGGAGCGGGAGGCCGCCGTCTACGACGAAGCGGCGGTCAAGGCGAACCAGGCGGCAAAGGCTGCGCCCGTCCACAGCGGCTGCCCCGGCGCGCAGGCGCGGCAGATGCGGCGCACGGCGGAGGCTGCACCCGCTGCGCCTTCCGCTTCGGAGCCGTCCCAACTGGGCCAGTGGCCCTGCCAGATCAAGCTGGCGCCGGTGAACGCCCCCTGGTTCGACGGGGCGAAGTTGCTGGTGGCGGCGGACTGCGCCGCCTACGCCTATGCGTCCATGCACCGGGACTTCATGCGGGGCAAGATCACCCTCATCGGCTGCCCCAAACTGGACGGCGTGGATTACAGCGAAAAGCTCACCCATATCCTTGCGGAGAACGACATTCAGAGCGTCACCGTGGTGCGCATGGAGGTGCCCTGCTGCGGCGGGCTGGAGCTGGCGGTGAAAAAGGCGCTTCAGGCCAGCGGAAAGTTCATCCCCTGGCAGGTGGTGACCCTTTCGGTGGACGGCCGGGTGCTGGACTGACCGAAAATCACATAAAAAAGGGAGGCCCGACGGCCTCCCTTTTTTATTCATTTCTTTCCAGCAGTTCCAGATACTTTTCCGCCGCGCGGGAAAAGACCTGGTACTTCTTCCAGATGACGTGCATGCCCGCCTCCCGCCGGGGTTCCAGCGGCCGGAAACAGAGAGGGCTGTCCTCACTGAGGTTGATGATGCGGTCCAGGCACAAAGCGCAGCCCATGCCGTCCTCCACCATCAGCGAACCGTTGAAGGCGAGGGTGTAGGTGCCGGCGATGTTCAGCGACTCCACCCCGGTGCCGAACCATTCGGGCAGCAGCGGCCCCTTGAGCACCTGCCGGGACACCAGCAGCGGCTGGTGGATGAGGTCGGCGGGGGTCACGGCTTCCTTTTCGGCCAGCGAATCGTCCCGCCGCACCAGCACTCCCCACACGTCCCGCCAGGGCACCGGCAGGGCGTTGTACTTCGCCCGGTCCACATGGTCGAACACCAGCCCAAAGTCGATGAGGCCCTTGTCCAGCAGCTCGCAGACCTCCATCCCGTCGCCGCTGATGATTTGAAAACGGACCTCGGGATACCGCCGGCGCAGTTCCCGGGCCGCCCGGGTGAGGAAGTGCACGCCCACTGTTTCGCCCGCGCCCACGCTCACCTCGCCGGTGAGCAGCCCGTCGCCCAGGGCCACCTCCCGCTCGGCCTTTTCCACCAGTTCCAAAATCTCCTCCGCCCGCTTTCGCAGCAGCATGCCCTCGCCGGTCAGCGATACGCTTCGGCTGCCCCGCACCAGCAGCGTCTGTCCCAGCTCCTCCTCCAGCTCGTGGATTTGGCGGGAGAGGGTGGGCTGGGTGATGTGCAGGGCGTTGGCCGCGTTGGTGATGCTGCCCTCCCGGGCAACGGTGAGAAAATAGCGCAGCAAACGCAGTTCCATGGTGCATCGTCCTTTCCCTTGTTTCCTCCATTATACTTTGCTTGAACGATGCTTGCAAGGCATGGAGTAGAATACGATATAGGTATTTGCTATTTCACGGCCCCTGGTTTACACTGAAATCATAGAGGAACCACAAAGGGGGAGAAGCGAATGGAGCGTTCGCAGCCGGAAGGGCAGAAACCCTGGGCGTGCGCCTGCTGCGCCATGGAAGCCGCCGAGCTGGCCCAGACCCTGCGGGACGCGGGCTGCACCGAGGAGGCCGCCGCAACGCTGCTGGCCGACGCGCAGGACGACCGCCGCTTGCTGGAACTCTTGGCGCGGCACCGGGCAGAGCTGCTGGACGAGGTGCACCGAAGCGAAAAGAAGATCGACTGCCTGGACTATCTGGTCTACCGCATCAAACAGAACCGACACAAACGGGAGGAATGAATATGCTGGGAAATTTCACCTACTGCAACCCCACGCGGCTGCACTTCGGCGAACAGGCGCTGGAGCAGCTGGCGGGCGAACTGAAACACTACGGCGGCCGGGTGCTGCTGGCCTACGGCGGCGGTTCCATCAAGAAAAACGGCCTTTATGACAAGGTCACCGCCATCCTCAAAGCCTGCGGCAAGGAAGTGTTCGAGGTGCCGGGGGTCATGCCCAACCCCACGGTGGAAAAGCTGTATGAGGGCTGCCGTGTGGCCCGGGAGAACAACGTGGATCTGATTTTGGCGGTGGGCGGCGGCTCGGTGTGCGACTACGCCAAAGCAGTGTCCGTCTCCGCCTGGTGCCAGGAGGACCCCTGGGATAAATACTTCCTGCGCATGGAGGACGTGTCCAACCCCATCATCCCGGTGGGCTGCGTGCTCACCATGGTGGGCACCGGCAGCGAGATGAACGGCGGCGCGGTCATCACCCACCCGGCCCAGAAGCGCAAGATCGGCCATGTGTTCGGCAGCAACGTGATGCCCCGTTTCTCCATTCTGGACCCCACCCTCACCTACACCGTGCCCATGGAGCAGATGGTGGCCGGCATCTACGACGCCTTCAACCACATCTGTGAGCAGTATTTCTCCGGCGAGGACGACAACACCACCGACTACATCGCCGAGGGCCTGATGCGCTCGCTGGTTGCCAGTTCCCGCATCGCGCTGCGCCAGCCGGAAAACTATGAGGCCCGCAGCAACATCATGTGGGCGGCCACCTGGGCGCTGAACACCCTGCTGGCCATGGGCAAGTCCACCGACTGGGAGGTGCACATGATCGGCCAGTCCATCGGAGCCTACACCAACGCCACCCACGGCATGACCCTCTCCGCCGTGTCCCTGGCCTATTACCGCTATATCATGGCAGACGGCCTTGCCAAATTCGGGCGCTTCGCTGTGAATGTCTGGGGCATCGACCCGGCGGGCAAGAGCGCCGAGGCGCTGGCCGAAGCGGGGCTTGCGGCCATGGAGCGCTGGATGGAGGAACTGGGCGTGGCCCGGAACATCCGGCAGCTGGGCGTCACCGAGGACATGCTGGAAGGCATCGCCGACGGCGCCTTCCTGATGACCGGCGGTTACCGCACCCTTACCCGGAACGATGTGCTGAACATTCTGAAAGCAAGCATGTGAAAGGGAGGAAACGACCATGGCAGTGAAACAGACGGCAGGGCGGGACGCCCTGGGCCAGTTTGCCCCGGAGTTCGCCCGTCTGAACGACGACGTGCTCTTCGGCGAGGTGTGGAGCAGGGAAGAGGCCCTCAGCCTGCGGGACCGCTCGCTGGTCACGGTGGTGTCGCTGATGGGCCAGGGGCTGGTGGATGAGTCCTTCCGCTATCATCTCACCACCGCAAAGCAGAACGGCATCACCCGCGCCGAAATAGCCGAAATTTTCACCCACGCGGCTTTCTACGCCGGCTGGCCCAAGGCATGGGCGGCCTTTCGCATGGCGAAGGACGTCTGGACCGAGGAGGGGGAGGACGCAAAGGCCCGCCACCAGAGCGAGATGGTGTTCCCCATCGGCGAGCCCAACGACGCCTACGCCCAATACTTTGTGGGCCAGAGCTACCTTGCGCCCCTTTCCGGCAGCCAGGTGGGGGTGTTCAACGTCACCTTCGAGCCGGGCTGCCGCAACAACTGGCACATCCACCACGCAAAGAGCGGCGGCGGCCAGATTTTGATCTGCGTGGCCGGACGCGGCTGGTACCAGGAGGAGGGCAAGCCCGCCCGGGCGCTGCGCCCCGGCGACGTGGTGAACATTCCCGCCGAAGTGAAGCACTGGCACGGCGCCGCGGCGGACAGCTGGTTCTCCCACCTGGCGCTGGAGGTGCCCGGCGAGGAAACGAACAACGAGTGGTGCGAGCCGGTGAGCGACGCGCAGTATGAGATGTTGAAATAAAAGGAGGAAACACCATGAGCAAACGGGTTCTGATCATTTCCACCAGCCTGCGTCAGAACGCGAACTCCCACCTGCTGGCGCAGCAGTTTGCCGAGGGCGCGCGCCAGGCGGGCCATGAGGTGGAGCTGGTATCCCTCGTGGACAAAGACATCCGCTTCTGCAAGGGCTGCCTTGCCTGCCAGACCACCGGCCGGTGCGTCATCCACGATGACGCGGACACCATCGTGCAGGAGAAGATGCTCCATGCCGACGTGCTGGTGTTCGCCACCCCCATCTATTACTACGAGATGAGCGGCCAGATGAAGACCCTGCTGGACCGGGCGAACCCCCTTTATTCCGCCGATTACGCTTTCCGTGAGGTGTGGCTGCTGACCTGCGCCGCCGAGGAGGGGGACGAAGTGTGGCAGCGGGCCGCCGCAGGCCTTGGCGGCTGGGTGGAGTGCTTTGATAAGGCGAAGCTGGCAGGGGTCGTGTTCGCCGGCGGCGTCACCGCGCCCGGCGAGGCGAGCGGCAGCGAGGCGATGCAGCGCGCGCTGGAAGCGGGCCGGTCGCTGTGAGCCGGGCGGCATGGCCGGGCCGGGCGCTTGCCGCGCTGCTGGCCCTGGCACTGACCGGCTGCGGAGCGGCTCCCGCGCCGCAAAGCAGCGAGACCGCGCCGACGGCCGTACCTTTCGTGGCGGATTCCCGCCCGACGAGCGGTTCACAGGCAACCGGCGGCCCGTCCGCCGTACCACAGGAGGAAGAAACGTTGCTGTACATTCAAGTGGGAGATACGACCCTCACCGCCGTTTTAGAAGATAACCCCTCCGCCGAGGCGCTGGCGGCGCTGCTGGAGGAGGGCCCCGTCACCCTCAAGGCGGAAAACTACGGCGGCTTTGAAAAGGTGGGCGCGCTGCCCGAAACGCTGCCGCAGAACGACGCCCGCCTTACCGCCGGGCCGGGGGACGTGATGCTGTACCGGGGCGATTCCGTCGTGCTGTTTTACGGCAGCAACACCTGGTCCTATACAAAACTGGCCCGCATCACCGATACCGACGGGCTCAAAGACGCCCTCTCCGGCGGCGAGACCTCCTTCACCCTTTCGCTGGAGAAGTGAACCGGCGCGGCGCATAGCCGCACCCTTTGCTGCATACCCTACCAGAGGGTGATACAATGAAAAAATTTCCCTGGAAGACCTATGCGGCCTGGATCTTGCTGGCCGAGGCGGTGGGCGGCCTGTCCGGCTGGCTCACCCGGGAGGGCACAAAGCTTTATACCGAGAGCATCGTGCAGCCGCCGCTCTCGCCGCCGGCCATCGTCTTTCCCATCGTCTGGGCTGGCCTCTATGCCCTGATGGGCGTCAGCGCCGCCCGCATCTGGATGGCTCCGCCTTCCGATGCCCGGCGGCTGGGCCTCTGGCTGTTCGCCGGGCAGCTGACCTTCAACTTCTTCTGGAGCATCATCTTCTTCAACCTTCAGTGGTTCGGCTTCGCGCTGCTTTGGCTGTTCGTGATGTGGGCGCTCATTGCGGCCATGGTGCTGGTTTTTTACCGCGTCGAGAGCCTCGCGGCGCGGCTGCAGCTGCCCTATCTTGTGTGGGTGGCTTTTGCAGGGTATCTTAACGCCGGCGTGTGGCTGCTGAACTGAAACAAAAAGGATGGACCCCGCAAAGGGTCCATCCTTTTTTCTTACATCTCGATGCCGGTGCGGGCGGGCAGCCCGGCGTGGAAATAGTGCTTCACCTCGCCCATCTCGGTGACCAGGTCCGCTTGCTGGCACACCTGCTCGGCGGCCCAGCGCCCGGTGAGCACCAGCTCGGTGTGTTCCGGCCGCTGGTCCATCAGACGCAGCAGGTCGTCCACGGCCAGCAGGCCCAGATGTTCCGCCACCAGGATTTCGTCCAGCACCACCAGGTCGTATTTCCCGCTTGTCAGGGCCTCCCGGGCCTTTTCATAGCCTGCCCGGGCGCAGGCGGTGTCCCGCTCGCGGTCGGGGCCGGAAAGCTCCGCGCCGCTGCCGTACTGCTCCACCGTCACCGCGCCGCTCAAAAAGTCCCGCAGCGCCCGGATCTCACTGGTGTTGCCCTTTTTCATGAACTGGCCGAAATAGATCTGCATGCCCGCGCCGGCGGCCCGGAGCACAAGGCCCAGAGAGGCGGTGGTCTTTCCCTTGCCGTTGCCGGTGTATACCTGCACCTTTCCCACAGAAAGCTTGCTCATTCGTTTCTCCTTTTCGGCGCCGGAGCGCCGTTGCTTTTTCTTTATTATAACCGCAACTGTGCGCTGCGCCAAGCCTGTTTCCGGTGACCATATCACTGTGGGCGTTCGGTTTTGTGTTATAATAAGAAAAACAGAAGGGAGTTGGGGATTATGTTGGAAGTTGGAATGAAAGCGCCGGAATTCACCCTGCAGGACCAGGACGGCCGTGAAGTGAGCCTGGCGGACTTTTTGGGCAAAAAAGTGGTGCTCTATTTTTATCCGAAGGACAGCACCCCCGGCTGCACCCGGCAGGCCTGCGCCTTTGCGGGCTCGCTGAGCGAGATCAAAGCCCAGGGGGCGGTGGTGCTGGGCGTCAGCAAGGACTCCGTTGCCTCTCACCGCAAGTTCGCCGATAAATACGGCCTTCCCTTTACGCTGCTCAGCGACCCGCAGCTGGAAGCCATCCAGGCCTACGGCGTCTGGCAGGAAAAGAAGCTCTACGGCAAGGTGAGCATGGGCGTGGTGCGTACCACCTTCCTCATCGACGAGGAAGGCATGGTCACTGCAGTGATGCCCAAGGTCAAACCGGATGCCAACGCCGCCGATGTGCTGGCGATGCTGAAAGGAGAAAAGTGAGCCATGAAGAAGATGTTTTCCGCCCTGCTTGCCCCGCTGCTGCTGCTCACCGGCTGCGGCGCGGGCGGCGAGGGCTACCGGCAGATCACCCAGCAGGAAGCCAAAGAACGGATGGACGCCGGCGGCGTGCTGGTGCTGGACGTGCGCGAACAGGACGAGTACGACGGCGGCCACATTCCCGGCGCGGTTCTGCTGCCGCTGGGCACCATCGACGAGACCAGCGCCGCGGATACTATAGGCGAAAAGGACGCCGAGGTGCTGGTCTACTGCCGCAGCGGCAACCGCAGCAAGCAGGCGGCGGCCAAGCTGGCGGAGCTGGGTTATACCAATGTGTATGAGTTCGGCGGCATCATGACCTGGCCCTATGAGGTGACCACCGAATGAAGATCATCGTCTCGCCGGCCAAGAAGATGAAGGTGGACGACGTGCTGCCCTGGCAGGACCTTCCCCCTTTTCTGGAAAAGACCGGGCGGCTGCTGGAGACGCTGCGGGCCATGCCCTATGACCGGCTCAAAGCGCTCTGGAAGTGCAACGACTCCATCGCGGAGGAAAACCTGCGCCGGCTGGAAACGATGGACCTGCGCCGAAACCTCACGCCCGCCATTCTGAGCTACGAGGGCATTCAGTACCGCTACATGGCGCCGGACGTGTTCACCGACCGGGAGTTTGACTATCTGCAGCAGCGTCTGCGCATCCTTTCCGGGTTTTACGGGCTGCTGCGCCCCTTTGACGGGGTGCGGCCCTACCGGCTGGAGATGCAGGCAAAGCTTTCAGTGGACGGCGCGAAAGACCTCTATGAGTTTTGGGGCGCGGATCTGGCGGCGGCGCTGGCGGACGGCACCGACTGGGTGCTGGACCTGGCCTCGAAAGAATACAGCGCCGCGGTGGAAAAGCATCTGCCCGCGTCGGTGCCGCTGGTGCGGTGTGTCTTTGGTGAGGAGCAGGAGGGCAAGGTGGTGGAAAAGGGCACCCTGTGCAAGATGGCCCGGGGCGAGATGGTGCGCTTCATGGCCGAGACCGGCGCCGCTCGCCCGGAGGACCTGCAGGCCTTCGACCGGCTGGGCTACCGCTTTTCGCCCCGCCACTCGGTGGAGAACACGCTGGTGTTCCTGCGCGGCGAATAAATTCGGAACAAAAAGCGCTTCCGGGCAGCCGGAAGCGCTTCTTCCTGCCCGGAACAAGCCGGAAAGTCCTTGCGTTTTTGACCCTGTTCCCGTACAATAAACTGCGGCCGGCGCTGTGCCGGCATCACGCAGCAGCAAGGAGAGCACAATGAAAGAAACTTTCGCCCTGAAGGGCAATCTTATTTTTACACCGGTCTGCGGGCAGCTGGAAGTGCGGCCGCAGCAGTATCTCGTCTGCGAAAACGGACTGGTGGCGGGCATTTTTGAGACGCTGCCCGAGAGGTACGCGGGCATCCCCGTCCACGACCACGGCGACCGGCTCATCCTGCCCGGTCTGGTGGACCTGCACGTCCACGCCAGCCAGTACGCCTACCGGGGGCTGGGCATGGACATGGAACTGCTGGATTGGCTGGAGGAGAACGCCTTCCCCGAGGAGGCCCGTTTTTCTTCGCCGGAATATGCCCAGGCGGCCTACCGGATTTTTACCGATGAGCTGACCCGTAGCGCCACCACCCGGGCGAGCATCTTTGCCACAGTGCACCGGCCGGCCACTCTGCTTTTGATGGAACTGCTGGAAAAGGCGGGCCTGCGGGGCTTTGTGGGCAAGCTGAACATGGACTCCAACTGCCCGGATTACCTGCGGGAGACCGCCGAAGGCTCGCTGGCCGAGACCCGTCGCTGGCTGGAGGAGAGCGCCGCTTTTTCCGGCGTGCGGCCCATCCTCACGCCCCGGTTCATCCCCAGCTGCTCCGAAGAGCTGATGGACGGCCTGGGCGAGCTGCAGCGGCAGTTCGGCACGGCGATGCAGTCTCACCTGTCGGAGAATCTCTCCGAGATCGAGTGGGTCAAACAGCTGCGCCCCTGGGCAAGGTTCTACGGCGAAGCCTATGACCGGCCGGGCCTGTTCGGCGGCGAGTGCCGCACCGTGATGGCTCACTGCATCTGGAGCAGCGAGGAGGAGCGGGCCCGGATGAAGGAACAGGGCGTGTTCCTGGCCCACTGCCCCCAGTCCAACATGAACGTGTCCTCCGGCATTGCCCCGGTGCGCACCTGGCTGAACGAGGGCCAGAAAGCGGGCCTGGGCAGCGACGTGGCCGGCGGGGCGCATCTTTCCATCTTCCGCGCCATGACCGACGCCATCCAGAGCTCCAAGCTGCGCTGGCGTCTGGTGGACGACAGCCTGCCCGCCCTCACCCTGCCCGAAGCGCTGTATCTGGCCACCAGGGGCGGCGGCGAATTCTTCGGCAAGGTGGGCAGCTTCGAGCCCGGCTATGAGTTCGACGCCATCGTCATGGACGACAGCGCCCTGCCCACCACCCGCCAGTGTACCCTCACCGAGCGGCTGGAGCGGGTGGTCTGGCTCTCCGACGGGCTGCCCCTGGCCAAGTATGTGGCCGGCCGGCGGCTGTTCTGAAAGAAAGGCGGCCCGCTGAACGCCCGGCAGATACAAGGAAAGAACGCTCTGAAGAGCAGACAGGAATCACATTCTGTGCTATCCTTACAGTAAGGAAACGCCTTCACCCAAAAGGCGCAACAAAACCAAGGGGAGGACCGCCCAGTGAACACCACCCTGATCGCAGGCATGCTGCTGGCCTACACCGCCGTGCTGAGCCTGCTTATCCGCAAGGCCTGCTCCGATCAAAAGAGCTATCTGGTGGAAAAGATCCTGTGCAGCCTGAGTTTCGTGGCGGTGGCCGCGGTGTCGGCCCGTGTGGGCAGCCGGCCGGAGGCCTTTGTGCATCTGGCGCCCGCGCTGGGCTGCTGCGTGACGGGCGACGTGCTGCTGGCCATCTACAACCGCCGCCGCAAGCTGCCCTGGTTCGTGGCGGGCGGGACCTGCTTCCTGGCAGGGCACGGCCTGTTCGTCTGGGGCCTGTGCCGCCTGCAGCCGGCCAACTGGCTGGTGCCCGCGGCGGCTGCCGCCGGCGCGCTGGGAGTGCTGGCCCTGAGCCGCCTGCCCGGCATGCACTTCGGCCGCCTTTTGCCCATGGCGGCGATTTATGCCGCCTTTGTCTCCGCCTTTTTGGGCAAAGGAGCTCAGCTGGCCATTGGACTGGGCCAGTCCTGGTGCTTCCTTGTTCTGGCAGGCGCGGCTCTGTTCTGGATTTCCGACCTGCTGATTTTGTTCCTCTATTTTCACCGCAACCCTCATCCGGCGGTCCACCCCGCGAATCTGGCCACTTATTATTACGGGATGTTTCTGGTGGGCCTCAGCCTGGGATTTTAAAAAAATAATGAAAAGCGCCTCCCGCCAGGGAGGCGCTTTTTTGTGGTATACTGGAAAAAGGGGGGCGTGGGATGGACCGGAGAAAAATGTTTGAAAGGCAGGAACAGACGGTGGAGATACGCCCGGCATGTCCCCGGGACATCGAGGGCTGGATGGCCCTTGTGTGCCGCGTGAAAGACGATTTTCCGGGGCTGGAAAGCGCGGAGGGGCTGCGGGAACATCGAGAAGTGACGCTCCGCTTTATGCAAAGCGGGTCCGCGCTCTGCGCAGTGCGGGGCGAACGGCTTGTGGGCGCGCTTTTGTTCTCGAAGGAAGCCGGTGCGCTGTGCTTTCTGGCGGTGGACCCGGCCTGCCGCAGGCAGCACATTGGAGAGAGACTGGTGTCCTCCATGCTGGCGCAGATGGACGAGGGAAAAGACGTCGCCGTGACCACCTACCGGGAGGGCGACCCGCGGGGAGCCGCCGCCCGGGCCTTTTACAAACGCCTTGGCTTTTCGGAGGGGCGGCTGGGGGAAGAGTTTGGCTGCCCGGTGCAGGAGTTCACCCTCAAGCGATAGCAGACAGACTCGGGCACAAAAAATCGGGCAGGGACCGGCGCTTTGATGTATGCTGGTGCCAGAAGGAAGGTGTGACCGAATGGATTGGGTGGAAAGCATTCATCGGGCGATCCGGTACATCGAAGACCATCTCCGGGAGGAGCTGACCATCGGGGACATCGCGCGGCAGGCAGCCCTGTCGCCCTTTTATTTTCAAAAGGGCTTTGCCATGCTGTGCGACATGACGGTGGGCGACTATATCCGCCAGCGCCGGCTTTCCGCCGCCGGGCTGGAGGTCCTCACGACGGACCGGAAGATCATCGACATTGCACTGGAGTTCGGCTACGACTCGCCGAACAGCTTCACCAAAGCGTTCGCCCGCTTCCATGGGCTCACACCTGCCGCGCTGCGAAAAAGCGGAGGCGCGGTTCGTTCCTTTGCGCCGCTTCGGATCAAAGTGACATTGGAAGGTGGTCAAAACATGGATTGCAAAATCATGAAAAAAGAGGCGTTCACCGTTCTCTGCCGGGCAAAGACCTTTAAATATGAGGAGGGCGCCGCAGCAGTGCCCCGGTTCTGGGCCGAGCACTTCGCAGAGGGCGGCGGCAAGGTGGTGCGCGGGATGTACGGCATCAATCTGGACGAGAGCATGGGAGGCAACGAGTTCGAATATCTCATTGCCGACAACTATGACCCCGCCGGCGAGGTGCCCGCCGGCTTCACCACCCGCACCATCCCGGCCCACACCTGGGCGGTGTTCCCCTGCACCGGCAAAATGCCCCAGGCGCTGCAGGGGCTGAACCAGCAGATCTTCTCCCAGTGGCTGCCCACGAACCCCGATTACAAGATCGCGGCGGGGATCAACGTGGAAATGTACACGGACGCCAGCAAGTTCGAACAGGGCACGCAGGACCAGGAATACTATTGCGAGGTCTGGCTCCCGGTGGAAAAGAAATAACGGCTCTGCCTCCGGCCCCGCTGCGCTGCGGCTGCCGGAGGTTTTTGTTATTTCTTTTGCCGGTTATGAAAATCCTGTTCGATGGGGTTTTTCCAGTGGGCGTTCAGCGGGGCGCTGCTGCGGACGGCGGAGGCCGCCTGGCTCACCACATCGTAGTTCAAACGGGTGCCCGCGCTGTCGCAGCGGTAGTTCACCGCCCGGTCGGCGCCGATGCCGAGATCACCCGCCGTTTCCACCGCGTCGATGTTGGCGCCCAAAAAAAGGAACTCCCAGCCATACCGCTCCTTTTGCCGCAGGATCATCTCCCGCACCTGGCGGGCAGTGTAATGGTGGCTGGCGTTCTCCATGCCGTCGGTGATGACCACGAACAGGGTGTGCTCCGGCACGTCCTCGGGCCGGGCGTACTTGTGGATGTTCCCAATGTGGCGGATGGCGCCGCCCACCGCGTCCAGCAGGGCGGTGCAGCCCCGCACGAAGTAGTCCCGGTCGGTGATGGGGCGGACGGAGCTCAGCTGCACCCGGTCGTGGAGGACTTCGCTCTGACTGTCAAAGAGAACGGTGGAGACCAGAGCCTCGCCGGGCTGCCGTTTCTGCTTTTCCAGCAGGGAATTGAACCCGCCGATGGTGTCGCTTTCCAGCCCCTGCATGGAGCCGCTGCGGTCCAGAATGAATACCAGTTCGGTCAAATCTTTTTTCATAACAAAACCCCCTGTACTGTGATTTGCTTACAAACACAGTATAGGGGGATTTCGTTTGCATCGGGTCGCCCGGCGGGCGACATTTATGCGCGCAGGATCTTTTCCATGGGCCGGCCCTTGGCCAGCTCGTCCACCAGTTTGTCCAGCTGGCGGATCGCCAGCATCAGCGGGTCCTCGATGGCCTCCACCTGCACGCCGCACACCTTGCCGGTGATAAGGGCTCGGCCGGGGTTCATGGCGGGAGCATTCCGGAAAAAGTCGCCGTAGGTTATGCGGCTTTGCTCCAGGCGGGCGAGGTCTTCCGGAGAGTAGCCGGTGAGCCAGGCGGTCACCCGGTCCACTTCCTCCCGGGTGCGGCCCTTCTTCACGGCCTTGTTCACCAGCAGGGGATAGAGGGTCGAAAAGGGCATCTGTGTCACATCGGTGCGGGGCATGGGATTCTCCTTTCCGGGCTCAGCCGCCCAGCAGGCTCTGGTCAAAGGCGAACAGAGCCTCGTTGATCTGGAAAATATCGTAGTTCTGGTGGGCGATGAAATATTCCACGATGATGTCGAACCGGCTGGCGTGGGAGAAGGCAAATCCCGCCTTTTCCAGCAGCTCCCGGGCCTCGGCCAGCGGCAGTTCCAGCGCGACGGCAAAGGCCATGGCGGTGGGCTTGGAGGGGCGGTAGTGCACGTCCGAGCGTATTTTGGAAAACAGCTTGCGGTCGATGTTGGCCTTTTTGTAACACTGGGCGTCGGTCATGCCCTTTTCGTCGATTTTGCGCAGCAGCATCTGGGAAAAACTTTCGTCCAGCCGGTCCAGCGCCTCGTCCAGCCCGGCGGGCATCGCCATCGGAGCAGCCGCAAAGGCCGCGGCCCGGCGGTATTCCTCTTCCCGGGGGCTGGTGTGCTGCTCCACATAGCGGTCGTCGATGTAGGCGGCGATGTCGGCAAAGAGCTTTTCCCCGATGGAAAAGGCCGCCCGGTCAAAGATGACCAGATAGACGGTCATATCGTGAGCCAAAAGGAAATCCCCGATCACGTCCACGGCGGTTTTCAGCGCCCGGTCTTTGGGGTAGCCGTAGGCCCCGGCGGAAATGAGGGGGAACGCCACCGTTTGGCAACCGTGCTCCAGCGCCAGTTCCAGCGAGGCACGGTAAGCCCCCGCCAGCAGTTCCCGCTCGCCGTGGCTGCCGCCCTGCCACACAGGGCCCACGGCGTGAATGACGTATTTTGCAGGCAGGCGGTAGCCCTTGGTGATTTTGGCCCGGCCCGTTTTGCAGCCGCCCAGACCGCGGCATTCGGCCAGAAGTTCGGGCCCGGCGGCCCGGTGGATGGCGCCGTCCACCCCTCCGCCGCCCAACAGGCTCTCGTTGGCGGCGTTGACGATGGCGTCCACCCTCATGGTGGTGATGTCGTTTCGCACGATGCGCAGGGGCACAGGGGCCGCCTCCTTCCTTTAAAAGTCCACCTGATAGTTCCCGTCGATGAGGATGTATTCCGCGCCGTATTTGCGGCAGGCCTCCAGCGCCCGGGCGTTGTCCCAAAGCAGGGCTTCCTGCGTGCAGTCGTCGCACGTTCGCTGCTCCGCGTCGTTGGCATGGGCCAGAATGTCCCGGTAATGGGCGCGGATGTAGTCTTCACTCATCACCAGGCAGCGGTACCGGATGTGGGCGCGGTATTCCTCCGGAAAATCCTTTGCCCAGTCGAAGGGGATGTAGCAGCCCTCCACGATCAGATCCTGCCCGTTCTCAATGGCGGTCTTGACCATCTCCCGCACCACCGGCCACAGCAGGTTCGTCAGTTCCCGGTCGCTGCTCAAGGGGGTCAGGCCGGTGCGGCCGCTGCGGATGAGGCCCATCTTCAGATGGTCGATGGAAAGGCAGAAGCAGCCGTACCGCTTCACGAGTTTTTGGGCGAGGACGGTCTTTCCCGTGTGGGACGCCCCCGCGATCAGAATGACCATGCGGCTCTCCCTCCCGGCGGTTTTTGCAGGCCGGCTTTGCCGCCCGCAGCTTCATCATAGCACGGGCGGCTCCGTCTGGCAATCGGGGCAAAAGAAAACACACCGCGGGTCTCCCCGCGGTGTGCTGTGAAAACGTTCAAATGCCGCTCGCCAGATATTCCTCGGCCATGTGTACCGCCATGGCCCCGTCGGCCACCGCGGTGACCACCTGCCGCAGCAGCTTCGTGCGCACGTCGCCCACGGCGTAAACGCCGGGCACGCTGGTCCGGGTGGTCTCGTCCGCCACGATGTAGCCGCCCGCGTCCAGCTCCAGCTGGCCCTCGGCCAGTTGAGTGGCGGGCTTGCGGCCCACGCTGATGAACACCCCGTCGCAGGGCAGAACGGTCTCTTCGCCGGTGTTCACATCCCGCAGCTTCACGCCGGTGAGTTTGTCGTCATGAAGCAGTTCGGCAACGGTGCTGTTCCAGCGAAACTCCACGTTTTTCGCCTGCATCAGCGGCTGATGATAGACCTTCGTGGCCCGCAGGGTGTCCCGCCGGTGGACAAGGATCACCTTTTCGGCAATGCGGCTCAGCAGCAGGGCGTCCTCGGCGGCGGAGTTGCCGCCGCCCACCACCACAACGGTCTTGCCCTTGTAGCGCATGCCGTCGCAGGCGGCGCAGTAAGCCACGCCGCGGCCGGTGAGGGCTGCCTCGTGTTCCAGCCCCAGCTGCCGGGGGTCGGCTCCGGTGGCCAGCGCCACGGTGCGGGCGTAAAAATCGCCCTCGCTGGTGTGCAGCACCTTGGGAGAGGCGGTCAGGTCCGCCCGCTCCACCTGGGCGTACTCGGTCTTTGCGCCGAACCGCTGCGCCTGCTGCTGCATCTTTTCGCCCAGCGTGAAGCCGTCGATGCCTTCCTCGTAGCCGGGGTAGTTGTCGATGACGCCGGTCAGAGCCATCTGCCCGCCCGCTGACAGCTTTTCCAGCACCAGCGTGTCCAGCCCGGCCCGGGCGGCGTAGAGGGCGGCGGTGTAACCGCCCGGGCCGCCGCCCACCACGATCATATCATACACATGGGTCCCGCTCATGTCCACTGTCTCCTTACTGCTCCAGCGTCTCCCGGATGAACCGGTCGATGGCTGCCTTGGAATCGGGGGCGACGATGGAACCAAGCACCTTGCCGTCCCGGTAGAGCACCAGGGTGGGGATGACCTCCACGCCGGCGTCCTTTGCCAGCTGGCCGTCCTCGTCGATGTTCACCTTGGCCACGGTCAGCCGGTCGGAATATTCCCCGGCGATCTGGTCATAGGCGGGGCCGATGCGCCGGCAGTAGCCGCACCAGGGGGCCCAGAAGTCCACCAGCAGGGGCTTGTCCCCCGCCACACTCTGCTTGAATTGTTCCGCGTTTATGTTCATGGCTGCCATACCGGTCAGCTCCTTTCCTTTGTTTGAATTTAGTATACCCCAAAATGTGACGTTCTTCTGTGATGACGTCACCCAGCGCACAAACAAAGGCAGAGCCCCCGCCGGGGCCCTGCCTCGCTTTTTTATTTGCCCTGCGCGCACCGGGCGAAGGCGCGTTCCAGCGCTTCGCCGCCATCCGGGAAAACCAGCGTGAACGCCTCCCGGGCGGCGGGGGCCAGAGGCGCGAACGCTTCCTCCACACCTGCCCAGCGGGGCACCAGCACGGTGACCTCCGCCGTTTCCGCCGCGGCTTTTTCGATGAGCTGCTCGTTTTTCATCCGCATCAGGCCCATCAGCGTGGTGCCGTAGCTGCTCTCGGTGCAGGTCTTCAGATACAGCCGCACCGCATGCACCAGCTCACAGTGCAGCAGCGTGCGGCCGGGGTCTGTGCGGGTCGCTTCCGGCAGCAGCAGAGCGGCCGTCTCCCGAAGCTCCTTTTCGGCGGCGCGCACCTGCCGGGGCGCAAGGCCCAGCTTGCGCCAGCGGTCCAGCCCCAGCCAGAGGGCGACATACCGGTCGGCCAAAGGAGCGTTTTTGCGCGGGCGCACGTAGCGCGCATCCCACAATCTGCGGCGCATCTCGTTCTCCGCTGCGTCGCCCTCGCCGATGGCTATGGCTTCCTCCAGCATCCAGCGGCGCTTTTCCGCGTCGAATTCCTCGTAATACCGCGCCGGCCAGGCGGTTTGGCTTTGTGTCATGGGGACAGCTCCTTCCTTATATATGACACAAGTATCCCACGCCGGGAGCGGGTTGTCAACGCCGGTCACAGCTCCAGCACACGGAACACGCCCCGCACCGCCAGCCGGTACACGCCCCAGAGCGCCGCGGCCACCACGGCAATGAGAAGCAGACAGCTGCCGAGGCCTGCCAGTTCCCCGGCGGAGAGCCGGCCATCGTTGAAGAACATGATCATACCATAGAATATATAGATCAGCCCGATGCCCGCGGCGGCCGGCACGGTGAACACCCGCCGCACCTGGCTGCGGGCCGAGCGCCGCATCCAGCCCCTGGAAGCACCCAGATGGCGCAGGTCCTCGTAGACCCG
Source organism: Candidatus Allofournierella merdipullorum (assembly GCA_019116345.1). Classification (GTDB taxonomy): domain Bacteria; phylum Bacillota; class Clostridia; order Oscillospirales; family Ruminococcaceae; genus Allofournierella_A; species Allofournierella_A merdipullorum. The sequence continues at coordinate 49,333 of DXBV01000118.1, read as the reverse complement.
GCGGTTCTCCAGCGCGATGGTGAGGCTGCGCACAAAGCCGATGACCGCCGCAGCCGCGAAACAGACGATGCAGATGAAGATGAACAGGATCAGGAACACCGCCAGCGTGCGCACGAAGTCCACCTTGTCCAGCACGCGGAACTGGGGCATATACTGCCAGAAGAGCCGGAACTCGGAGCTGTCCCGCAGGGAATAGTCGATGGCGGTCTCGCCGTTGGCCAAGAGGGATTCCCGGTCCAGAAAATAGGAGCCCTCCTCTTCGATGCAACGCTGGCGCACCACCGGGTCCCAGCTGCTGTGCAGAGCTACCTCCGGGCCGGAGCGGTCCACGATCTCATTGAAGAGCGCTTTGGCAAAGGCGTATTCATCGCCGCTTTCCGCCACGTCAAAAAAGACCATCTCCTCCCGCCAGGCGCCGGGCAGGCCGGCGGTCATCGCGGCCCAGTCGCCGTCGTCCAGCACAAAGTACCCGAACAGCATGTCATGGCGCAGCGGCGCGGCGGCGCTGACGGGCCGGCTTTCGCCGGTGGCGGTGTTGGTCACCAGACCGATGGAAGGGTCGAACCTGCCCTGGCTGCTGCCGGAAGCGTCCAGCACCGCCGCGGCCTGCCCCGGGGCGATGTCCACGCTCTCGCCGGTGAGTGCGTTCCAGCCGCTCTCGGGCAAAAACAGCGCCGAGGAATCCAGCTCGCTGTACACTGCCTCCCAGGTGGTGCCCAGCGGGCCCTCGGTCTCCACCTGATGCTCGCCGTCCACCCCCAGGCGCGCCATGGGCGCTTCGGCCCAGCGGGTCACCTCCACGCCGTACTCTCCGGCCAGCGCCAGCACTTCGTCCTTTTGCGGCATATCCTGGTCGGCCCGGTAATGGAAGGCAAAATCCACCGGACGCGCGTCGTAGCTCATCATGGAGCCGGTGCCCAGCATGGGCGCGTAGAATCCCGCGAAGCACGCCCCGCCGATGAGCACCGTCATCACCAGCATGTTGCGCACGGTCTGGCGGCCCTCAAAACGCATCATGGAGACCGAGAGGATGTCCCGGTGCCAAAGGGTTTTCCGGCCCCAGCCGTTGGCCACCGTGTGCAGCAGCATCATGTACAGCCCCGCCAGAGCCGGGAGGTAAAAGGGCGCGGTGAAAAAAGAGGGGGCATACCAGTGCAGCCACCGCACACAGATGGTGGGCACAAGGTAGCCGCACAGACAGCCTGCCACCGTCAGCAGGATGCCCTGCCAGCCGTACCGGCGGGGCACCGCCCGCACCGGCTCGGCGGTGTGGCTCTGGCGCACCACCTCCATGATGCTGGCCTTGCGCACCGAGCGCCGCCCCAGCCACAGCAGCATGAGCACGGTGTAAAGGGCAAAGGCAAGCGGCCAGACCAGCGATTTGAAGTCAAAACGCAGGAGCATTTCGCTGCTGTCCACCACAAAGACGCGGAACAGCTGCCACAGCCCGAAGGCCAGCGGCGCGCCCAGAACGGCTCCCGCTCCGCAGGACGCCAGCCCCAGCATGCACAATTCCGGAAGCAGCAGCGACTGCACCTGCGCCCGGCTGGCCCCCAGCGCCAGAAACACCCCCGTTTCCCGGGAGCGCTGACGCAGGAACAGCCCGGCGGCGTAGGCGGTGAACACCCCGCAGCCCAGCACCGCCAGCACAAAGATCATGTCCATCTGCTTGCGGCTGTCGCCCCCTTCCGGCAGCACCTCGAGGATGGTGGGCGCACGCATCATGAAGGCGTAGGCGGTGATGAGCAGGGTGGAGAAAAAGCAGCACCCGGCCAAAAGAGCGTAGCGGCTGCGGCCCCGGCTGCGCAGCCGCGCCCACACGGAAGTAAAGCTGTTCACTCCGCTCACTCCTTTCCCATTTCCCGGATGACGTCCAGCAGCGCGTCCTGAAAGGCGCCCCGCTCCATGCCGCCTTTTTCCAGCGTGCGGCGCACCCGGCCGTCCTGCAAAATGACCACCCGGTCGCAGTGGGAGGCGGCGTAGGAGTCGTGGGTCACCATGAAGATGGTGGCCCCCAGCGCCTGCCGGGCCTGTTCAAAGGTGCCGATCACCGCCCGGGCGGATTTGGAGTCCAGGTTGCCGGTGGGTTCGTCCGCCAGCACCAGCAGCGGGTGGTTGATGAGCGCCCGGGCTACCGCCGTGCGCTGCTTTTCGCCGCCGGAGATCTCGGCAGGGTATTTGTCGCGGATGGCGCTGATGCCGAACACGTCGCACAGCTGATCTGCCCGGGCCTCGGCGGTGCTGTTGATGTTCCCGCTCAGGATGGCCGGCAGCAGGATGTTCTCCCGCACCGAGAGGCCGTCCAGCAAAAGAAAATCCTGAAAAACGAAGCCCAGTTTGCGGTTGCGCACTTCGGCCAGTTCGTCCTCCTTCAGCCGGGCAAGCTCCACTCCGTCCAGCAGAATGCTGCCGGAGTCGGCGGGGGTGTAGCAGGAGATGCAGTTGAGCAGGGTGGTCTTGCCGGAGCCGGAGGGCCCCATCACCGCCACAAACTCGCCTTTTCTCACCGCCAGGTCCACCCCGCAGAGCACGTCGAAGCGGTTTTTCCCCACCTGATAGGATTTGTAAAGGTTTTTCACCGTGAGCATATTGCGTTCCGTCCTTTCCGGGGCCGGGAGCCCTCTGCTTCAAGAGTAGTCCGCCCGGCCCGCAGGGGCAAACGGGCCGGTCATTTTCGGCCCGGCAAAGGGCAGCTTTTGCGCGGCATGGCCGCGGCGTGTAAAATTTGGCGCTTTTGCCGTCAAGTTTGGTTTGGCGCGGGGGGCTGCTCCGTGGTACAATACCCGCAGAAAGGCCGGAAGGGGGGAGAGCCGTGCTTCGCATCGGCATCTGCGACGACGTATACGACGCCCGGCTGGTGCTGCGGGCCGCGCTGGAACGCGCGGTGGAAAAACGACGCACCGCCGCCGCGTTTTTTGAATTTTCCGCCGGGGAAAACCTGCTGCGCTGGCTGGAGAGCCACGCAGGGGAACTGGACCTGGTGTTTCTGGACCTGGAGATGGGCGAGGTGGACGGCATCGAGACCGCCCGGCGGCTGCGGGCAGCGGACGAGGGGCTGCAGATCGTGTTTGTCACCGGCCACGCCGACCGGGTGTTCGACGGCTACGGCGTGGGGGCGCTGGGCTACCTGCTCAAGCCACCGGCTCCCGAGGCGCTGGAAGAAATGCTGGACCGGGCCGGGGCGGCGCTGTGCCGGGAACTGGAGCGTGCCTTTGTCTGCCGCAGCGGCGAGGTGTATTACCGCATCCCGCTGCAAAAAATACGCTATTTTTCCTCCGACCGGCGGCAGGTGACCTGCGTGACGAGGGACCGGGAATATACTTTCTACGGCAAGCTGGACGATGTGGCCGCCCAGCTGGGGCCGGGCTTTGTGCGGGTGCATCAGCGGTATCTGGTGCGGGCGGCGGCGGTGGAACGGCTGGAGGGCGCGGAGGTGTATCTCGACGGAGGCGCTTCGCTGCCGGTGAGCCGCTCCTGCCGGCAGACGGCGCTGCTGGCCATGGCCCGGGCGGAACTGGAGGACTGACCTATGGATGGATTGCTCCTGATCTTGTTGAGCCTTGGGTGCTCCGCCTGCATCGGCACGCCTGCCTTTTTGCTCTGCCGCCCCTTTGCCGACCTGCGGGGCCGCCGGTGGCAAAAGGCGTTGATGCTGCTGGGCCTGGGCTACATGGGCAGCCTGCCCATCTGGGTGGGAGACCCGAACCTGCTTTATGCGCTGCCGGTGTTTCTGGCGGCGTTTTTGCTCTGCACCCGGGGCGATGGGGCGGGACGGCTGGCGGTGGCGGTCATCTTCTTCTGCCTTATCATGTCGCTGAGCGCCCTCGTCGACAACTACGCGGCGGAGGTGCTCTGGGGCGGATTCACCAGCGATGTGTTTGCCCTTTTGCTGCGGGCCGCGGTACTGACAGGAATATGGCTGGCGCTGAAAAAACGCCTGCCGGAGCAGCCGATGAGCCTTTCGCCCCGGCTGTGGCGGCTGGTGCTGGGGCTTGCCGCCATGCCGCTGTGTTCGTTGGCGGCGGTGGTGCTGCTCACCGGCTGGGAAGAACATGCGCCCCAGTTGGACACCCTCGCTCTGAAGATGGGACTTGCGGTGCTGCCGGTGGCGCTGGTCACCTCGGTGCTGCTGCTCTTCTCCATCACCGTTCTGGCCGAGCATGAGACGCTGGAACAGGCCCGGCGGCTGGCCTCTCTGCGGGAGGCCTATTATCAGTCCCTGCGTGCACGGGAGAGCCAGGTGCGCCAGCTGCGCCACGACCTGCGCAACCACCTCACGGTGCTGGGCGGTCTGCTGGACCGGCAGCAGTGGGCGGAGGCCTGCGCCTATCTGGACGAACTGGGCCGCCAGGAGGGCCTGCAGGGGCCGGTGCGCTTTTGCGAGAACGAAGCGGCCAACGTGGTGCTTGCGGTGAAGGCGGCGGAGCTGGAACAGGCGGGCGTTCGGGCCGATTTCAAGGCGCAGCTGCCTTTGTCGCTGCCGCTGACGGATACCGACCTGTGCGCCCTTTTGGGCAACGCGCTGGACAACGCCCGGGAGGCCGCGGCACGCTGCCCCGACCCCTGGGTGCGGCTGCGCTGCCGGCAGGACAAAGGCCTGTTCATGCTGCAGGTGGAAAACCCCGTTGCCGGGCCGGTGGCCCCGGACCTTGCCACCACCAAGGCAGACCGCACTGCCCACGGCTTCGGCATCCCCGGTATGCGGGAGATCGCCCAGCGGTGCGGCGGCACGTTGCAGGCGGGGGAGGAGCAGGGGGATTTCCGGCTGGTGGTCTGCCTGCCGACAGGGCAAATGTGAGGCGCGCCTCTCATTTTGCCCTTCCTGCCTTTTTTCTTGACAAACGGAAAACCGGTGTGGTATTCTGTATTGTGGTTAGCGAAAGCTAACTTATTTTCTTGAGGCGAGGTTAGCTGCAACTAACTTATGTGGAAAGAGCGCAGAGGGGAGCAAGCGAATGATCAACAAACGGCTGATCGGCATGGTCAGCGAGAGCAAAAAATATGTGGCGGCGGGGGTGGCCTTCCAGTGGGTGTCGCTGGCGGCGAACATCCTGCTCACCGGGGCCATCTGCCGCCTTTTGGCTGCGCTGTGGGCGGGCACGGCCGCGCCGGCCGACCTTTTCAAACTGGGGGCGCTGGCCGCCGCCGCTCTGGCGGTGCGCTTTGGCTGCACGATGGCTTCCGCCAATATGAGCTGGAGGTCCAGCCGGGCGGTGAAGGCAAAACTCCGCCGCCTTATCTATGAAAAGCTGCTGCGGCTGGGAACAGCGGGCCGGCAGCAGGTGAACACCAGCGAGGCCGTGCAAGTGGCGGTGGAAGGGGTGGACCAGCTGGAGATTTACTTCGGCCAGTATCTGCCCCAGTTCTTCTACGCCATGCTGGCGCCGCTTACCCTGTTCGCGGTGCTGGCGCCGGTGGATCTGACGAGCGCCGTGGTGCTGCTGGTGTGTGTGCCGCTGATCCCGGTGTCCATCGCGGCGGTGCAGACCTGGGCCAAAAAGCTGCTGGGCCGCTACTGGGGTCAGTACACCGCCCTGGGCGACACCTTTCTGGAAAACCTGCAGGGCCTGACCACCTTAAAGATCTACGGCGCGGACGCCCAGAAGCACGCCGAGATGAACGAGCAGGCGGAGCAGTTCCGCCGCATCACCATGAAGGTGCTTACCATGCAGCTGAACTCCATCACCATCATGGACCTCATCGCCTACGGCGGCGCCGCGGCAGGCATGGCCCTGGCGGTGAGCCGTTTTGCCGCCGGGCAGGTGAGCCTGGCGGGGGCGCTGTTCATCATTCTGCTGGCGGCGGAGTTCTTTCTGCCTATGCGGCTGCTGGGCAGCTTCTTCCATGTGGCCATGAACGGCATGGCGGCGGCGGAGCGCATCTTCCGTTTGCTGGATCTGCCGGAACCTGCGGCGGGCGGCGGGAAAGCCCCGGCCGAGGGTGGCATCGCCCTGCGGGACGCGGCCTTTGCCTACGAGGCGGACCGCCCGGTGCTGCGTGGCGTGACCATGGAGTTTGCCGCCGGCAGCTTTTGCGCGGTGGTGGGCGAGTCCGGCTGCGGCAAGTCCACCGTGGCCTCGCTGCTTACGGGCCGGCGCAGCCCGGAGAAGGGCAGCGTCACGGTGGGCGGGCGGCCTTTGGCGGACATCGACGAGGCGGCCCTGGCCCGGCATATCACCTATATTTCCCACAACAGCTACCTGTTCAAGGGCACTGTGGCGGAGAACCTGCGCATGGCCCGGCCCGACGCGCCGGACGAAGCCCTCTGGCAGGCGCTGGAGCAGGTGAACCTGGCGGATTTTGTGCGGGCGGAAGGGGGTCTGAACGCCTCGGTGGCGGAAAAGGGCTCGAACCTTTCCGGCGGCCAGTGCCAGCGCCTTGCGCTGGCCCGGGCGCTGCTGCACGACAGCCCCGTTTACATCTTTGACGAGGCCACCTCCAACATCGACGTGGAGAGCGAAAACGACATCATGGCCCGCATCACCGAGCTGGCAAAGACCAAGACGGTCATCCTCATCTCCCATCGTCTGGCCAACGTGGCCGGCGCGGACAAACTCTACGTCATGGAGAACGGCCGTGTGGCCGAGGAGGGCAGCCATGTCGACCTGCTGGCCCGGGGCGGGGCTTACGCCCGGCCGTGGAACGCCCAGCAGGAACTGGAACAGTACAAAAGGGAGGACGCGGTATGAACAAAGAGCGAAGCGGCTTTGCCGTGATGGCCCGGCTCATCGGGCTGGTAAAGCCTCTTACGGGCCGGATGGTGCTGGCCATTCTGATGGGCCTTGCGGGGCATCTGTGCGCGGCTTTCATCACCATCTTCGGCGTGTTCGGCCTTTTGCGGGTGCTGGGCATGGGCGGCCCGCTGCTCTTGCCGGCCCTTTTCATTGCCGCGGCGGCGATGGCTCTGGCCCGGGGCCTGCTGCGCTACGGCGAACAGGCCTGCAACCACTACATCGCCTTCAAGCTGCTGGCCCTTCTGCGGGACAAGGTGTTCGCCGCCCTGCGGCGGCTTGCCCCCGCAAAACTGGAAGGCCGGGACAAGGGCGATCTGATCGCCGTCATCACCAGCGACATCGAGTTGCTGGAAGTGTTCTACGCCCACACCATCTCGCCGGTGGCCATCGCGGTGCTCTTCTGCGCCGGCATGGCGGTTTTCATCGGTTCCATCCATCCGCTGCTGGGCCTTGTCGCCCTGGCCGCCTGGCTGACGGTGGGCGTGCTCACGCCGCTGGCCGCAGCGCGGGCCTCCGGCAGCGCGGGCATGGAGTTCCGCCGCCGGTCGGGGGAGCTGTCCGCCTTTGTGCTGGACAGCCTGCGCGGCCTGCCGGAGATCTTGCAGTACGGCGCGGGCGGGCGCCGGCTGGCGGAGATGGAGCGCTGCACCGGCGAGCTGGCCGGCCACGAAAAGCGGATGAAGCGGGCCGCGGCGGTGGGTACCGCCGCCACCAACAGCCTCATCCTCGGCTTTGATCTGGCGATGCTCTTTGCGGCGGCGCTGCTGTGCATGAACGGCCGGCTGGACTTTGCCGGCGCGGCGGTGGCCACCGTGGCGCTGATGAGTTCCTTCGGGCCGGTGGTGGCCCTGGCCAATCTGGGCGCAGGCCTGCAGAGCACCTTTGCCGCCGGCAACCGGGTGCTGGACATCCTGGAGGAGACCCCCGTCACGGCGGAGGTGGAGGGCTGCGCGCCCACCGCTTTTTCCGGTGCGAAGGCGGAGAAGGTGACCTTCTCTTACGGCGACGAGCGCATTCTGGACGATCTGTCGCTGGATATCCCGGAACACAGCGTCATCGGTGTGGTGGGCCGCAGCGGCAGCGGAAAATCCACCCTTCTCAAGCTGCTCATGCGCTTTTGGCAGGTGCAGCAGGGCAAAGTGGAGATCTCCGGCCGGCCCATCGACGGGGTGAACACCGCCGACCTGCGGGCCATGGAGGCCTATGTCACCCAGGAGACCCACCTGTTCCGGGACTCCATCCGCAGCAATCTGCGGCTGGCAAAGCCCGACGCCACCGACGCCGAGATCGAGGCCGCCTGCAAAAAGGCATCGGTACACGAGTTCATCCAAAGCCTGCCCCGGGGCTACGATACCCCGGTGGGCGAGCTGGGCGAGACCCTCTCCGGCGGCGAGCGCCAGCGGCTGGGCCTGGCCCGGGCCTTCCTCCACGACGCGCCCTTCCTGCTTCTGGACGAACCCACCAGCAACCTGGACAGCCTGAACGAGGCGGTCATCCTGCGCTCGCTGAGCAAGGAGAGCGCGGGCCGAACGGTGGTGCTGGTGAGCCACCGGCGCAGCACCCTGCGCATCGCCGACCGGGTGGTGAGCGTGGAGCGGGGGAGACTGAGCTGATGGATGTGCAGAGCAAACGGCAGCGGGAAAAGGAGATGGTGGGGGCGATGATCGCCCTCTACTGCCGCAAAAAGCACGGCACACGCAAGGGCCTTTGCCCCGAGTGCGAGGCGCTGCTGGAGTACGCTTGCCGGCGCAGCGACTGCTGCCCTTTTATGGAGACCAAGACCTTCTGCTCCAACTGCAAGGTCCATTGCTACCGCCCGGAGATGCGGCAGAAAATACGGGAAGTCATGCGCTTCGCCGGGCCCCGGATGCTGTTTGTGCACCCGGTGGCGGCGGTGCGGCATCTCATTGAGAGCCGCCGGGAGAAAAAACGACAGGAGAGTGTTTGATGAAACTGAAAAAAGCGATGTATCTGGCCCTGGGCTTTCTGGGCCTCGCCCTGGGGGCTGTGGGAGCGGTGCTGCCGCTGCTGCCCGCATTTCCGTTCCTCTTGCTGGCGGCCTTCGGCTTTGGAAAAAGCAGCGAAAAGCTGGACGCCTGGTTCAAAAACACCCGCCTTTACCGGGAGAATCTGGCGGACTATGTGGCGGGCAAGGGCATGACCCGCAAAACCAAACTGCGCATCATGGTCACCGTGACCCTGCTCATGGCCGTGGGCTTTGCCATGATGCACGCCGTGCTCATCGGGCGCATCGTGCTGGGAGCGGTGTGGGTGTTCCACATCCTCTATTTCACCTTCGGGGTGCGCACCATCCCCGCGGGCGAGGCTTGCCGGGATTGATTTCGGTCGCCGGTGTGCTACAATAGTGGGCAGAAAAACAACGCCGGAAAAGGAGCGATGTTCCCATGCCCATTCTGAAACTGAAGCCCGCCTGCAAGGATTATCTTTGGGGCGGCAGCAAGCTGCGGGAGGAATACAACATCCCCTCGGAGCTGAATCCGCTGGCGGAGGCCTGGGTGCTCTCCTGTCACCCGGACGGCCCCAGCGTGGTGGAAAACGGCCCCGACGCGGGGCTGACCCTGCCGGAGTATATCGAAAAGCACGGCAGGGAAGTGCTGGGCAAACACTGCGCCCGGTTCGAGGATTTCCCCATCCTCACCAAGTTCATCGACGCGAAAGGCGATCTGTCCATCCAGGTGCACCCGGACAACGCCTATGCCCTGGAGCACGAGGGCCAGTACGGCAAGACCGAGATGTGGTACGTGCTGGAAGCGGAGCCGAACGCCTTCCTTTACTACGGCTTCAAGCACCCCATCACCAAAGAGGAATATAAGACCCGCATCGAGAACAACACCCTCACCGAGGTGCTGAACGCCGCCCCGGTGAAGAAGGGAGACGTGTTCTTCATTCCGGCGGGCACACTGCACGCAATCTGCAAGGGAATCGTTATCGCGGAGATTCAGCAGAACTCCAACGTCACCTATCGGGTCTACGACTACGGCCGCGTGGGCGCGGACGGCAAGCCCCGGCAGCTGCATGTGGCCCAGGCGCTGGAAGTGACCCAGTGCGCCCCGCCCCAGCCCCGGGACTTCGGCGGGCATCTGGCGGCCTGTGAGTACTTCACGGCGGACGCGGTGCAGGGCAGCGCCGAAGGGCTTTGCGATGAGGATTCTTTCACCAGCCTGCTCATCACCGACGGCGAGGGCAGCCTTGCCTGCGACGGCGAAACGCCGGCGGTGCGCAAGGGCGACAGCCTGTTCCTGCCCGCCGGCAGCGGCGAATGGAAGCTTGCCGGCGGCGCTTCGGCGCTGGTTTGCCGGGTTCCCGCTGCGCAAATCTGAACACATAAAAAGGCCTCTGCGCATTTGCGTGGAGGCCTTTCAAATTTTTGCAAAAAAATTCACATTTAAACGGAATGTTGCACAAAAGGTTTTTAACACTCTTGTATTTTAATACAAAGTTGCGGGCAATGCGTTGACGTTGAACGTGGTTATTGTATAATTAGAACAAGAAATTTGTAAGGCCACTGGATAAAATGTTCGTTCTGCCGGCGATGACGCGGACCGACATTCCGGCCGGCTTAAAACAACCGCGCGCAGTTCCGTTTGTGCAGGTACGTTCACGGCCTTTTGCCCTGTTTTGTACCTGCCTGTTTTTATGAAGCGCGCGGCCCCGCAACGGGGAAAGGATGGATGCAGCGGGCGCAAAGCCCCATTGAAAGGAGTAGTTACACATGAAACAACTGAAGGCTGGCGTGGTTGGCGTTGGGTTCATCGGTGCGGTGCACATCGAGCAGCTGCGCCGTCTGGGCAACGTGGAGGTCGTTGCCCTGGCGGACGAAGCCGGCGCCCAGGAAAAGGCCGACGCGCTGTATGTTCCCCATGCGTACACCAACTACAAGGATATGATCGACAACGAGCAGCTGGACTGCGTTCATATCTGCACTCCCAACAGCACCCATTACGAAATCGCCATGTACGCCATGGAGCGGGGCGTGAACGTCGTGTGCGAAAAGCCCATGACCTGCTCTGTGGAAGAGGCGGAGAAGCTGCAGGCTTACGCCAAGGAGAAGGGCCTGGTGAACGCCATGAACTTCAACTGCCGCTTCTACCCCATGGCCTATCAGATGCGCCAGATGGTGCGCAGCGGCGAGGTGGGCGACATCTACACCGTCCACGGCGGCTACCTGCAGGACTGGCTGTTCCTGGACACCGACTACAGCTGGCGTCTGGAGCCTGAGTTCACCGGCGCCTCCCGCGCCTTCGCGGACATCGGTTCCCACTGGATCGACCTGGTGGAGTACATCACCGGCCTGCGGGCGGTGGAGGTGATGGCGGACTTTGCCATCTTCCACAAGACCCGCAAAAAGCCCACCAAGGAGATCGCCACCTACTCCGGCATGGCCCTGCGTCCCGAGGACTACGAGGAAGTGCCCATCAACACCGAGGACTATGCCACCGTCCTGTTCCATATGGAGAACGGCGCCTGCGTTTCCTGCAACATCAGCCAGGTGTTCGCCGGCCGCAAGAACCAGATGATCGTGTCCGTGGCGGGTTCCCGCTGCGCCATGCACTGGGACTCCGAGAACTCCAACGCCCTGTGGATCGGCCGCCGCGAGCGGGACAACGGCGAACTGGTGAAGGACCCCTCCATCCTGGACGCCGGCACCAAGGGCGTCATCAGCTATCCGGGCGGCCATGTGGAAGGCTTCCCCGACACCTTCAAGCAGAACTTCAAGAAGATCTACGCCGCCATCGCCGGCGGCAAGCCCGAGGACTACGCCACCTTTGAGGACGGCCTGCGTGAGATGCGCCTGTGCGAGAAGATCGTGGAGAGCGCCCGCGAGCGCCGCTGGGTGAGCCTGGTCTGAGGCATCGGCCATTCGACGAAAACCGCGCGCGGCGCGGGTGATAAAAAGCGCTTTGTTTTCAAAGGCGCCATTGAAGGAGGAAAACCCTTATGATGAAGCTTGGCGTTGTTTCTGCGATCCTGCCCACCCTGACCTTTGAGGAACTGATCGACTATGCCGCGGGCGTGGGGTTTGAGTGCGTGGAGGTCTGCTGCTGGCCCAAGGGCAAGGCTGCCCGGCGCTATGCGGGCGTGACCCACATCGACCTGGAGACCCTCACCGAGGAGAAGATGAAGTACTACACCGACTACGCCGCCTCCAAGGGCGTGGCCATCAGCTCCCTGGCCTACTATCCCAACCCCCTGGACGGCAACGAGGAAGCCGCGCAGGTGGCCATCGACCACATCATGAAGCTGATCGACGCTTCCGCCGCCATGGACGTGAACATGGTCACCACCTTCATCGGCAAGGACAAGACCAAGTCTGTGGAAGAGAACCTGGAGAAGTACGTCAAGGTCTGGACCCCCATCGTGCGCCACGCCGAGGAGAAGGGCGTGAAGATCGGCATCGAGAACTGCCCCATGTACTACACCCAGGACGAGTGGCCCGGCGGCAACAATCTGGCCTCCACCCCCTACATCTGGCGCAAGATGTTCGAACTCATCCCCACTCAGAATCTGGGCCTGAACTACGACCCCAGCCACCCCTATCTGCTGGGCGCCGACTACGTCAAGCCGCTGTATGAGTTCAAGGACCGCATCTTCCATGTCCACTTCAAGGACATCAAGATCGACCAGGACAAGGTCAACGAGTACGGCCGCTTCGCTCATCCCGCCCTGTGGCACTCTCCCAAACTGCCCGGTCTGGGCGGCGTGGACTTCGGCGCCTTCTGCTCCGCGCTCAACGACATCCGCTACACCGGCCCCGCCTGCATCGAGGTGGAGGACCGTGCCTTTGAGGGCAGCCTCGAGGACGTGAAGAGCGGCATCGAGCAGAGCTACCGCTATATGCGCCAGTTCGTCTGAGCAGTCCCCGGGAAATAACATCTGAACGGGAGCGCCCGCGCGCCGAAAAACGGCGCGCGGGCAGCCCCGAACCTGCATCTTTGAAAGGAGGCGCAGCCCATGATCGAAGTGCGGCACCTCACAAAACAATACGGCGCCAAAACGGCGCTGAACGACGTGAGCTTTTCTGTTCCGCGCGGCCAGGTGCTGGGCCTTCTGGGCCTGAACGGCGCCGGAAAGTCTACCACCATGAACATCATCGCCGGGTGCCTTGCCGCCACCAGCGGCACCGTGACCATCGACGGGGTGGACATCGTGAAAGACCCTCTGGCCGCCAAGAAAAAAATCGGCTATCTGCCCGAGATCCCGCCGCTTTATGTGGACATGAAGGTGGAGGACTTCCTCTCCTTTGTCTATGAACTCAAAGGCCTGCGTGGCGACAAGCGGGGGGCTTTGGGGCAGGTATGCGAGAAAGCCGGCGTCACCAACGTGCGCGGGCGCATCATCAAAAACCTTTCCAAGGGCTACCGCCAGCGGGTGGGCCTTGCGGCCGCCATGCTGGGCGAGCCCGCCGTGCTCATTCTGGACGAGCCCACCGTGGGCCTCGACCCCACCCAGATCATCGAGATCCGCTCCCTCATCGAGCAGGTGGGCAGGGAGCACACGGTCATCCTGTCCTCTCACATCCTGTCGGAGATCCAGGCGGTGTGCGAGCGGGTCATCGTGCTGAACGAGGGCCGGCTGGTGGCCGACGACACGCCCGAAAATCTGGAGAACGCCATCCAGAGCAAGAACAGCTGTGTGGCGCTGATCGAGGGCGAGCCGGAGCAGGTGCTGGCGGCGCTGGAGCGCGCGCCCAGCGTGGAGAGCACCGAACGGCTGGGCCTTTCCGAGCCCGGTGTCTGGGAATACCGCATCCGCGGCAAAGAGGACGCCGACATCCGCCGGGACGTGTTCAACGTGCTCAGCGAGGCTCATCTGCCCCTTCTGGGCACCCGCAGCGCCCATGTCACCCTGGAGGACGTGTTCCTCCGGCTGGTGGGCGCGCAGACTGAGACTGCAGGAGAGGAGGCTGCGCAGGAATGATCGCCATCCTCAAACGGGAGACCAACGCCTACTTCGACACCCCGCTGGGCTATGTTTTTCTGGCGGTGTACTATCTGTTCGCGGGCTTTTTCTTCTTCCATTACAACCTCTACGGCAACTCCACGGACATGCGTTCGCTGTTCAGCATTCTGTTCACCGTAACGCTGTTCCTCATCCCCATCCTCACCATGCGCCTGATGAGCGAGGACCGGCGCACCCGCACCGATCAGCTGCTGATGATGGCGCCGGTGTCCACCCTGTCCATCGTAATGGGCAAGATGCTGGCCGCCGTCATCGTCTATCTCACCGCCCTGTGCATCACTCTGGTGCAGGCGGCGGTGCTGTCCACCTTTGCCGCGGTGGAGTGGAGCGTGATCATCGGCCACTTCCTGGGCCTTCTGCTGATGGGCATGGCGCTGATCGCGGTGGGGCTGTTCATCTCTGCGCTGACCGAAAACCAGATCATCGCGGCCATCGGCGGCTTCTGCGTGGGCTTCTTCCTCATGCTTCTGGACTCGCTGGCCGGTATGATCAGCAACTCGGTGCTGGCGGGCTTTGTGTCCGATCTGTCCTTCCAGACCCACTACCAGAACTTCACACTGGGCATCTTTGATTTCTCCGACGTGCTGTTCTACGTCAGCGTCAGCGCGCTGTTCGTGTTCTTTACCTGCTGCGCCTTTGAAAAACGCAGGATCGCATAAGGAGGTGCGGCGTGAAAAAGATCTTCAACCGAAAGACCGGCGTGCAGAGCGTCTACCTGATCGCAGGGGCGCTGGCGCTGGTGCTGGTGATGCTGCTGAACATCGCCGCGGGGGCCATTGCCGAGCGCTACCCCCTCACCTTTGACCTCACCAGCGACGGCCTGTTCGGCCTGAGCGACGAGACCGTCTCTTACATTGAAACGCTGCAGGACCCTGTGACCATCCAGGTGCTGGCCACGGAGGACGTGTTCGAGAGCAACTCCACCTACAACGCCCAGGCCAGCGAGATCATGCGTCAGTTCGAAAAGTACTCCGACGCGGTGGACCTGGTCTATGTGGACTATGTTTCCGACCCCACCTTTGCTTCCAAATACCCGGACATGAGCCTCAAGCAGGGCGACATCATCGTCTCCGGCAACGGCAGGGACCGCCAGGTCAAGACCGAGGAACTGTTCAATTATACATATGATTCCAGCGGCAACCTGACCATTGCCTCTTCCCGGGCCGAGGAAGCCATCCTCAGCGCGGTGCTCTACGTCACCAGCGACACCATCCCCGGCGTGGCGGTGGTGAGCGGCCACGGCGAGACCAGCGCCTCCGCATTCACCAAGCTGCTGAGCACCAACAATTATAATGTGCAGGAGGTCAACCTCCTCACCGGCACCCTCCCGGAAGATGCCCAGGTGATCGCCCTGCTGGCGCCCACCACCGACCTGTCTCCGGAAGAGATCGAGCTGCTGGACGCCTTCCTGAAGAACAACGGCGAATACGGCCGGACCCTGCTGTACTGCGCCAGCCCCGAACAGGCGGTTCTGCCCAACCTGGAGGCCTTCCTGGCCGAGTGGGGCGTGGCAGTGGGCGACGGCCTCGTGTTCGAGACCGACCCCAACCGGGTGTACTCCACCCAGCCCTTCTACGCCATTGCGGACTATGTGAACGAGACCTACGCCGCCATGGTGGACACCGACGTGCCCATGCTGGTGCCGGTGAGCCGCCCGCTGGAGATCCTGTTCACCCAGCAGGAGAACTACTACACCGACACCCTTCTGGAGTTCGGCGCCAGTTCCGGCGTGCGTCCCTCTGACGCGGGCGAGGGCTTCACTTCCGACGACGCCACCCGCACCGGGCCCATGCCCGCGCTGGCGCAGTGCTCTTACCGCGTGTACGACAGCCAGAACGCCAGCGTGGTCAAGGCCAGCTCCAGCGTGCTGGTGAGCGGCTCGGTGGAGATGCTGGCGAGCTATGTGCTCAACAACAACTCCTTCGCCAACGCCCAGTACCTCACCAGTGTGCTCAACAGCCTGTGCGAGCGCACCGACACCATCGCTGTTACCCCCAAGACCATCGCCGGCAAAGCCCTGAACATCACCCAGGCGCAGGCGGATACGCTGGGCAACCTGTTCGTGTTCGTCATCCCGCTGGTCACGCTGGCGCTGGGCGCGTTCGTCTGGCTGAGCAGGAGGCATAAGTAATGAGCAAACCACTCAAGATGCTTGTTTTCGTGCTGGCGGCCACCGTGGCGCTGGGCGCGGGCGTGTGGCTGTTGCTCACCGCCCCGCAGGAAACGGCGGAGCCTGAGGACAGCACTCTTTATCTGGAGACCCGCACCCCCGACCAGATCCAGTCCATCGCGGTGGATAACCTCAGCGGGGGCTACACCGTCGAGAAGGAAGGGGAGGGCTACCGCCTCCACGACATCCCGGCGGAGCAGGTGAACAGTGAGTATCTGGATATGCTGCTGGACGAGGCGTCCAGCATCCAGTACCTCACCGAAGTCACCGACGATCTCTCCCGCCTGGCGGACTACGGTCTGGCCGAGCCCGAAGCGGTGGTGGAGATCACCTACACCGACGGCGCCTCCCGCCGACTGCTCATCGGCGCGAAGGAGCCGGTGGACTCCGGCCGTTACTTCATGGAGGATGGCGGCGACAAGATCCTTCTGATGAAGGACAACCGCAGCATCCGTTTCACCATGCCGGTGGAGAACTACATCGACTTCATCATCATCCCGCCGGAGGAGACCACCTCCGTGCTCAGCGAGCTGCAGGACATCACCTTCTCCGGCACCAGCCTGGAAACGCCCATCGTGCTGAAGGCCGTCCTGCCCGAGCGGGCGGATCTGCAGCGCACCGGCCTGAGCTACGGCGCACTGACCCATCTGGTGGTGGAGCCCGGCCTGCATGAGGCCAGCGCCACCGCGCTGAGCACCATTGCCGACCAGCTGTTCGGCCTCATTTCCGAGGGCATCGTGGCCTACAACTGCACCGAGGAAGAATTGGCCGCCTACGGGTTCGACGAGCCCTGGCTGCAGATCGACTTCGACTATAAAAACGGCAAGGACGCCCCTGTGACGCCCTACTGCCTGCGGGTGAGCCAGGACGAAGAGGGCTACATCGCCACCGTGAACGATGAGGGCATCGTTTACCGCATCCTGGACCAGGATTTCTTGCACATCACCTACAACGATGTGGTGCTGCGCTGGTTCGTCTCTCCTTTCATCACCGACGTGGAACAGCTGACCATTTCTTCGCCCGACAGTGAATATACATATAAACTGGAGGGAGCCACGGCCAAGGAATTGACCGTGACCGACGGTCAGGGCAATCCCATGGACAGCACCGGCTTCTCTTCGCTGTTCAATCTGACCACCTCGGCCGCTTCCGACGGCGCGCTGTTGGCGGAAGAACCGGTGCTGCCCGATGAGCCGCTGCTCACCATCCGCTATCAGTACCACGACGCGGAAAAAGCAGACGATGTGCTGAACTTCTACGATGCGGGCCAGCGGCGGCTGTATGTGGAAGTGAACGGTGTTTGCGAGGCGTCCATGCGGCAGAATTATCTGGATGTGTTGCTGAACGCCTGTGCCGCCTATTCCAGCGGAGAAAGTTTTTCTGTGGAATGGTGACAAAAATAACGAGTCGAAACTGTTTTTTTGCATAAATCTGATATTTTATGTTGAGAAATGCAAGAAAATGTGCTAAAATGAAAATGCGTTAGAGAGGGGAAATGCGGTCGCGTGGCCGCAGATCAGCGTGATAATTTGGGGAGCGGAGGTCGCTCCTTGGATTATAAATTTTTTAAGGAGGAAAACCCATGAAAAAAGTTCTCAGCGTTCTTTTGGCTGTGGCTTTGGTGAGCACCCTGTTCGTCGCTTGCGGCGGCGGTGGTACTTCCACTTCCACTCCCAGCAGCGGCGGGACCAGCACTTCCACTCCCGCCTCTGAGCCCGCCGGGGAAACCACCGGCGGTTTCAAAGTGGCCTCTCACAACGCGGTCATCGAGGGCAACGCCTATCGTGCCGTGTATGAGGACCAGATGTCTGAGGCTGTTGAGCTGGCCAAGGCCGATGGCCTGATCAGCGAGTACAACAGCTTCGTGGCCAACAATGACCCTGCTCTGGAGACCCAGCAGATCGAGCAGACCATCAACGAAGGCTACGACATCATCCTCGTGAACCCCATCGCGGCCTCCGGCCTGGATGCGGTCATCGACAAGGCTGTTGAAGCCGGCATCACCTACGTGAACGCCGACTGCGTCTACGACTCCGACAAGATCCTGAACGTTGTCGTGAACCAGGACGCCTGGGCCAAGAACGCCTCTGATTTCGTCATCGAGACCCTGGGCGAGGGCGGCAAGGTCATCCAGTTCAAGGGCATCGAGGGCAACTCTGCCACCGAGATCCGCAACGCTCGCTGGACCACCGATCTGGAGGCCGCTGGCGTCGAGATCGTCAAGAGCGTGGCTCACAACTGGAGCGACGTTGAGTCCAAGCAGCTGATGAGCGAGATCCTGGCCTCCGGCCTGGAGTTTGACGGCATCATCAACGAAGAGGCCGCCAACGGCATCATGGACGCCATCGAGGAAGCCGGCGCTGATTACCCCGGCTGCATCACCTCTTCCGAGGAGATCGCCTGGATCCGCCGTATCGCCGACATCAACAAGGATGAGCTGGTTTGCCCGTTCATCGTTGTTGAGAACCCTCCGGGAATCGGTGCTACCGCTCTGGCCATCGCTCTGAACATCCGTCAGGGCAACGAGCTGGATCCCGCCAAGATGACCGGCGAGAACGCCATCTACTATGATCCCCAGTGGATCATGACCTACGACAACATGCAGGAGATGCTGGATTCCGTGGCTGATCTGCCCGATTCCACCTCTGTGTCCTCCTACATGACCGTCGAGGAAGCCAAGGCCGCTTACTTCAAGTAAAAAGCCGCGGCTGCACAGCCAAGTGCAACGCGAAAGCGACGGGTTCGCCGGCGGACCACCAGGTCCGCCGGCGAAAACCGTACTTAATGTATGTTTCATGACTTCTCCTTAAAAAATCCATTCAAACGACCTGCCGCCGGCTGCGCCGCGGCATCACTCAAATTTGCAGAATTGGAGGGATACTCCTTGCTGGAGATGACCGGGATCAGTAAGAATTTCGACGCCGTCAAAGCGCTGAACAATGCGTCGCTGGAAGTCAAAGCGGGCGAGATCATGGCGCTGCTCGGTTCCAACGGCAGCGGCAAATCCACCATGGTCAAAGTCCTCAGCGGCCTTGTGAACCCCACGGCGGGCACCATCAAGATCGACGGTAAGACCGTGCAGATCCGCTCCGGCGCCGACGCGCGCCGCAACGGTGTTGCAGTGGCCTACCAGGACCTGTCGCTTGTGCCTCAGATGAGCGTGGTGGACAACATCGCCCTGGGCGCGGAGCCCAGCGGCAAAGTTGGCATGGTGGACCGCAAAAAGGCGCTGGAAACGGCGGAGTTCTACCTGAAAAAACTCAAGATCGACGTGGAGCCCGACGCGCTGGTGCAGTTTTTGATGCCCAGCACCCAGAGCATGGTGGAGATCGCCAAGGCCCTGGCCCTCAAGCCGAAGATCCTGATCCTGGACGAGGCGACGGCGTCCCTCCACTCCGACGAAGTGGACACGGTGTTTGAGGTCCTGCAGGAGCTGAAAGCCCAGGGCGTGGCCATCATCATCGTGACCCACCGTATGAGCGAGATCTTCCGCGTGTGCGACCGCTGCACCATCCTCAAGGGCGGCGAGACGGTTGCCAGCGGCAATATCAAGGACATGGATCTGGACGAGATCGTGTTCCATATGACCGGCAAAAAGCCGGACCACTCCGCCGGCGCCGGCCAGCACCTGGAGCACACCAACAAGGAAGAAGACCTCCTGCTGGACGTCAAGGGTCTGTCGCTGCCTCCCAAGCTGGACAGTGTGGACTTCCGCGCTTACCGCGGCGAAGTTGTGGGCATCGGCGGTCTGGACGGCCAGGGCCAGGCGGACTTCATCCGCGCCCTGCTGGCGGACCAGAAACCCTCCAGCGGCACCATCGTCTACAAGGGCCGCGAGGTCCACTACCACAGCCCCGCCGACGCCATCGCCGATGACATGGGCTTCATCAGCGGCGACCGCGCCCGTGAGTCCATCTTCCCCATCCGCAGCGTGGCGGAAAACATCTTCGCCGGCAGCGCTGCCAAGGGCAAGCTGTTCGCCCCGCTGATGCCCAAGACCGTGAACGACTTCGCTCAGAAGGCCATGGACGACTACGGCATCGTGGCCGGCAGCAAAGCTCATCCGGCCAGTTCGCTGTCCGGCGGCAACCAGCAGAAGCTGGTGGTGGGCCGCTGGATCGCCCTGTCGCCCGCGCTGCTCCTGCTGGACGACCCCACCAAGGGCGTGGACATCCACTCCCGTCACGAGATCCACGAGATCCTGAAAAAGTGCCTGGAAGACGGCATGAGCGTGATCTATGTCTCCAGCGACAACGAAGAGCTGCTGGAGATCTCCGACCGCATCTATGTCTTCTATGAAGGCAAGATCAGCGCTCAGCTGGTCGGCGCCGACCGCACCGAAGAGAAACTGGTGGCGGCGATGCTGGGCCTGAGCGAAAACACCGCAAAAGGGGAGGCCTGACGAAGATGAAAGAGAGATTCAATAAGCTCAAGACCTCTCCCTCTTATTCGGGTCTGGTCCTGATGGTCGCGGCGCTGGTGGTCTACTTCCTGGTGCAGTACATCCAGGACCCCGGCACCTTCTTCACCGTGAAGACCTACAACAACTTCGCGGCCCTGTTCAAGAACTACACGCCCCTGATCCTCATCACCATGGCCCAGGCCCTGCTGATGCTGATGGGCATCATCGACATCTCCATCGGTATTCAGCTGAGCTTTGCCAACGTGCTGGCGGTCATGCTGCCTGAGTGGACCGGCATGCCTGTGGCTCTGGCGTGGGTGCTCACCGTTTGCGCCAGCGTGGTGCTCGCCACCATCAACGGCCTGGTGGTCTCCTACCTGCGTATCCCGCCCCTGCTGGCCGGCTACGCCATGATCTACATCGTCAAGGGCATCAACCTGCTGATCCGTCCCGCTCCGGGCGGCAGCGTTCCCACCGAGATCAACCGCTTCTACGACCATCTGTGGGGCGGCGTTGTTCCCACCAGTGTCATCATCATCTTCCTGTGCTATCTGGGCTGGATGTACCTCAAGCGCACGCCGCTGCTGCACCATGTGTACGCCATCGGCGGCAACGAGCGCAACGCCTTCGCCACCGGTATCAACAGTGCCGCCACCAAGGTGAAGGTATACGCCATCGCGGGCCTGCTCACCGGCATCGCCGGCCTGTGCTACACCGCGGCCTACTCCACCGGCAACCCCATCACCGGCGAGGCCTACGGCCTGCAGACCATCAGCGCCTGCATCCTGGGCGGCATCTCTCTGGCGGGCGGCTGGGGCACCATGGCCTGCGCTCTGTTCGGCGTCGGCTTCCAGCTGCTGGTCCAGACCTCCGTTCCCAAGATCTTCTCCATGATCCCCGGCCAGTACAACACCTATTGGCACAACCTCGTGTCCGACAGCATCATCCTCATCGGTCTGATCTGCACCATCTTCGCGGTCAAGGCTCAGCGTGAGACCCTGCTCAAGGGCATCAAGAAGCAGATCAAAGGAGGAATGAGCGATGAAAAGTAACACTGCCTCCAAAATCAAGACCTTCACCAAAAACAACCAGATCGGCATGGCGCTGATCATCAGCGCCGTCCTGTTCCTGGCCACCATCATCCTCAACCCCAAGAGCCTGAACCCCGTGGCCTTCGGCAGCATCCTGTCCCTGACCTCCATGCTGCTCATCGCCGCCGCCGGCCAGACCCTGGTCATCATCAGCGACGGCATCGATATGTCCGTGGGCGCCACCATGTCCATGACCGCCCTCATCACCGTGGCTGTGATGCAGGGCAAGGACAGCATCGGCCTGATGTTCGCCGCCATGGCCGCCTGCCTTGTGGTGGGCGCGGTCATCGGCCTGTGCAACGGCATCGGCGCCGTTCGCGCCGGCCTGCCTCCCATGGTCGTCACCCTGTACATCTCCAACATCGTCACCCGTTTGCAGTACGTGTTCACCGGCGGCACCCCTGAGTACACCAGCGTGCCCGACTGGTTCCGCAAACTCATCACCACCCGCCTGTTCGGTTTCTTCCCCACCATCGTCTTCTTCGCGGTGGCCTTCCTGGTGGTGGTGTTCTTCCTGCTGTCCCGCACGCGGTACGGCCAGCAGCTCACCCTCACCGGCAACAACAACCGGGCGGCGTTCCTCACCGGCATCAAGACCACCAAGGTCAAGATGCTCAACTACACCATCGCGGGCATGCTGGGCGGCCTGGCCGGTTTCATCGGCGCGGGCAACTCCGGCTTCATCAAGTGCGGCACCTATGACAGCATGACCATGGACTCCATCGTGGCCGTTGTCATCGGCGGCACCCTGCTCAGCGGCGGCAAGGGCAGCTATGTGGGCACCGCTGCCGGCGCCCTGCTGCTCATCATCCTGTCCAACGGCCTGGCGGTGCTCCAGGTTTCCGACAGCATGAAGAACCTCATCATGGGCGTTGTGCTCATCATCCTTCTGACGGCCTACAACCGGGCCAAACCGGTGCGCCAGTAAGGCATCAAAGCGCCGGGACCCCCTATGCGGCAGCATCGCGCGGTCCCGGCCTTTTTTGTGCAAAAGAGCAAAAAATGTTGTGCGTTTCACTGATAATGCTCAAAAATTTTCGAAAATGTTGATTTTTGAAAAAATTTGGAGTATTTTTAAAGTATAAAATCTTTTCAAAAAAGGAGATCGCACACGATGGATAAAGAGACTTTGCTCAAAGAGATCGTAGCGGCAACCCTGCCTCCCGTGCCCAAGCGCAAGGATTGGAGGATCGGCTGCGTGGGAGCCGGCTTTATTATGCGTGACTGCCAGCTGGCGGCCTATCGCGACATGGGCTTCTCTCCCTATGCCATCACCTCCCTCTCCCGCGAGGAGAGCGAGGCGGTAGCCAAGCAGTATGATATCCCCAAGGTGTACGACAGCTGGATGGAACTGCTGGCGGACCCCGAGGTGGAGATCGTGGACATCGCCATCCCGCCCGATAAGCAGCTGGACGTGGTGCGCGAGGCGGTCAAGCATCCCAACATCAAGGGCATCCTGTGCCAGAAGCCTCTGGCCATGTCCCTGGAGGATGCCCGCGAGACCGAGCGCCTGTGCCGCGAGGCCGGCGTGACCGTGGCTGTGAACTCCAACATGCGTTACGACCAGTCCATGCGCGCGCTGAAGTACGTTCTGGACAAGGGCCTGCTGGGCGACGCGGTCATCGCCACCATCGAGATGCGCGCCATTCCTCACTGGCAGACCTTCCTGCAGGAGTACGACAAGCTGGAGATCTTCGGCATGGGCATCCACCATGTGGACATCTTCCGCTACCTGTTCGGCGATCCCGAGAGCATCACCTGCGTGTGCCGCACCGACCCGCGCACCCAGTTCGAGCACACCGACGGCATCACCCAGTACACCTATCATTACAAGAACGGCCTGATGGCCACCAGCCTGGACGACGTGTGGGCCTGGCCCAACGACCCCTGCGCCAAGGATACCTACATCAAGTGGCGTGTGGAG
This sequence comes from Candidatus Allofournierella merdipullorum, assembly GCA_019116345.1. Taxonomy (GTDB): domain Bacteria; phylum Bacillota; class Clostridia; order Oscillospirales; family Ruminococcaceae; genus Allofournierella_A; species Allofournierella_A merdipullorum. The sequence goes on along the minus strand of DXBV01000118.1, from coordinate 26,031 downwards.
GGCACCGACGGCTTCGCCCAGGGCACTGTGGGCTGGCCCAAGTACCCCGAGCACTGCCCCAGCACCTTTGAGATGGCCTGCAAGGAGTTCCCCGGCGAGTGGCTGCGCCCCACCTGGGACACCGTCTGGTTCCCCGACGCCTTCCGCGGCACCATGTCCAGCCTGCTGTGCGCCATCGAGGCCGGTGCTGAGCCGGAGATCTCCGTGCGCGACAACCTGAACACCATCGCCTGCGTGGAGACCTGCTACAAGTCCATTGCCGAAAAGCGCACCGTCACCCTGGACGAAGTGCTGAACGCGTAAAAGGAGGAAACTGACATGATCCCTGTTGGTATTTTCACCGGCTATTATCCCTGCACCATCGACGAGACCATCCGCCGCATCAAAGAGCAGGGCTTCTCCTGCGTGCAGCTGGACGTCTCCTTTAAGGACTGCGACGCCACCAAGGGCGAGCTGACCGACGAAAAGGCGGAGGAGATCCGCAACAAGTTCCGCGACGCCAACCTGCCTGTTGTGGCTCTGTCTGCCTATACCAACTTCGTTCATCCCGACCCGGAAAAGCGGGCTGCCAACATCGCCTATTTCAAGGACATGATCCGCTTTGCCCGCAAGCTGGGCTGCGGCTATGTGGCCAGCGAGACCGGCACCTACAATCCCGAGAGCGACTGGGTGTGGGACGACAAGAACGCTTCTGAGGAGGCCTACCAGGAGGCCCTGGCCATCATCAAAGAGCTGGTGGCCTGCGCTGAGGAAAACGGCGTGACCTTCATCGTGGAGAACTACATCAACAACGTGATCGGCAGCGTGGAGCAGGTGGAGCGCCTGATGGCCGACGTGAACAGCCCCAACCTGGCGCTGATCTGCGACCCCACCAACTACTTCACCGGCGCCAACATCGGCAATATGGACGCCGAGCTGGAAAAGATCTTCGACCGGCTGGCCCCCTATATGCGCATCGCCCACGCCAAGGACTGCAAACTGGCGGAGGACGTGTCCGAGAAGCACGCCGACATCGACGCCGACGAGTCCCATTCCTTCCGTGGCTCCGGCGACGTGGAGCTGCCCGCCGCGGGTCTGGGCTCCCTGAACTACGACCTGTATGTGCGGCTGCTGGCCAAGCATCATCCCAACATGCCGCTGATCATCGAGCACCTGGACGAGGGTGGCATCCCCCGCGCCAAGGAGTTCGTGGACGGCGTGCTGAAGAACGCGGGCGTATAAAACCGCTCCGCCATCCCATTCTTACGAGAGGCAGGAACATCCATGAAGTATTACCTCGGCATCGACCTCGGCGGCACCAACATCGCCACCGGCGTCATTGATGAAAACTATCAGTTCGTGGCCCGCCACAGTGTGCCCACCAAGGGCACCCGCCCCTTTGAGACGGTGGTGCGCGACATCGTGGCCGCCGCCCGCGCGGTGGTGGAGAAAGTCGGCCTGACTGAAAAGGACATCGAATATGTGGGCATCGGCGCGCCCAGCACCATCGAGCCGGGCACCCAGCGCATCGTGTTTGCCAACAACCTCGGCTGGAAAAAGGCCGATCTTGCGGGCGAGTTCCGCAAGCACTGGGACATTCCCGTGCGCATTGCCAACGACGCCGACTGTGCCGCTCTGGCGGAGTCCATCGCGGGCGCCGCGAAGGACTACGATAACGTGTTGATGCTGACCCTCGGCACCGGCGTGGGCGGCAGCTTCGTGATGAACAAGAAGATCTATCTGGGCGGCAACGGCTATGGCTGCGAGCCCGGCCACACCACCCTTGTCTTCAACGGCGTGCAGTGCACCTGCGGCCGGCGCGGCTGCCTGGAGGCCTATGCCTCGGTGACGGCCCTCATCCGCGAGACCATCGAGATGATGGCCGCCTGCCCCACCAGCCTGATGTGCGAGATCTGCGGCGGCAACATGAGCCGTGTCAACGGCCGCACCGCCTTCGACGCTGCCAAGCAGGGCGACGAAGCGGCCCTGCAGGTGGTCCACAACTATGTGGAATACCTGGCCGCGGGCATCGGCAGCCTGGTGACCGCCTTCCGGCCCACCGTCGTCATTCTGGGCGGCGGCCTGAGCAACGAAGGCGAATACCTTCTGGGGCCGGTGCGCCGCCGGGTGAGCGAGACGGTCTACGCCTCCGACCTGATGGATCCGCCTGCCATCCTCAAGGCGACCCTGGGCAACGACGCCGGCATCATCGGCGCCGCGCTGCTGGGCGCCTGAGCGCGAAAACCAGATCATACAGGGGCCTCCACAGACGGTTGTGGAGGCCTTCTGCGCCAAGGGAGGAATATCAGTTGAAGGTGCGATTCGGCATCATTGGCAGCAATTTCATCGTGGACTGGTTCCGCGAGGCCGCCGCGCCCTGTCCCGACTGCGAGATCACAGCCGTGTATTCCCGCACGGAGGAGCGGGCGCAAAAGCTGGCCCGGGAGTGGGACGTGCCTCACGCCCACCACACGCTGGAGAGCCTTGCCGCCGACGATACGGTGGACGCGGTGTACATCGCAAGCCCCAACATCTGCCATGCCGAACAGGCCATCCGGATGATGGAGGCCGGCAAGCATGTGCTGTGCGAAAAGCCCATGGCCATCGACGCCGGAGAGCTGGCGCAGATGGAAGCGGCAGCAAAGGCCAACGGCGTTGTGCTGCTGGAGGCCATGCGCAGCGCCCACGGTCCTGTGGTGCCCGCGCTGCGCAGCGTTATGGAGCAGATCGGCCCCATCCGCACCGCATCCTTCGCCTATTGCCAGTATTCCTCCCGCTACGACAAGTGGAAAGCGGGCATCGTGGAGAACGCCTTTGACCCGACCATGGGCGGCGGCGCGCTCACCGACCTGGGCGTGTACTGCGTGCACATGCTGGTCATGCTGCTGGGCATGCCCCGCAGCATCGGCGCCCATGCCGATTTCCTGCCCGGTTCCATCGACGCGATGGGCGACCTTGTCGCCCGTTACCCCGGCTTCAACGCCTGTCTGACCTACAGCAAACTCCATGAGAGCCATTGTCCCTGTGAGGTGGCCGGAGAAAACGGCACCATCCAGTTCGGCCCTGTGGGCGCGCCCCGGTGGGCACGCTGGAAACAGCGGGGCGAGGAGTGGAAAACGATAGAGCTTGCTATTTGCGAGCGGGACATGTATTATGAAATAGAAGACTTTATGGCCATGGTGCGGGGCGAACTGGACCCTGCGCCCTGGCAGCAGTGGTCCCGGGACGCAATGGCGCTTCTGGACCAGGCCCGCGGTCAGGCGGGGATCGATTATCGGCCGCACACCCCGCGGCCGGAAGAAACGAGGGATTTTGTATGATCGCATCGGAACGCAGCCTGTATATCCTGCGGGCGATCCATGAGCGCGGCGTCATCAATCTGAAAGAAGTAGCGGTGGAGCTGGGCACCTCGGAAGCCACCATCCGCCGCGACCTGGAAAAACTGGAGCGTGCGGGCAAGCTCACCCGCGTGCAGGGCGGCGCCACCAGCAACGGCGGCGACGAGCCCGGCGACATGAGCGAGCTTGCCATGCGCAGCAAAATGCAGATCAACCATGCCGAAAAGCAGGCCGTTGCCGCCGAAGCCGCAAAAAACGTGCAGGACGGCGACACCGTTTTTCTGGACTGCGGCACCTCCATTGCGCCGCTGGGCGCCATGCTGCTGCGGCGCAAGGTGCGCATCGTCACCTACAGCGCTTTGCTGCTGAGCCAGGTGAAGATGCCCAAGGCTGAACTGGTGATGCTGGGCGGCTCCTACGACCCCCACCACAGCATCTTCACCGGCACCATGGCCGAGCAGATGCTGCGCAGCTTCCGCTTTGACCATGCCTTCATCGGCTGCTACGGCGTGTCGCTGGCCGAGGGCAAGTGCTACGATCTGGACATGGCCAGCACCAACATCAAGCTCATCGGCATGGAAAACGCCATGCACCGCTATCTGCTGCTGGACGACTCCAAACTGGAAAAACGGGGCTTCTACGGATTCGCGGACCTGGCTGCTTTTGACCGGGTGTACTGCACCCGCCCCCAGCAGCCCATGGAGCTTCCGAGGAACTTTGAGCTCGTTCAAAAATGACGAGAATTGTTCATTTTTGAAAAATTAGTATTGAAAATGCAAACCGCTTGCGCTATAATTGTTATGGAAACAAAGGCGCGGCGGTTTGCATTTTTTTGCATCCGCGGCAGCGCAGGGGCTCGCCCCATAGTACGGCGCACCGCGGCCGAAACGGCGGTTTTCCGCCCGGTGGGGTGGGGAAAGGAAGGAATCATGAAAACCCAGGATCCGAAAAAGCGCGCCATCCTCGAAAGCTTCAAAAACGGCCTCATCGTGTCCTGCCAGGTCCAGTGGGACGATCCCATCTACACCGACGACATGGTGGTAAAAATGGCCGAGGGCGCCCGTTGGGCCGGCGCCGTGGGCATCCGCGCCAACTCTCCCGAGCAGATCCGCGCCATCAAGGAGAAGGTGGACCTGCCCATGATCGGCCTGTACAAAATTTGGCACGACGACACCGACGTGTTCATCACCCCCACTCTGGAGGCCGCCCGCGAGGTGTGGGAGGCCGGCGCCGAGATCATCGCGCTGGACTGCACCGACCAGATCACCCACGAGGGCCGTCCCGCATGGGAACTGCTGCCCATCGTGAAGAAGGAGATCCCCGAGGCGATGATCTTCGCCGACGTCTCCAACTATAACGAGGCCAAGCGCGCCGTGGAGCTGGGCGCGGACATCGTGGGCCCCACCCTGTACGGCTACACCAAGGAGACCGCCTCCATCGAGTATCCCGACCTGCGTGAGTTCGCCCGCATGTGCCGCGATATGGGCGATGAGGCATACTTTGTGATGGAGGGCCACATCTACTCGCCCGAAGACGCCATCAAGTGCCTGTATCTGGGCGCCCACAGCGTGGTGGTGGGCAGCGCCATCACCCGCCCGCACCTCACTGCCAAGCGCTTTGTGGACCTGATGAGCGGCTACCAGAACAACTGGCGCGATGCCGAAAAGAGCAAGCACCAGAAAAAATGAGCATCCTTAGATAAAAAGAGGGGACAGACATGGCAAAATTCAATGTGGACGGCATTCAAAATGTGGAAGTCAGCAAAAAGCTGCCTCCCCAGATGTCGCCCAGCGAGCAGCTGGCGCTCATGCAGCGGTACACCGATACCCACCGCGCCTGCGCGGATCTGAGCAAGGAAGAGCGGGAGATCCGCTGCCTGCAGGTGCTGTATCCCGCGCTGCTGCGCCGGATGGAGCCGGGCGATCTGTTCCTGGGCCGGCTGGATTTCCTGCCCATCGGCTTCGGCTGCGTCACCTCTCTGGGCGGCGTGGGGCACTACTGTGTGTTCGGCAAGCTGAAAGCCATGCGGGAGAGCCTGCCCACCGAGGCAGAAAAGCAGCAGCTGGACGCGCTGTACCAGTACTGGTTGGACCATGACTGCAAGACCATCTACTGCAACGAAGTGCTGATCGACGACGTGATCGGTCGCTTCATCGACTGCGAGACCCCCCTCATCGCCACGGCGCGGCTGTCCGGCATGATGCTGGACTACGAAGCCCTGCTCAGCGGCGGTGTGGACGGCCTGCGCGCGCGCATCGACGCGGGCGCGGCGGCCAACGGCGAGAACGCCTTCTACGCCGCCTCCCGGCAGGCGCTGGACTTGTTCTGCACCTGCGCCGAGCATCTGCGCGGTGAGGCGCTGGAGGCGGCCAAAACCGCCGACGGCCCCCGTGCAGCGCAGCTGAACGCCATGGCCACGGTGCTGGCGAACATCCAGCACGGCGCGCCCAAGACCTTCCCGGAGGCGCTGCAGCTGTTCTGGCTCTACGCGCTGATGGCGGGCGTCATCAACTACGGCCGTCTGGACGACCTGCTGGGGCCCTACCTCGCGGCGGACCTGGAAGCGGGCCGCCTCACCGAGGACGAGGCCTATGAGTACATCAAGTGCCTGTGGCGGATGATCGAGAACCGCCGCACCACCGTCAACGGGCGCATCATCGTGGGCGGCTACGGCCGCAAACACCCCCGGGAGGCGGACGTGTTCCTGCGCTTTGCCATGCGGGCGGCTACCGAGCTGCGCTATGTGGAGCCCCAGTTCACCCTGCGTGTCACCAAAGACATGCCGGAGGAGATTTGGGATTCCGCCATGGAGGCGCTGGGCCGGGGAGCCACCTATCCCACCCTCTACAACGACGACGTGAACGTGCCCGCGGTGTCCTACGCCATGCGGGTGGACGAAAAGACCGCCGAGCAGTATGTGCCCTTTGGCTGCGGCGAGTACGTCATCGCCGGCCAGAGCACCGGTACCCCCAACACCTGCATCAACCTGCTGAAGCTGCTGGAGATCGCCCTCAACGAGGGCATCGACCCCATGGACGGCAAGGACAAGAGCGACGGCGTGCCCCTGGCCCCGGCCGGCGAACTGCACACCTTCGAGGACCTGTGGGCCCAGTACACCCGCTTGCTGGACCACTACCTTGACCTTTCCATCCACGCCCAGGTCCATTCCTACGAAGTCATGCGCCGTCAGGTGAGCTTTTTGTTCACCAGCCTGCTGATGGACGACTGCATCGCCCGGGGCAAGGCCGTGCTGGACGGCGGAGTGCGCTATCTGGGCGGCACCAACGAGACCTACGGCAACATCAACACCTCCGACGCTCTGTGGGCCATCAAGGACCTGGTGTACGACCGGAAGAAGTACACGCTGCCCCAGCTGGTGGCCGCGGCCAACGCCGACTTCGCCGGCGCGGAGGACATCCGCACCGCCCTGTGGAAGTGCGACAAGTACGGCAACGACCTGGACACCGCCGACGGCATGGCCGACCGGCTGTATCAGTTTGTGGCAAACGGCGTGCGTGACCGGGGCATCGCCGCAGGCATGCAGTACTACCTCATCGTCATCAGCAACAACCAGCTGAACACCGAGTGGGGCCGCCGCACCGCCGCCTCTCTGGACGGCCGCCACGCGGGCCAGTACATGAACCCCGCCAACAATCCCCAGGGCGGCGCCAACACCCACGGCCCCACCGCCATGCTCAACTCCCTGGCCAAGTTCGATGCCCGCCTCCACGGCGCGTCAGTGCAGAACATCAAGTTCGCCACCCCCTTCTTTAAGGAGAACCGGGAGAAGATCAAGGCCATGTTCAAGACCTACTTCGCCCGGGGCGGCTGCCATCTGATGGTCACTGTCATCGACCACGGCGTTCTGGAGGACGCGGTGGCCCATCCCGAGCGCTACCCCGACCTCATCGTGCGGGTCAGCGGCTTCTCAGCGGTGTTCGTCAATCTGGAGCCGGACATCCAGCAGGAGCTGATGAGCCGGGTCATGTATGAATGAGAGGCGCGCCATGACAAAGACCCTGCGGGTGATGGATGTGGAGCGGTTCGCCACCAAGGACGGGCCGGGCATCCGCACCACCGTGTTTTTAAAAGGCTGCCCCCTCCACTGCCCCTGGTGCGCGAACCCGGAGTCCCAGAGCGCTGTGCCGCAGCTTTTGTGGTTCACCAATAAGTGCACCGCCTGCGGCGGCTGCCTGCCCGCCTGCCCGCAAGGGGCCAGAAGCGGCAGGCCGGGGGAAAAGCCCCGGCTGGACCGGGAAAAGTGCGTCGCCTGCGGCGCCTGCGCGGCGGTCTGCCCCGCCGGAGCGCTGCAGCTTTCGGGAACCGAGCGCACCCCCGAATCGCTGCTGGAAGAGGTGCTGCGGGACGCGGACTATTACGAGACCTCCGGCGGCGGCGTCACCGTCTCCGGCGGTGAACCGCTAACCCAGCCCGAAGCCCTGGCGAAATTTCTCGCTCTCTGCAAACAGCACGGCCTGCACACCGCCGCCGAGACCTGCGGGGCATTTTCGCCCGCGGCGCTGGAAATGTGCGCGCCGCATCTGGACCTGTTCCTCTTCGATTTGAAGAGCGCTGACAGCGCCCGCCTTGCCGAAGTGACCGGCGCGGACCTCGCCCGTGTGACCGCCAACCTGCGGCGCGCGGTGGAGCTGGGCCGGGAAGTGGTGGTTCGTGTGCCGGTGATCCCCGGCTTCAACCACGACGAGGCCGGCATGAAGGGCATCTTTGCCTTGGCGCTGGACTGCGGCGCAAAGCGGCTGGACCTCTTGCCCTATCACACTCTGGGAAAAAACAAGTACGCCGCGCTGGGCCGGGCCTACCCGCTGGGCGACGTCCCCATGCTCACCAAGGCAGAAGTGGAACCCTGGCGGCAGCTGGCCTGCTCCATGGGTCTGGACGCCCGGGTGGGCGGCTGAAAAACACAACGAAAAGACCGCCGCATCGGCGCTCCGATACGGCGGTCTTTTTATGCTTTAAAGGTGGGGTCACGCTTTGCCCTCGCGCATGGCCTTGGCTTCCTCGGGGGTGCAGTTCAGCACCACGGGGGTGGAGCGGTAGCCGATGCCCATGCGGTCGATGCCCATGTCGATGAGCTTGAGGAAGTGCTCGCGGGTGCGGATGCAGCCGGAGCCCTTGATCTTGCAGCGGCCCTGGGCGGTGTCCATCATGGCCTGGATGACCTCGTAGGTGGCGCCCTCGTTCTTGCCGCCGGTGAAGAAGCCGGTGCTGGTCTTCACGAAGTCCGCGCCTGCCGCGATGGCGGTCTCGGTGGCCTTCTTCACCTCGTCCAGGGTCAGAGCGTCGGTCTCGAAGATGACCTTTACTTCGGTGCCGTACTTGTGGCACACATCGCACACGGCCTTGATGTCGGCCTCCACCTCGGCCCACATGCCGCTGCGGATCCAGCCGTAGTTGGCAACGATGTCCAGCTCAAAAATCTTGCCGGTCTTGCAGTACTCCTCCGCCTGCATCACCTTGGAGGCGGTGGTGGACAGGCCGAAGGGGAAGTCGCACACCACGCAGATCTTGGTGTCGGTGCCCTCGCACAGTTCGATGGCGATGGGCAGAGAGGCGGGGTTGATGCACACGGTGCGACAGCCGAAGTCGATGCCTTCCTGGATGTACTTGCGGATGTCCTCCTGGGTGAATTCCGGCTTCAGAACGGACTGGTCGATGTAGGCGGCCAGCTCGGCCACGGTCATGTCGGCGGCTTTTTTTGCAGGTTTCATAACACGTTCATGCGCGGTGAGGATTTGCCGTGAGACAGGCGGGGCCGCGCATCTCCTTTCACTGTTTCCAGCATACCACAGCGGCGCTACAAAGTCAATTAATATATGTAGTTTTACTACAAAAGCTCTTGCGGCCCGCACGCCTCCGGGGTATAATGGGGGTACGAACCAAAAAGGAGGACGCCTCATGGGGCAGACCGTCGGCAAGATCAAGAAAAACTACGCTCAGCTGCGCGCTTCCGAGCGCAAGGTGGCGGATTGGGTGCTCTGCAATCCGGCCCGGGTGCCGGAGATGACCATGGCCCAGCTGGCGGCGGCGGCAGGCGTGAGCGAACCCACGGTGGCCCGCTTTGCCGAGGCGGCGGGTGTTGGGGGCTTCAGCGCCCTGAAACTGGCGCTGGCGAAAGAGGCGGCCCCTGCCGCTCCCCGGCGGCTGCTGGACGTGCACGTGCAGCCGGGAGATAAGCTGGCCACCGTGCCGGACAAGATGATCTCCATGGCCCTCACCGCCCTGGAGGATACCCGCCGCATGCTGGACGCCCGCAGCTACGAAAAGGCGGTGCGGGCGCTGGCCACCGCCCGTCTCATCGACATTTACGGTGTGGGCAATTCTGCCGCCGTGGCCCAGGATATGGTGATAAAGCTGCTGCGCATCGGCCTTGTCTGCCGCGCCTACCCGGACAGCCATCTCCAGCAGATCTGCGCTTCGGCGCTGGAGCCGGGGGACGTGGCGGTGGGCATCTCCCACTCCGGCGCCACCCGGGACACGGTGGACGCGCTGGCCATGGCCCGCGCCCGGGGCGCGGTGACCATCGCCATCACCAACTTCAAAGGCGCGGAAATTCTGCGCCATGCGGACATCGCCCTGCTCACCGGCGACGTGGAGACCGCCTTCTATACCGAGACCATGTTCTCCCGCATCTCCCAGCTGGCCATCGTGGACAGCCTTTACATGGGCGTGATGCTGCAGGATTTCGAGCGCTTTTCCGGCGCGCTGGAAGGGGTCAACCGGATGGTCAGCCGCAAAGTCTACCGGGAGGAGGAAACCCAGTGAACGAACTTGTCCGGGATGCCCAGGACTTCAACACGCTGGCGGAGTTTCTGGCCCGGCGGGATGTGCCTCGTCCGGACGCCGACGCGCTGCAAAAGGCCCTTGGCACGCCCCGGGCGGACATGGTGCTGCTGTTCGGCGGCAGTCTGCCGGAGGGCTGCCGTCTGGCAGGGCAGCTGTGGCAGGCGGGTCTTGCCCGGAAGGTGATGACCATCGGCGGGGTGGGCCACACCACCGCCGCCTTTCTGGAGCGGTTCGAGAGCGCCCTGCCCGACGGCCACAGCGCCACGGAAGGGGAGTGCATGAAGGAATACCTGCAAAGCGCTTTCGGAATTCCCGACGAGGACCTGCTGGTGGAGTGCGCCTCCGCCAACTGCGGCGAAAACGTGCGTTTTGCCCTGCGCATCCTGAAGGAACAAAATGCTCTGCCCGCCACCGCCATCGTGCTTCATGACTCCACCATGCAGCGGCGCATCGGCGCCACGCTGGACCGCTGGTGGCCGAACGACACGACCCGCTTCGTCCACTTCGCCGCCTACCGGGCACGGCTGGAAGCGGGGGAGGGCGGCCTGGTTTTTGCGCCCAACCGCATCTGGGGCCTGTGGCAGCCGGAGCACTACATGAGCCTTCTGCTCAGCGAGATTCCCCGCCTGCGGGACGACGAACAGGGCTACGGCCCCAATGGGCGGGATTTCATCGCCCATGTGGACATCCCCGAAGAGGCGGAGGCCGCATGGCAGCGGCTGGCGGAACGCTATGACCATCTGCTGCGGCCCCGGCCCAACTTTTGAACAAACACCCTGTTGACAGAATTGCCGGCAGGGTGTATACTTTGCTCAACACATCAATGAAATTTGATTTGAGGTGAGCGGCATGGAGGACTTCCGGCAGGAGGCGGCGGTGTTCCGCGCTTTGTGCGACGAAAAGCGCCTTGCCATTCTGGCGCGGCTGCGCAGCGGCGAAAAGTGCGCCTGTGTGCTGCAGAGCCAGGACCTGGGGCTGACCCAGTCCGGCCTTTCCTACCACATGAAGATACTGTGCGAATCCGGCCTTGTGGAGAGCCGCCAGGAGGGAAAATGGACCCACTACCGCCTGAGCGAGAGCGGGCGGCGGCGGGCGCTGGCCCTGCTGGAACAGCTCACCGCCCCGGGCACCGAAGCGGGGGAGTGCGGCTGCAAAAAATGAGCGCCATCCGGCGGATGGCGTTTTTTACCGGATAAAACATCAAATATTTTTGATATAAGAAAGAGAGCGATGCAAATGTCGGTTTGGCAATGGATACAAAACGAACTGCTGGGGATGCGCTGGCTGAACGAGGCCATCGGCGCGGGGCTGCGGGCCCTCGGAGTGGATACGGCGGGCCGCCTGGGGGGCAGCGTGCAGTTTTTTCTGTATGATACGGTCAAGATCACGGTGCTGCTCTGCGTGCTGATCTTCGGAATCTCCTACATCCAGAGCTTCTTCCCGCCCGAGCGCTCCAAGCGCATCCTGGGGCGGTTCCGGGGGCTGTGGGCCAATGTGGCGGCGGCGCTGTTGGGCACGGTCACGCCCTTCTGCTCCTGCTCCTCCATCCCGTTGTTCATGGGGTTCACCGGGGCGGGTCTGCCGGTGGGGGTGACCTTCTCCTTCCTCATCTCGTCGCCCATGGTGGACCTGGGCAGCCTTGTACTGCTCACCGGCATTTTCGGCGCGCGGGTGGCGGTGGTCTATGTGGCGCTGGGGCTGGTGGTGGCCGTGGCGGGCGGCGTGTTCATTCAAAAGCTGGGCATGGAAAAGTATGTGGAACCCTTCATTCTGTCGGCGGGCGGCGTGGACGTTTCCCTGCCGGAATTGACCTTGCGGGACCGTCTCACCTACGCCCGCGCCCAGATGACCGGCACGCTGAAAAAGGTGTTCCCCTACATTCTGGCGGGGGTGGGCGTGGGCGCCGTCATCCACAACTGGATCCCTGCCGGCTGGGTGGAGGCGCTGCTGGGCGGCAGCAATCCCTTTGGAGTGCTGCTGGCAGTGGTGGTGGGCGTGCCCATGTACGCCGACATCTTCGGCACCATTCCGGTGGCGGAAGCGCTGCTGGCCAAGGGCGCCCAGCTGGGCACGGTGCTGGCCTTTATGATGGCGGTCACCACCCTGTCGCTGCCCTCTCTCATCATGCTGCGCAAGGCGGTGCGTCTGCCGCTGCTGGCGCTGTTCGTGGGCGTGTGCGTGGCCGGGATCGTGGCGGTGGGCTATCTGTTCAACGCCCTTCAGGTATTCTTTATCTAAATATAAGGAGGAATAAGGAAGAAAAAACGATGGGACTGTTCGGAAAGAAAAAGGAAGAAAAGACCGCCTGCGGCTGTGCGGGCGGTTGCAGTGCTCCCGCCGTGGACGCCAGCCGCGGCGTCTTTGTGCTGGGTGGCGGCTGCGCCAAGTGCAATGAGCTGGAAGCTTCGGTGCGCGCCGCGCTGGCGGAACTGGGCTGGCAGGAGGAAGTGGGCCATGTGACCGACTTTGTCCAGATCGCGGCCCTGGGCGTGATGACCACGCCGGCGCTGCTGGTGGACGGCAAAGCGCTCTCCAGCGGCCGGGTGCTGAATAAGGACGAGGCCAAAGCGCTGCTGCAGCAGGCACGCGGCTGACAGAAAAAGAGACCGGCGCATCTTTCACGATGCGCCGGTCTTTTGTTTGGTTCAGAGGGTCACGGTCTGCCCGGTCTCCAGCGAGGTGCGGATGGCCAGAATGACCGACAGTACATGCCGCACATCCTCGGGGGTGATGGAGGTGATGGGGGTGCCGGCCTCAATGTGGCCGATGAAGTCCTCCAGCTCCCGCCGGTATGCGTCGAAGGGCTCAATCTCCAGTTGTTCCGGCTCGTCGCCGCCGTAGAGCCAGGTCTCCCGCAAAGCGGACGCGGTGTCCTCAAGATTGGTCCCGGCGCGCATCAGGTAGCTCACCGATTTTGCGTCGCCCACCACGTTCAGCTCCATGGTGAAGGGGAAGCCTTTGGGCATCTCGATGATGCCTTCGGCGGTGGCCTGGACCCCGTTTTCAAAGGTGAGAGAGCTGGCCACATGGTTCCAGCAGCCCACGCCGTTTTTCTGGCCCACCGCATAGACCTGCTTGACCTTGCCGAAAAGATAGCACAGATAGTCCACGTCGTGCAGGTGCAGATCGAACAGGCCGCCGCCGCTGTTTTCCGGCTTGCGGTACCACTCGCTCCACAGCGGATGCACCGACAGGCGGCTGGCCCGGGCGTACTTCACCGTGCCCAGCTCGCCCGCGTCGTACAGTTCCTTGGTCTTGACATATTCCGGCCAGAAACGCACCGCCTGCCCCACGGCAAACTGCACGCCCGCCTCGGAAACAGCGGCCAGCATCCGCTCCAGCGATTCCATGGAGAGGGTGACCGGCTTTTCGCAGATGACGTGCTTTTTGTTCCGCGCGGCCAAAAGCACATACTGTTCGTGCAAAAAGGTGGGCAGGCAGATGTCCACCACGTCCACCGGCACGGCGGCCAGCATTTCCTCGCCGTCGGCAAACCACGGGCAGCCGGCAGCCTCGGCCAGCGCCTTGCCCGCGGCTTCGCCCAGATCGCACACGGCGGTGACGGTGACATTGTTCATTTCCTGATAGGCCGCCAGATGGGTCTTGCCCATGAAGCCTGCGCCCACGATCGCTACGTTGACCAAAACAGATTTCCCCCTTCAGTGCTCGCCTTTCATGAAATGCTCACAGCACAAAGCCGTGGGCTTTCAGATAATCCGCCGAGTCTTTCACGGCGGTGTTGATCTCCGCCAGGTCCTTGGGGCCGGCCTGGGTGAACTCGATCTCCACGCTGAAAGGAGCGTTGTTGTTCGCCGCTTTCAGCTTGGCAAAGATGGTCTCAAAGTCCACATATCCCTTGCCCAGCGCGGGGAAATCCCAGGCGTTGCGCTCGCCGGCCTTGTCCTTCAGATGCAGATAAGCGATGTCGTCCATGCAGGTGTCCACGTCCTCGGCGGCGTCCACATTGCCGTAGAACACGCAGTTGGCGGTGTCGTAGTTGATCTTCACCCGGTCGCTGCCCACCAGGTCCACGATCTCCTTCATGATGGTGCCGGTGGCGTGTTCGCCGTGGAGCTCCAGCACCAGCGTCAGGCCGTACTCCTCCAGCTTGGGCACAAGGCCGCGGATGTTCTCGGCCAGCAGTTCGTTGCCGGCCTTGGCGTTGTCCGCCAGATGAGCCTCGCCGATGGAGGAAACGATGTAGTCGCAGCCGAAGAAATTGGCCAGCCGCATGTTCATGACGAAATCGGGCAGACGGGCGGTGTCCATCAGATTGCAGTGACCGCTCATGGAGAAGGGCACCAGATCCAGCTCTTTCAATTTGTCCTTCACGGCGCAGAGGGTCTCAAAGCTCTGGTCGGGGAACACGTGTTCCGTCCAGCCCTTGGTGGCCGTCAGCTCCACATAGTGGAACCCTGCCGCCGCAATGCCTTCCAGCGCATCTTCGATGGAATAGCCGTGGTAGCAGTTGGAATTGACCGCAATGATCCGTTTGCTCATGGGAATAACCGCCTTTCGTCTGTGTTTGCTTCAGCGCAGGAACAGCTGCTGCTGTGTGTTGCCGGAAAAATCGTAGTGGGTGTCGATGTAATACTGGGCCGCGCCGGTGAGCTCGGCTCCCAGCCCCAGCCGGGAGTATTTCACCTTCACCCGGCGCACAAATTCGCCGAATCCCATATCCTGCAGAGAGGTGCGTATCTCCGCCAGGAAGGCGGGCCCCAGGTTGGTTCCCGTGCCGCCCACCACCACAAGAGAAGGGTTGAACAGCGAGATCAGATTGGAAATGCCGCAGGCAAGATCCCGGCCGAGATCGGCGATGAGCGCCTGGGCGTTTTCGTTCCCGGCGTCGGCCATGGCGGCCACGTCGCTGAACAGGAGCCGGCCCCCCTCCGGGACAGGCACCCCCCGGCGGGCCGCCCGCATGCCCAGGGCGTTCTCGCCCACAAGACACTCCAGACAGCCCCGGCCGCCGCAGCTGCACGCCGGGCCGTCCCGGTCAATGGAGAAGTGGCCGAACTGGGTGGCCATGGCGCCGGCGCCCCGCAGCATCCGCCCCTCGGCGAACAGGCAGGCGCCCACGCCGGCGGAGACGTTCACATAGGCAAAATAGGGCTCCTGCACCGGGGTGAACACCCGCTCGGCATAGGCAAAACAGGCGGTGTCGTTCAAAAAGCAGAGGGGATAGCCCGCAAGGGCCTCCCGCAGCTGCGGCACTACAAGATCGTTGAAATCCACCCCGATGACGGTGGAAAAAAGGCTTTGACGCTCTTCGTCCACGATGCCGGGAATGATGATGCACACGCCCATCACCCGGGCATCGCCCGCCGCGGGCAGAAGCTTGCGGGAGAAGACGCGCTTGATTTGTTTTACGCCTTCCGACGGGGCGCTCAGCGGCGCTTCGGTGCGGAACAGGATGCGGCTGTCGGAGGAGACGAGGGCGGCGTCCAGACGCGCCCGCCGCCAGCTGATGACTGCCACCACATTGCCGTCGCCGTGCACCTGCAGGGCGTTGGGCCGGCGGCCCTGATGGGAGCTGATGCCGGCGCCGCAGTCCACCACATATCCGCCGCGGATCAGTTCATCCACCAGGCTGGAAACAGTGGTCTTGCTCAGATCGGTGATGCCGGCAAGGGTCGCGCGGGAGATGTTGGCGTTGCGGTCGATCAGGCGGTAGATCCTTCGCAGGTTCTCGCTGCGGATGATTTGCTGGGTGATCAATGCCATCCCTGCTTTCTTCAAAAAGTCGAAGATGTGCTTATTTTGTTCAGCGACCTTACTAATTCTTGTCTTAATTTTAGCATATGCAAAAAGAGACCACAAGGCCCCGCGGCGAACTTCGGCGCTTTCGACACCGGGGGTGGCCCGTTGTTGTGAAAAAGAGCAAAAGAAAAGCCGCCGGCAGCACGCCGGCGGCTTGAAAAAAGCAAATTTGAACTCACGCGGACACCCGTTGCAAGCCCAGCAGCTCCACCCGGGGGGAGAGAAATCCCTCCCGCGCGGGGGCCGGATGGGCCAGGGCGGTGGTGAGGTATTTTTTGTTGTCGTCGGCAAAGACGGTGGCCGCAGGGCCGGCGCCGCGCCGGGTCAGCTCAATGGCGCCCAGCAGGTTCGCGCCCGAGGAGATGCCCACCCCAAGGCCCAGTTCCTTGGCCAGCCGCGCGGCCATGAGCACCGCGTCGTCGTCGTTTACCTGCAGCACCGTGTCGATGAGACTGCGGTCCACGATGGAGGGGATAAAGTCGTCGCCGATGCCCTCGATCTTGTGGGGGCCGGTGACGTTGCCGCCGCTCAGAAGGGGCGCGGCGTCGGGCTCCAGCGCGGCGATCAGAGCGCCCTGGGGCTTCAGACGGCGGGCAACGCCCATCAGCGTGCCGCCGGTGCCGACTCCGGCCGCAAAAGCCTTCACATCCGGCAGCGCCGCCAGAAGCTCCGCGCCGGTGGTGTGGTAGTGGGCCAGCACATTCTCCTCGTTGTCGAACTGCAGCGGCTGAAAGGCCCCCAGTTCCCCGGCGGCCAGGCGGGCAAGGCGCAGCGCACCCTCAAAGCCGCCCTCGGCGTCGCTCACCAGGTGCAGCTGCGCGCCGTATAACTCCAGCAGCTGCCGCCGCTCCCGGCTCATGCGCTCGGGCATGAAGATGTGTACCGGATGGCCGGTGAGCGCGCCCAGCGCGGCAAAGGCGATGCCGGTGTTGCCGCTGGTCACCTCCACGATGGACTGGCCCGGAGTCAGCTTGCCGCTTTCCTCGGCGCGGGAGATGATGCGGGCAGCCACCCGGTCCTTGATGCTGCCGGAGAGATTGTAGCTTTCCAGCTTGGCGTACACCGCGCCGGGGCGGCCGTCCAGACGGTAGTCGATGCGGATGAGCGGGGTGTTGCCGGAAAGAGTTTCGTAAGACTTCATAACAGTTCTCCTTTTGTGTTGTGTTCATGTGTGCGGCGGGCAAAACAAAAAGGCTGCGTGCCTGCGCACACAGCCTTCAAAAGGACTCTGTCAGCCTGAAAGGCAAAGCACAAAGGCTTCGCCCCGCTTTCCGGGAGCCGCAGTCGAAGGGGGCAGCAGACAGCACCAACAGGGCCGTCTGCCCGCCGCGCCCTCGGACCCGTTGGCCCAACGCGGAAAAGCAGCCGTCCCTCAACAGCGACAACAACAGATATTTTCTTTCACAGAAATCAAATAGACAAGATTCATAAAAATCACCTTGTCGCATACCCTACCATCCCGGAAGGATTTTGTCAAGGGCGCATTTTGGCAAAGAGAAAAAACGGATGTTTTATTTGAATAAAATTTTCCTTGACACCGCCTGCGGGCCGTGATATATTGAAGTTGCATTTTATTGCAATAAAACAAATGGGAGTGCATCACGATGAAATTGAATCGAACCTTTGCGGCCCGCGCGGCGGCGCTCGCCCTTGCCTGCACGGTGCTGACCGCCTGCGGCGGAGAGACGGTGTCTCACCCCGGTTCGGCGGTGGAAGCGCCGTCCTCGGTGTCCAGCCAGCCTGCGGAGCCCACGCCCACGCCGGAACCCACCACCGCGCCGGTGGCCGAGGGCAGCCTGCAGCTGACCGAAAAAGAGATCAATCTGGGCGATTATGAACTCTTCACCATGTTCAAAAACGGCTATGCCTGGGTGTGGGCGAATGGTGAGGCCGGCTACTTGAGCGAGGACGGCCAGTATACCGCGCTGTACTCCATTTCCCGGGAGGACATCTTCAACATCGATGTGGAGCGCATGACCTCGGATGGTTTTTCCCTGCAGGACAACGTTGAAAAACTCACCGATCTTTACTCCTGTTCCGAAAGCGGCATCGTGCCTTTCTACAAGGACGGCCTGTGGGGCTACTGTGACCTTTCGGGCAATGTGCTGGTGCAGCCTGCCTACGTCCGCATTTCGCCCATGGGCCAGCTGGGCTGGGGCGCCCGTGAGAGCGACGCGGGCACCGAGTATAATGTGCTTAAGCCCGACGGCTCGGTGATCGTCAGCGGCAAGAACTGCTGGTGCGACCCGCGCAACGGCTACTACTTTGTGAGTGAGTCCGACGGCGGCATCGCGGTGCTCTACAACGCCGACGGTTCGGTGGTGCTGGAGGACGTGCCTTACAGCTTCGGCAACTGCCCCCTGCCTGATTTCACCACCTGGGAAGAGGGTGTTGTGGTGAGCGGCGTGCCTTATGACCGCACCGGCGCAAAGCTGGGCACCGACGGCCGCAAGATCGTGGGCATCACCGCCGGTTCCCGCCCGGTCTTTCTGGATAAGGGCGGCTTTGGCATTCTGAACACCAACGGCTCGGTGGCCGTTCCCGACAGCCTGCGCTACATCTCCGATGTGATGGCCGACGGCAGCATCTATGTGGAGGAAAACGGCACAAGAGCCCTTCACCACTACGACAGCGAGATGAACCCTTTGACCGACGCCGGCCTTGCCTCGCTGAAAGCCAACGAGCCGTACATCGACGAGGAACGCCATGTTTCCATCACCCCTGTGCTGGCCTTCGATCAGGACAGCCGGCGGATCGCGGAGTTTGAGTCCGAGATCGAGTCGGGCGAAGCCTTCTCCCTGACCTGCGGTGTGATGAAACCGGGCGACTGGCTCTACTTCTATCCCACCGACACCACGGTCCAGACCTACCAGTTCATCCCCGCGGAATAAACAAAGAAACGCCCGGCGGACGCTTGTCCGCCGGGCATTTTTGTCACATCAAGGGCGCGACCACCTTCAGCACCGGCCCCAGCAGCCGAAGCCGCCGGGCGTTCTGCCAGATGGTGCCCTTTTCCACCGCGCGGCACTGGGCCAGGGTGGATTCAAAGTCCGCTTCGATGTCCGCGATGCACTCCACGCCGTACATCCAGGTGGCGCACTCGAAGTGGTGGTAAAGGCTGCGGTAGTCCAGGTTGATGGTGCCCACCACCGCCTCCCGCCCGTCGGCCACGAATACCTTGGCGTGCACAAAGCCGGGGGTGTATTCGTAAAGTTTCACCCCCGCGTCCAGCAGGGCCGCGTAATGGGTCTTGGCCAACGCGTAGGGCGCGGTCTTGTCCGGTACGCCGGGCAGCATGATGCGCACGTCCACGCCCCGCCGGGCGGCAAATTCCAGCGCGCTCTGCATCTCGCCATCCAAAATCAGGTAGGGCGTCATAATGTGCACATACCTTGTGGCGCGGTTCAGAATATCCATGTAGACCTGTTCGCCCACCTTGTCCTCATCCAGCGGGCAATCACCGAAGGGCATCACAAAGCCGGGCGCGCCGCGGGCGGGCACCGGCGCGGCGCAGAAGTCTCCGAACTGGGGCGGCTGCTCGGTCACGTTCCACATCTGCAGGAACATCAGCGTGAAACTGCGGGCAGCCTCGCCCTTGAGCATCACGGCGGTGTCCTTCCAGTAGCCGTACTTTTCGATGCGGTTGATGTATTCGTCCGCCAGGTTCACCCCGCCGTTGAAAGCGGTGTGGCCGTCGATGACCAGAATTTTGCGGTGGTCCCGATAGTTGTAGTGGGTGGAGACCAGCGGCACCACCGGCGCAAAAGCCTTGCATTTGATGCCCAGCTTCGCCAATCGCCGGGGATAGTCGTGGGGCAGGGTGGAGAACTCGCAGGTGCCGTCGTACATCACCCGCACGTCCACGCCCTCTTTGGCCTTGCGGGCCAGGATCTCCAGGATACGGCCCCACATCACGCCCTCGTCGATGATGAAGTATTCCAGAAAGATGAACTTTTCCGCTTGTTCCAGTTCGGTGAGCAATCGCTCCCATTTGTCCTGGCCCAGAGGAAAGTAGGTCACCTCGGTGTTTTGATACACCGGCTGGCAGCCGGTGCGGCCAACATAGCGGGCCAGTGAAGCGGCGCCGGGGTTTTCTTCTTCCAGCGCGGCAAAGGCTTCGGGCTGCGGAGGCAGGGTGTCACGGGTGAGGCCGATCATCTGGGCCACACGGGCTTTCTCTGCCCGGTGCCCCAGGTCGCTTCGCACCAGCCAAAACAAAAGCGCGCCGGCGCCGGGCGCGGACATGATGATGACCAGCCAGGTGATCTTGGCGGTGGCGTCCATGCGGGTGTTGAGAAGATACAGCACCATCACCGCCGAAAACAGCGCTGCGCCGCCGATGAAGTGGGGCAGCAGCCCGGCAAACCAGCGGAACGCGCTGAGAACGAGCAGCACCTCCATCACCAGCAGGACCAAAAACAGGCCCAACCGGCTGAACAGCGCGTGCACAAGACCTTTTTGCCCCTTCCTGAGCAGGCGCAGGCCGGTGGATTTCAGGTCATTCTGATTCATGGCGCACCTCCGAAAATAGCTTTTCCCGGGATGCTCCCATTATAACATGGCCCGGCGGGGCCATCAACCGCGTCGGCCGGCACAAAAAATCCATCCTTTACAAACCGCCGGCGCCGGTGGATAATGACCGGCAGGGAATGAAGTTCTCCCTTGGGAAACCTAAACCGCTTTTTCAAAAGCTGATGACTTCTGTGATCGATTGGGTCGCGGAAGCTGTCGGCTTTTTTTGCGTCCCGAAGGAGGAACTGGTATGTTAACAAGTCTTGCGTTCGTGTTTCTGGCGGGCCTCGCGGCGGCGGCCATCTGCCAGCAGCTGCACCTGCCCCGCATCATCGGCATGCTGGCGGTGGGCGTTGTGCTGGGGCCTTGCGCGCTGAATGTGCTGGATGATTCCATCCTCTCCATCAGCGCCGATCTGCGGCAGATGGCTCTTATCATCATCCTGCTCAAGGCGGGCCTTTCGCTGAATCTGGCGGACCTGAAAAAGGTGGGCCGCCCGGCGGTGATGATGAGCTTTGTGCCCGCCAGCTTTGAAATCGCGGCCTATGTGCTGCTGGCTCCGGTGCTGCTGGGCCTTTCTCTGGCCGAAGCGGCGGTGATGGGCGCGGTGATGGCGGCGGTTTCGCCGGCGGTGGTGGTGCCCCGCATGGTGCGCCTGATGGAGGAGGGCTGGGGCACAAAACAGGGCATCCCCCAGATGGTGATGGCCGGCGCCTCCTGCGACGACATCTTTGTCATCGTGCTCTTTTCCGCCTTCCTGGGCATGGCCCAGGGGCGGGGGGGGGCGGACCTGGCGGCGTTCGCGTCCATTCCGGTGTCCATCGTGTGCGGCGTGGCCCTGGGCGCGGCGGCGGGCTGGGTGCTCAGCGCCTTCTTTGAGACCGCCTATGCCCACGCCCATATGATGCGCAACAGCATGAAGGTGATCGTGGTGCTGGGGGTGTCCTTCCTGCTGATGGCGGTGGAGGACTGGCTGGAGGGCACGCTGCCCGTCTCCGGCCTGCTTGCGGTGGTCAGTATGGCCTGTGTGCTCAAGCTACGGTGCGCGCCGGGTGTCTCGATGCGCCTGAGCCAGAAGTTCGGCAAGCTGTGGCTGGCGGCGGAGGTCATCCTCTTCGTGCTGGTGGGCGCGGCGGTGGACGTGCGCTATACCCTGGGCGCGGGCCTGGGCGTGATCGCGATGATCGCGCTGGCGCTGGTGTTCCGGGCGGTGGGCGTCACCCTCTGCCTGGCGGGCACCGCCCTTTCCCGCAAGGAGCGGCTGTTCTGCGTCATCGCCTATCTGCCCAAAGCCACCGTGCAGGCGGCCATCGGCTCGGTGCCGCTGGCGGCGGGCCTTGCCTGCGGGCAGTTGGTGCTGTCGGTGGCGGTGGTGGGCATCCTGCTCACCGCGCCGCTGGGCGCGCTGGGCATGGACCTGACCTATCAGAAACTGCTTCAGGGCCCGCAGAAAAAATAAAATTTTCCCCTCTGCATCGGCGCTGTCAGTGGCTTGCGCGGACTTCCGCCTCAAAACCGGGTTGCAATCGGAGAAAAATCTGTTATACTTATATCCGTGTTTTTTGCACAAAAGGCTTTTCCTCACGGGAACGGCTCATGTTGCATGAAATAAGGAAGAAACACAAAAAACGCCCGAAGAGGCGATTTTCAGGTGGGAAAAAAGTATAACAGGAGGCGATGACCAATGTGCGGGATCGTGGGATACACGGGCGCAAAGCAGGCCGCGCCCCTTCTTCTGGAGGGGCTTTCCAAACTTGAGTACCGGGGCTATGACTCGGCGGGAGTAGCCACCCGGGACGGCGACGCCCCGGTGCAGCTGGTGAAGGCCAAGGGCCGGCTGAAGGTCCTTTCGGAAAAGATCAACGGGGGCCTGGCCCTGCCGGGAAACTGCGGCATCGGCCATACCCGCTGGGCCACCCACGGCGAGCCCAGCGAGACCAATGCCCACCCCCACTGCAGCGACGACATGAACGTGGTGGCGGTGCACAACGGCATCATTGAAAATTATCAGCAGCTGAAAGACAAGCTGACCAAAAAGGGCTACCGCTTTTACTCCACCACCGACACCGAGGTGGCGGTGAAGCTCATCGACTATTATTACAAAAAATACGAGGGTACCCCGGTGGACGCCATCAACCACGCCATGGTGCGCATCCGAGGCTCCTACGCGCTGGCGGTGATGTTCAAGGATTACCCCGGCCAGATCTGGGCCGCCCGCAAGGACAGCCCCATGATCATCGGCGTGGGCGAAGGGGAGACCTTCCTGGCCTCCGACGCGCCGGCGATCCTCAAGTTCACCCGGGACGTTTACTACATCGGCAACATGGAGCTGGGCTGCCTGGAGCCGGGCCGGGTGACCTTCTACAACCTGGACGGCGACATCATCGAAAAGCAGATCACCACCATCCAGTGGGACTCCGAAGCCGCCGAGAAATCCGGCTACGAGTACTTCATGATGAAGGAGATCCACGAGCAGCCCAAGGCCGTGGCGGACACCCTCCACGCCTTTGTCAAGGACGGTGTGCCGGACCTCTCCGCCGCCGGCCTTTCCGACGAGGAACTCAAGTCGGTGAGCAATGTCTGCGTGGTGGCCTGCGGCTCTGCCTGGCATGTGGGCATGACCGCCCAGTATGTGATTGAGCAGCTGGCCCGGGTGCCGGTGCGGGTGGAGCTGGCGTCGGAGTTCCGCTATCGTCAGCCGCTGCTGGCGGAGGGCACGCTGGTGGTGGTCATCAGCCAGTCCGGCGAAACGGCGGACAGCCTCGCCGCCCTGCGGGAGGCAAAACAGCTGGGCGCCCGCACCCTGGGAGTCGTGAACGTGGTGGGCTCTTCCATTGCCCGCGAGGCGGACAACGTGATGTACACCCTGGCCGGCCCGGAAATTGCCGTGGCCACCACCAAGGCCTACAGCGCCCAGCTGGTGGCGATGTATGTGCTGGCCATCCGTCTGGCGCTGGCGAAGGGCGCCATCGACGCCGACCGCAGCGCCCGGCT
This sequence comes from Candidatus Allofournierella merdipullorum, assembly GCA_019116345.1. GTDB lineage: Bacteria > Bacillota > Clostridia > Oscillospirales > Ruminococcaceae > Allofournierella_A > Allofournierella_A merdipullorum. The sequence continues at coordinate 2,644 of DXBV01000118.1, read as the reverse complement.
GGTGCAGGAGCTGGAAAGCCTGCCCGGCAAAATCGAGAAGATCCTGGAGGACAAGGAGCGGCTGCAGTGGTTCGCCTCCAAGCAGGTGGCCATGCACGACTGCTTCTTCATCGGCCGCGGCATCGACTACGCCATCAGCCTGGAGGGCAGCCTCAAGCTCAAGGAGATCAGCTACATCCACTCCGAGGCCTACGCCGCGGGTGAGCTGAAGCACGGCACCATCAGCCTCATCGAGGAGGGCACGCTGGTGGTGGGCCTTGCCACCCAGGCCGAACTCTACGAAAAGACGGTGAGCAACCTGGTGGAGTGCAAAAGCCGGGGCGCTTATCTCATGGGCCTGACCTGCAGCGGCAACTACGGCATCGAGGACACGGTGGACTTCGCGGTCTATGTGCCCCGCACCGACCCGCTGTTCGCCGCATCGCTGGCGGTGGTGCCCCTGCAGCTTCTGAGCTACTATGTGGCGGTGGGCAAAGGCCTGGACGTGGATAAACCCCGCAACCTGGCCAAGAGCGTCACGGTGGAGTGACCTGAATCTTATATCCTCCCTTCTGCGGGGCACGCGGCAAAACGCGCGCCCCGCTGCTTTTTGCTCTTTGAGCATATTGTGCTTGTTCTATGCCTGCGAGCTATGGAAATGCATAAAATATAAGCATTTGTGCTTTTGAGGTGCGGGGCGTATACTGAGGGTGAAGAAAAGGGCGCTTTGAGCCCCATGGATGGAGAAACGAGTATGAAGATCATCGAGAATGAGAGCTTTGACCAGGAGCGCGCGCTTTACGGCGTGCGGAACGTGAAAACGGTGAATTGCCGTTTTGAAGGCCCCGCCGACGGCGAGAGCGCCTTCAAGGAGTGCGCGAACATCGCCGCCGAACACTGCTTTTTTGACCTGCGTTACCCCTTCTGGCACGATCGTGGCTTGGAAGTGAAGGGGTGCGACCTCACCGAAAACTGCCGCGCCGCTTTGTGGTATTCCCGGCGCATCCGCCTGAAGGACACCCGCCTCCACGGCATCAAAGCCCTGCGGGAGTGTGCGGATGTGGAGCTGAAAGGCTGCGACATCCGCTCGCCGGAGTTCGGCTGGTCTTCCAAAAAGGTGACTATGGAGGACTGCACCGCCGAGAGCGAGTATTTCATGATGCGCGCCTCCGGTCTGCGGTTTCGGGGCGTGACCTTCTCGGGCAAATACTCCTTCCAGTACATTCGCGACGCGGTGCTGGAAAACTGCCGCCTGACCACCAAGGACGCCTTCTGGCACGCCCGCAACGTGGTGGTGAGAAACAGCGTGTTGGAAGGGGAGTACCTGGGTTGGTACAGCCAAAACCTCACCTTTGAAAACTGCGTCATCCGGGGCACCCAGCCCCTGTGCTACTGCAAGGGGCTGCGGCTGGTGAACTGCCGCATGGAACACACCGACCTTGCTTTTGAAAAGAGCGAGGTGGAGGCCACCGTCACCACCCCCATCGACAGCGTCAAGAACCCCAAAGCGGGCCGCATCGAGGCTCCCGCCGTGGGCGAAGTCATCCGGGACGACCCCGCCGCCAAAGGCGAAGTGGTCTGCACCGGGAATCCCGCCGGGCGCTGCGCATAAAACACCGCCGGGGCACTCCTGTTTGGGAGCGCCCCGGCGTTTTTTATTGTTGTTTGTGTCGCAGACTGTGGAGATACCGGGCGGAGAAGCAGAGCAGCACCGCCAGCGCGCCCAGCTGGGCAAAACCGAACAGATAGTACAAAACCCCTATCGCCCCGGCAAGGCGGAAGTAGTGGGTGAGAACGTATCCGCCCACAGCTCGCACCAGCAGAAAGCCCAGCCATCCGGCGGCCAGCGCGATGAGGGTGTCCCGCCCCGTGGCCAGCGGCAGACGGCGAAAGCGCAGTACCGTGACGGCCAGCAGCACCAGGATGATCGCCAGCTCCACCCAGGCCGCGGCGAGGCGGGCGTAGTTCCAGCTGGGTTCATAGATGTGGGTCAGCAGAACAAGGCTCCAGGAAATGCCTGTGGCCAGCCGCATATAAAGCGCGGCGCAGAAATACACCGCCCAGCCGCACCAGAGCCCCGCGTTTTTGCGGCACACCGCGCAGATGCCCGCGCACAGCCAGAAGGGTGCAGCGAACAAAAAGCTGAACATGTCGCCGCCCAAAAGAAGAAAGACAAAAAGCACCATCAGGCCGCACAAAAACAGCACCAGCGCCGCGATTTTCTGCCCGCCGCTCACACCGGTTTTCTGTGCTGGTATGGGAGAGGGGAGAGAAGCGACAGGCGATGGGGCAGGGCAGGGCGCTGTGCCGCTTCGTCCGTGCACCAGCTCGTCCAGCGAAACGCCAAAGGCTTCGCTCAGTTTCACAAGTTTATCCAGGTCCGGCACCGAGGCGTCGGTCTCCCATTTGGACACCGATTGGCGGGATACCTCCAGTTTGTCTGCCAGCTCTCCCTGCGACCAGCCGTTTTGTGCCCGCAGGCGGGCAATGCTTTCTCCCAGGCTCATCTTGCGGCCCCCCCCTTTCGACTGTACTGGTAAAAGTATATCCGTTTGCCGGCCCGATGTCCACCAAGCCGCCTTGGAAGTTTGGCAACCGGCAGTTGCACCCCCTCAAAAAAGGCCGCCGCACGCTGTTTTTAAAGCGTGCGGCGGCTTTTTGAAAC
>DXBV01000013.1 GCA_019116345.1 Candidatus Allofournierella merdipullorum | reverse complement strand
GAGAAAGAGAAAGAGAAAGAGAGTGAGAAAGAGAATGAATATTATATTTTAGGGGGTGTGGGGGAACCCCGGGCGGACAAGCCGCCCCGCTCTCGCTTCATTCCTCCCACCGTTGAAGAGGTGAAAGCCTACTGCCAGGAGCGCAGGAACGATGTAGATCCCCAGCGGTTTGTAGACTTCTACGAGACCAAAGGGTGGATGGTGGGCAAAAACAAGATGAAAGACTGGCGGGCAGCCGTGAGGACCTGGGAACAGCGTGACGGCGGCAGAAACCAGCAGAAAGGAGAAGAAGATGCCGGAAAATACGCAGGCCTTGTTGTCTGACCAGCCACCCGGCGGGCCGGCAGAGCCGGAAGGTCTCAGCGCCTGGGAGCTGGATAAGGTGCGCCGGATGAACGAGGCCGAGGGCAAGCTCACCGGCTACGATTGCCCGGTGTGCCACAACAAGGGGCTGATCTACCTGAGCATGGACACTGTGCGGGAATGCGAGTGTATGACAGTCCGCCGGGGATTGACGAGGGCGAGCAAGAGCAGCCTGTCCCGCGATATGCTGGCGCGGTACACCTTCAGCCGCTACAGCGTCACTGCCGAGTGGCAGCAGAAGACAAAGGCCAAGGCCATGACATACGCAAAAAGCCCGGCGGGCTGGTTCTATATCGGCGGGCAGCCGGGAGCCGGCAAAACACACCTGTGTGTGGCGATCATGAACCGGCTGCTGAAGGTCGGGTGGTCCGGCAGATACATGGAATGGCGCAGCAGCGCCCAGGTTCTCAAGGCCGTGATGAACACACCGGAGTATGTGCGGCTGATGGAGCAATACCAGAAGGCCCCGCTGCTGTACATCGACGACCTTTTCAAGGTGCAGAACGGCTGCATGATCCCGCCGGGGGACTTAAACCTTGCAATCGACCTGCTTTACAGTCGATACAACCACCCTGACCGCCTCACCATCATCAGCAGCGAGTGGACGCTGCAGCAGCTCATGGACATTGACGAAGGAATAGCTTCCAGGGTCAAAGAGCTGGCCGGTAAGAACGTGCTGTCCATCCTCAAAGACCGTGATAAGAATTATCGAATGCAGGAGGTGGAGTAAACCATGCCGAAAGAATTGCCCGGATACCGTGACCAACTGGAAAGCGTGATCGCGGCTTTCCCCGACAAGGAGTGCCTGAATGTGCTGGAGGTATCTGCATACACCGGCATTGGCCGAAAGACCGCCGCCAGGATATTCCCGTTTGTGGGGCATGGCCTGGGCCGGTACATAACCCGCACCAGCCTGGCCCGCGCTCTGGTGGACGTCAATGCAAAAAAATAAACCGCCCCGGGTGCTGGAACACCCAAAGGCGGCAACAGGCGAAGCGGATATGAAGCCCCGTTTCGCCTCCATCATACCAAGAAACGGAGGAAAATGCAAGAATGAACCGAATGGATCTTGACACAGCTGTATATGACATGGAGTGCGGAATCAATGCCTTGTGTGCAATCTATACCGCCATGAGTAGCGGAGAATTTCCGGCAGAAGAGCATCTGGACGGCCTGTATTTTGTGTATAGTCATTTGTTTGAAGCGGCAAAGGCCATTCGGCTGGAAGTCGACAAGAATGACAAACAACCACATAGGAAAGGAGGTGCGTGATATATGGCCGCAAAAAAGAGCGCCCGCCGGGAAGCGGTGGTGAACGTGACCACCATCACCCGCGAGCAGTGGCTGGAATACCGCCGCAGCGGTATCGGTGGCAGCGACGCCTCCACCATCGTGGGCCTTAACCCGTTCAGCAGTTCCTACTACCTGTACTGTGAGAAGGTGGGGGCGCTGCCGGAGAAGGAGGACACCGAGGCCATGCGCCAGGGCAGAGACCTGGAGCAGTACGTGGCCGAGCGATGGATGGAGCGCACCGGCAAGCGGGTCAAGCGCAACAACACGATGTGGCGCTCCACCATCTGGCCCTGGATGCTGGCGGACATCGACCGGGAGATCGTGGGGGAAAATGCGGGCCTTGAGTGCAAAACCACCAGCCTCTACAACAAGCACGACTTCGCCGGCGGCGAGATCCCGCTGACCTACTACGTCCAGTGCCAGCACTACATGGCCGTGATGGGCTTTGAACGCATGTACCTGGCGGTGCTGGTGCTCAACCGTGGGTTTTATGACTTCGTCATCGAACGGGACGAGGAAGAAATCAGCGCACTGGCAGTTGCCGAGGGGGAGTTCTGGGAGCGGCTGCAGAGGGAGGAGCCGCCGGAGCTGGACGGCAGCGACGCCACCCAGAACGCATTGCGACAGATGTACCCGGAGGAGGACAGCGGCCTGGAGCTGATGTTACCGAAGGACGCCGCCGCAGAGCTTGCTCAGTACCAGCACATCCAGGAGGCAATCCTTGACCTGCAGAACGAGCGGGACGCCATCAAGGCCCGCACCATGGCCCGGATGGGGGCCGCCGCCCTGGGCTTCACCGATGGCCTTTCCTGCAGCTGGGTCACCCGCAAGCGCACCGGCGTGGACACCGCCGCCCTCAAGCGGGAGCGGCCGGAGATCTACAAGCAGTATCTGAAGACCACCGAGTATCGTGTGTTCTCGGTGAAGGAGAGGAAGGAGTAAATTGACATGGCAATGACCACCAACACCGCCGGCACCATCGCAAAGGCCGCCGGCAATACCGCCGCAGTAAAGACTGATCCGAAGAAGGTTCTGAACGCCTATATCGCCAAAATGGAGGGGCAGATTGCAAAGGCGCTGCCCAGCGTGCTCACCCCGGAGCGGTTCTCCCGTATTGTTATGACAGCAGTTTCCAGCACGCCCAAGCTGGCCGAGACCACGCCCCAGAGCTTTCTGGGCGCGATGATGACCGCCGCGCAGCTGGGCCTGGAGCCCAACACTCCGCTGGGCCAGGCCTACCTGCTGCCCTACAAAAACAAGGGCGTCCTGGAGTGTCAGTTTCAGATCGGGTACAAGGGCCTCATCGACCTTGCCTACCGCAGCGGGCAGGTGTCCATCATCCAGGCCCAAGCCGTGCGGGAGAACGACGAGTTCTCCTATGAGTACGGCCTGGAGCCGAAGCTCACCCACAAGCCCGCCCTGCGGGATCGCGGCGAGGTCACCTGCTACTATGCCATGTTCCGCACCAAAGACGGTGGCTTCGGGTTTGAAGTCATGAGCAAGGAGGACATCCTGGCTCACGCCGAGCGGTTCTCCCAGAGCTACGGCAGCGACTTCTCCCCCTGGAAGACCAGCTTCGACGCGATGGCAAAGAAGACCGTCCTCAAGCAGGTGCTGAGATATGCGCCCCTCAAGAGCGACTTTGTGAAAGCGGTAGCCTCTGATGGTACCATCAAGCACGACATCGCCCCCGACATGAGCGAGGTGCCCACCGTGGCCGACTACGTGGTGGACGGCGACACCGGCGAGGTCATCGAGGTGAACGTGGCAGAAGGCGGCGGCCCGGCATGATCCAAGGCCAGCCCGGCGGGGTGAAAAATCCTTCTGTGTGTAAATCGGCGCTGGACGGCGCGGGGTCGCCGGTGCCCGGGGGAGGGGGACTTCCCCCAGAGTAAGGATAGCCCGCCGGGCAGATAAAATAAAAAAGCCGCCCTCCCGGACGGCCATCACCAAGACCAGTATAGCAGAAACGGGAGGGCGGCGCAATGAAAGATATTCAATCCCCGGCGGAGGGTTTTTGCAGTCAAATGCAATCCGGCTCTGCGCCCATCGACCAGCGGCAGGAACTGAACAACATGCTGGCACAGCTGGCCCGGCGGGGCAATGAGGCAGCACTGGCGCAGCTGTGGGAGATCAACCGCCCGGTGCTTCACACGATGTTCTGGCGGTGGTATGACCGTAACCGCAGCATAGCAGACGCCGCCGGGCTTACTCTGGAAGACTTCGAGCAGGAAGGCTTCTTCGCTGTGAAGCGGGCCGCCGAGTACCACGACCCGGAGAAGGGGGCTTTTCTGACCGCACTTCAATACTCCGTGAAGCACCAGATCCGTGAGGCCACCATCGGCGGGCACGGGCGGTGTATGACCACAGAGGAGGGGAAAACGGTTCGGCTCCCGGCGGACCCCCTGAGCAGTGCCTCAAGCCTGGATGAACAGCTGCCCAGTGATGACGATGACCGCACCATCGCGGATATGGTAGCCGACCCGGCGGCTGTGCAGGAGTTCGAAAGCCTTGAGAAATCCTTGTATTTGGAGACGTTGCGGCCCGTATTGGATAAGGCGCTGGCCATGCTGCCGGAGCAGCAGCGGGAAGTAGTCCGCGGGCGCTTCTTCGAGAAGCTGACCCTGAAACAGGCCGGCGAATGCGTGGGCGTCAGCGCCTCTCGCGCTGCTCAGCTTGAGTACTACGGGCTGCGGGCCATGCGCCGGAATGCGTCGTTGCGCCGGTTCTATGGCGAAGACCTTCTTTCCAGGGCCTACCGTGGCACTGGCTTTGGTGCCTGGGCACACAGGGGCAGTGTGGAAGAACGCCTTGTGGAGAGGCAGGAGGAAAAAGAGCGCCGGCTGGCGGCTGCCAACACAAAGCACCTGGCCGAGCTGCTGGACCTGGACGTTGCGGAGCTGTGCGGGCTGCTGGATGAATGAGAATACCTCAGGCCATCCCCCCCGGCGGGTCGTATTTTAGACCCGGGGCGGAAGACCGCACGCCTCCCACACGAAAAACCGACCGGGAAATACACGGGAGGGGGTGGGTCATGCGCGCGATCATATTGCGCGCGGATAGAGGTATAAAAGCCTGACTTCTCAAAACCTGTGAATACCAAGTCATTTTTGGCGAAAGAACCCCGTTTTTTGTGCGTTTTTCGTGTGTTTTGAGCCTATGACCACGGCGCATGGATTCACAACGCCAGACGCACGCCCCCCAGGGTGATTTCATCCCCGGCGAGCCATTCCATACTGGCGTGGGTAACTTTTTCCAACTCTGGGCCCAAATCCAGCGAAAGGGGGTATGTCTACATAAAGGCAAGCCGGGCGGTTTTGCTTTCTATCAAGGCGACACAACCAAACGCCACACCCCCGCGCGTGCGGTAAAATCGGGAATGTCTTGGACCCACGCGATAAAGACACGAAACTCCATCCCCCGTTTTTTGATGGGGGAGGGGGTACACGTGCCCGGGAGAGGAAAAAAGAACTCCACTCATCGGTCTACCATTGCCGTGGCCGGGCACTTGACTGGGGGGGCGGTCCCCTCCTCCCCCCAGCCCGGCTCTGAGCTTCACGCCGTCGCTACGAATATTTTCTCGCGGCCTGCATGGCCACACAGAAAAGGCCCCGCCGGGTGGCGGGGTCTTTCTTGTTGCTCTGCGGGCGTTATTGCTGCCGGTCTCGCTCCATGGCCTCGTCAATGGCACGATTGATGAAGCTGTTCATGCTTTCTCCCCGTGCCTTCGCATGGGCCTGTATCTCTGCTTTATGTCCTTTGGGAACAGTAATCGACGCTATTCTGTCATAATTGTTTTGCACGTATTTTTGAACGGCCTTTTGTTGTGCTTTTGATACTGCCATACGTCTCCTCCTTTTTGGCCAGCCTATTCACGAAAAGCCTTTTTTACTATCCACATTATAGCACAATATGTATATTAGCGTCAATATGCATATTGCACAATATTAGCGTTAATATATACTCAAAAGATTGTGTATCACGTCAATAGACATATTAGCGTCAATAGAGTATAATGTAATCACAGGGACGGGAAAGGCACCCGGGAGAAGCCGTAAAAGCGGCCCCGGCCGAAAGCGCCCGAAACGCCAGGCCATATACTTGTGAGCATGAGGCAATAGACAAGAAGATGCCCGGCGGGGTGCCTGCCCTATCCCCCACAAACAGAATGGAGGTACGAACAATGACCCAAAGGACCATGAAGAAGAACCTGGACGAATACGCCAGCCTCACCCGCCAGATCGCGGAGCTGGAGGCCCGCAAGCAGGCCGTGGCCGAGCGGATCAAGGCAGGCATGGACGGGCTGGAAGAAGTGGAGTGCGGCGGCTACGTCGCCCGCAACAAGGCCGTGACCACCAGCCGCTTTGATACCAAGGCTTTCCGGGCCGCGTATGAGTTCATGTACAACGACTTCTGTAAGCCCCAGACCGTGCAGCGGTTCACCGTCTCCGCTGTGGCATAAGAAAAGGCCCTTGTATCAACGCCGACCAAAGCCAGATACAAGAGCCACACAACCCGCCGGGGCGGGCTATGCGTAAAGTATAGCCTGCCTCGCGCTTTTTGTAAAGAGGCACTGCCGCGCTTATGCCGGGTGGCTGTGTGGTGTTCTGCCGCTGTGCTGTCTCCTGCACCGTCTCCTGTATCTCTGCCGTTCTTTTGTCGGGCAGATACCGGGCAAGCAATGCGTGTGGCTATCCAAACGCTGCTGATGGGGCCACCCCATTCCCCACATTCCGCCGGGCTGTAGGTGTTTTGCTGGTGCTCTCTCTGTTCGGTGTATGCCCGCCAGCGAGGCCGCATAAAAATAGAGGCGCATACCCCCACCAAATAGCGGAGGCGCTACCTCTACCAAGGCCGTTGCCCCTCCACCAGAACGGGCGGAGGGGTGGCACTGCCTCAATTCTATCATAGCCGCTGGAGTGTGTCAACGCAGCCTTGTTCCTATGCCCATGAGTGGGCACGAATGGTGCGCGATCTACTGTGTAGATACTGTGTAGTTCCTGTGTCGCCAAAGGCGCTTTTTGCTGCCCACGGCTACCCATGAGAAGCAATGAAAAACCCCGGTATCAAGCCATTTTCGGCTAAATACCGGGGTTTGCGAATTGGTGGGCGGTAAGGAACTCGAATCCCTGACCCTCTGCACGTCAAGCAGATGCTCTACCAGCTGAGCTAACCGCCCATGTCATGTGACAGCTTCGTTATTATAGCAGACGTTCGGCGGTTTTGCAAGCCTTTTTTTTCAAAAATCCTCTCATTTTCTTTTCCGGCGGTTCCGAAAGCACAAGCAAAACCGCATATTTTGTTCATTTGGCAGAATATTTAAAAATTATTTGTATATTCTTGACAAACCGCAGGGCGTGCCGTACTATAAATAGCGTGCTTTTTACTGTGCATTATAGAAGTAATAGATAAGGCCGCGTTTCGGGCGCGGCCATCGGGAAGAAAGGAAGGGTACGCAAATGCAACGTACAGACCTGCGCAACATTGCCATCATCGCCCACGTCGACCATGGCAAGACCACCCTGGTGGACCAGATGCTCAAGCAGAGCGGCGCGTTCCGGGAGAATCAGCAGGTGGCTGAGCGCGTGATGGACTCCGGCGACATCGAGCGGGAGCGCGGCATCACCATTCTGGCCAAGAACTGTTCCACCGTTTACAACGGTGTGAAGATCAACATCGTGGACACTCCGGGCCACGCCGACTTCGGCGGCGAGGTGGAGCGTGTTCTGAAGATGGTCAACGGCGTGCTGCTGCTGGTGGACGCCGCCGAGGGCTGCATGCCCCAGACCCGTTTCGTGCTGCAGAAAGCGCTGCAGCAGAACCTGAGCCTGGTCATCGCGGTGAACAAGATCGACCGTCCGGACGCCCGCATCAAGGAAGTCATCGACGAAGTGCTTCTGCTTCTGATGGACCTGGGCGCCACCGACGAGCAGCTGGACAGCCCCATGGTGTTCTGCTCCGGCCGCGCCGGCACCGCCAGCTACAGCCCCGACGTGCCGGGCACCGACCTGAAGCCCCTGTTCGACACCATTCTGGAGTACGTCAAGTGCCCCGAGGGCGACCCCGAGGCTCCCTTCCAGATGCTGTGCTCCAGCGTGGACTACAACGACTTCGTGGGCCGCATCGGCATCGGCCGCATCCAGAACGGCGTGGCCAAGGTGGGCCAGGACGTGCAGGTGTGCGACTGGCACAACCCCGACGTCTCCCTGCGCGGGCGCATCACCAAGCTGTATGACTTCAAGGCCAACGGCCGCGAGCCCATCGAGGAGGCCAAGGCCGGCGACATCGTGGCCTTCAGCGGCCTGGCCGACGTGACCATCGGCAACACCCTGTGCGACCCCGCCAACGTGGAGCCGCTGCCCTTCGTGAAGATCAACGACCCCACCGTGGAGATGACCTTCTCCGTGAACGACAGCCCCTTCGCCGGCCGCGAAGGCAAGTACGTCACCAGCCGCCAGATCCGCGACCGGCTGCAGCGCGAGCTGCTGAAGGACGTGGCCCTGCGGGTGGAGGACTCCGCCACCAGCGATTCCTTCCGTGTGATGGGCCGCGGCGAAATGCACCTGTCCATCCTCATCGAGACCATGCGCCGCGAAGGCTATGAGCTGCAGGTCAGCCCCCCGAAGGTCCTGACCCACGTGGAGGACGGCAAGACCATGGAGCCCATGGAGCGGGTGGTCGTGGACGTGCCCACCGACTACCAGGGCGCGGTGATGACCGCTCTGGGCGCCCGCAAGGCCATTCTGCAGCAGATGGAGCCCATCGGCACCCGGGTGCGTCTGGAGTTCCGCATGCCCAGCCGCGGCCTGTTCGGCTACCGCAGCCAGTTCCTCACCGACACCCACGGCGAGGGCATCATGAACACCATCTTTGACGGCTACGAGGAGTGGCAGGGCGACATCACCTGCCGCAGCACCGGCAGCCTGATCAGCTTCGAGACCGGCGACGCCGTGACCTACGGCCTGTTCAACGCCCAGGGCCGCGGCACTCTGATCGTGACCCCCGGCGAGAAGGTCTACGGCGGCATGGTGGTGGGCTACACCCCCACCGGCGAGGACATCACCGTGAACGTGTGCAAGACCAAGCACCTCACCAACACCCGCGCCTCCGGCTCCGACGACGCGCTGCGCCTGGTGCCGGTGAGCAAGTTCAGCCTGGAAGGCTGCCTTGAGTTCCTGGCCCCCGACGAGCTGCTGGAGGTCACCCCCAAGAGCCTGCGCATCCGCAAGCGCATCCTGAGCCATGACCTGCGCATGAAAGAGCTGAAGGGCAAGAAGAACTGACGCCCCGCTCACAGAAACAAGAAGGCCCGCTGCCGTTGGCAGCGGGCCTTTTGCTTTTGTTTGTTACCACAGCCAGTTGCGGGCTTTGGCCTCGCGGATCTCCATCTCCGCCTCGTCGGCGCGGCCGCGCTTGACCATCACCAGCGTGCCGGTGCTGCCGGCCTTCAGCTTGTAGTCGATCTGGTGGTCGTGCAGCAGCTTTTCCACCTTTTTCAGCTCATCGCCCTCGCCGCTGTAGACGGGGGTGCGGGGTTCAAACAGAGACATATTCCTTCTCCTCTCTCCTTCGGGGCGGCGCGCCGCTCCGTTTTTTCATCCGCGGGCTTTCTTCGCCCGGCGCAATCCGTACACAGCGGCTGTACCCGCCAGCGCCAGAGCCGACAGGCCGCTCACCCAATCGGCGGCGTGCTGCAGGGCGGTGCCGGTGTAGCTCACCACCAGCCGCCCCTCCGGCAGGCCTTCGGGCACATCCAGCTCCACCCGGCCGCCGGCATCCTTGTGCAGCGGCACGGCAACGGCCTCGCCGCCGTCCGCAGGCTCCACCCAGGCGGAATAGCCTTTATACCACAGTTTGGGGATACCCCACAGGCCGGCGGTGCCGTCGAAGGGCGCCGTGAAATCCCCGTTCGGCAGGTATTCGCCCTGGAACACGCCCTTTCCGTTGGTATACTGGGCCTCCGGCTCAAAGGCGTACTCGATGGTGTTCACTCCGGCGGGCAGCCACTCGGCCCCCACCAGATAGAAGGTCTCGCCCCGCTGGCCGGTGAAGTAATTGCGCTCGTAGTTCACCAGCTCCGGGAAGGTGGGCCACAGGCAGGCCAGGTTGACCAGAGACAACACGAAGCAGGCCGCCAGCGCCGCCGCTCTCGCCCGTTTGGCCGAAAGGCGGGCCAGCAGGCAGGCCGCCCCCAGGCACAAAAACATCTGACCGAAGGCGTTCAGCCGCCAGGGGAACTGGACGCTGGTGAGCATCGTCTCATCCAGCTTCGACCAGGGCACCCAGCTCAGTGTGGCAAAGGTGAGCAGCACCCCCACCGCCAGGAACACCCAGCCCCGGCGGCAGCCCACGCCCCGGCGGGCGAGCCACAGGCCCGCCGCCACGGCCAGCACAACAACAAGCATGCCGCCCAGCCCGAGGCCGGTGTAGGAAGAAGGATCAAAGATGGCCGAGAGGGTCATCACATTGTAAGCCAGCCGGGTAAGGGGTTCGGCGCTCACCTTGAACACGTCGGCGGAGAACTGTTCCAGCACCGGCAGCCAGTAGTAGCAGCTCACCGCAAGGCAGGCCGCCGCGGCGCAAAGGCCGCCCGGAATGGCGCGCCGGTTCAGCACCTTCGGCAGCCGCACCAGCACCCAGCCGATGGCCACCAGACCCATCAGCGCCAGGCTGACGGTGTGGCTGAGCACCAGGCCGGTGAAGCCGAGAAAGAGCAGCCAGGGTCTCTTTGCCCCCTCCTCGGTGAGGTCCCACAGGCCCCACACCGCCAAGGGCAGAAAGGCCATAGCATGCACCTCGCCCACCGCGCTGCGGATGTAGAGGTTGGTGAAGTGGTACTGGCACAGGCCGTAGAGCACCATGAAGGCACAGCCGGCAAAATGGCTTTTGCCGATGGCCCGGCCAGCGAAATAGCTGGTGACGCATTGAAGGGCCACACAGCACAGCATCAGGAATTTGAAGGCCATCTCCGGCCCCAGCACCGCCACCCGGGCCAGCGCCGCGGGATAGAGGAAGAGGTCGGGATAAAACAGCCCGGCGGCATAACCGTAGCCGCCCAGAAACAGCGAATAGATGCGCACCGGCAGCGACGCGCCGCCGCCCAGCGCGTCGGCCAGGCCCTCCAGCCGCAGGACGTGGAACACCGCGTCATGGCCGGCAACCAGATCCCGGCTGGCAAAGGGCAGCGCGCAGACCAGCAGCACCGCCGCGGCGCAGGCCGCCGCAGCGATCCACTGCTTTTTCGTATTGGGGGTCAGGGCGTTTTCCATACGTTCCCCCGTCAGCCGGCCGCGGAGGCAGGCTCCGCAGGTGCAGAAGCGGGTTCCGCAGGCGCGGAGGCGGGCTCCGCAGGCGCAGAGGCAGGCGCGGAGGCGGGCTCCACAGGCGCGGACGCCACAGGGTCGGCAGTCTGGGGCGCGGCCATGGGCGCGGGCGCCGCGGGCAGGGCCTGTTCAGCGCCGGAAGCGTCCAGCAGGCGCAGGCTCTGGCCTTCAAAACCGCCCCACACGCCGATGTAGCTGCGGCCGGGCCGCACAGAAAGGGGCTGGCCTTCCGCGTCAAAAAGCTGCAGCGGCTGATCCGCCTCGCCCTTCTGCCATTTGATCTGCGCCGCGCCGCCGCCGGAAAGGTACAGCCCGTCGCCGCCGGTCATGTCATAGTCCCGGGTGACGCCGTCGTCCTTGAAGCCGGAAGAAGCCATCAGCAAGATCACGTTGGTGCAGCGCACCCGGCCGTCCTCCAGGGTGCCGTCCAGCTGGTCCTGGTCGTTCTCCTTGAGGAAGTAGCTGTCCTCGCCTTCGTCGTACACCAGCTGGGCGGTGCGCTGGGCTCCGTAGCCGATGTCCAGGCGGTAGCCGTTGCCCTTGGCAGGCGCGGCGGCCTCATCAAAGTAGAAGAAGGTGGGGGTCTCGCCGTCCACCGACTGGCCGTAGGATTCCATGGCGCTCTGGATCAGGCGGTTGTCGGCGTACCAGCTGAGCTCCTGGGGCGCGGTGAGGTCCCGCTGGCCGTCCAGGTTGTAGGCGTTCACGCCGATGTACACGCCGTCCAGCGGCTGATAGGTGAACCAGTTCACCAGGTTGGAGGTGTAGATGTCGCTGCCGATGTACATGGGGATGGCGTTCACCGGCATCACCAGCTGCAGGAACAGGTCCCGCCCCTGGCACACCGGGCCCACCTTCACCGCCTTTTCCAGGCTGTCAAACACCGCCATCAGGCTGGTGTTCTCCCCGCCGGTGTTGGCCTCGATGAGCAGGTCCGCGGTGGCGATGCCCCACTGGGGCCGGGCGGCTGCGTCATTGGACACCATCACCGCCACCGGCCGGCGGCCGGGGTTTTCGGCCGCGCGCCCGGTAAGGGCGCTGATGCCCGCTTCGGGCAGGGGCATCTCGGTGTTGGCCGCGTGGGGTTCCGGAGTGGCCTGTGCCGGCTGGCTGGTGCTCTGGGACGTGCCGGAGCTTCCGGAGGGCGCCGAAGCAGTGCAGCCTGCCAGCAGCAGCACGGCCAGCGCCGCAGCAACAGCTCGTTTTGCAAGTTTCATGGGTGTGTTCTCCTTATCCTGTTCAAAAAGGGCCCCCGCCGATGCCGGCCGGGGCCCCAGAGTGGGTCAGGTTTAATCCTCGTTTTCCACGAAGTCGTTGGTGGTGGGGGCCTCCTGCACGTCCTGAGCAGTCTCCAGGGATTCCCAGGTGAAGCCGGGGATCTCGTCCTCGTCCACAACGGTCACATAGGTCTTGCCGCAGTTGATCTCGAAAGGCTCCTGAGTGTTGAAGTCCACGATGCGCAGGGTGTCCAGCGGGGTGCCCTTCTGCCAGCGGATGCGCTCGATCTTGCCGCCGTAGCAGTAGTAGCCAACGCCGCCCCAGCTGTACTCGGCGTACTGCAGATCCTTGGCCTCGTGGCCGGGATAGGTGTGGATGTCGGTGAAGAGGATGAGCAGGTTGTCGAACATCAGCTGCTGGCCGTTGTTCTCATCGATGGCATCCATGTAGGCGCCCTTGCTGTAGTACCACTGGGCCATGGCGTACTGGCCGAGGCTGGAGTCGTAGTCAAACTGGGTGCGGTAGGACTGGGAGTGGCGGATGGTCACACGGCCCGCGTCGGCGCTGGCGCCCTCCAGGTTCTCGCCGGTGAGGACCTGGGCGGGGTCGCGGTAGTCCACGAAGTCAAAGAAGGTGGAGTTGTACATCCGGCGGTCGTCCACGTCGTGGCGCTCAATGTACTCGGCGATGAGCTGGCCGTTGGTGTAGGCGGTGTGCTCGGTGTCCACATGATTGCCCGCCCAGTTCACGCGGTCCTCGTTGCGGTAATAGAGCTTGCCGTCGAAGTTGCCTTCCAGGTTCCACTCGTCGTAGTTGTAGTTGGTGATGTACTCCTTTTGCACCACGCTCTGGCCGATGTGGACATAGAGCGGCTGCCAGGGCAGCACCAGGCGGAAGAACTGGTCACGGGCAGAGCGCACGGGGCCGATGTCCGGAATGTTGTTGTAGTCGGTGAACAGGGCCATGAAACGGGTGATGCCGCCCTCCACCTTGATCTCAAAAAGAACATCCGCAGCCGACAGGCCCTTCTGGGGGCGGCAGGTCTGGATGTTGTTCACCATCACCGCGGTGATGCGCTGGCCTTCGGCGTAGTCGGCGTCTTTCTCGTAGCCGGTGAGCACATTGGCCTCGTAGGGCTCGGGAGTGGGCTCGGGCGTGGCCTCCACGCCGGGTTCGGCGGTGCCGCCGGAGGTGGTGGTCTCATCGCCGCCGCAGGCGGTGAACAGGCTGACCGACATGGTCAGGGCCAACAGGATGCACAGCAAACGTTTCATGTACTTGTTCCCTCGTATTCCGCTTTTTATTGCAGGCGGCGCACCGCCCGATTCCGTTGTCTATTATAACAGGCGCACTGCGCCGGGGCAACCGGCCCGGAAAATTTTCACCGGGCTCATTCGCCAAAGAGCTCTTCCAGCGCCAGGCCGTCGATGCGGCAGTTTTCGATCTGTTCGTCGGCCACCACGGCGATGTAGCTGGTGCCGGGGTTCACCTTCACGTCGATCTCCTTGCCTTCATTGTCCACGATGCGCAGGGGGCTGGCCGGGTCTTCCTTGATCCAGCGCACCCGCTCGTAGCGCCCGCCGTTGAAATAGAGCCCCGCGCCCTGGTCAAACTGCACATGGGCCAGCACGCCGTCGGGGTATTTGTCGATCTTGGCAAAGAGCACGAACACATTGTCCGCCCTGTACTGCGCGCCGCCGTCGGCCGCGTCGGTCTGGGGCTGGTCATACTGCCATTTGAGATATTTGCCCGATTCCGCGTCGTAGCGGAAGGTGGCGTCGGCATATCCGGAAAAACGCAGATAGACTTCCGCCGCCTCGCCGCCCTCCAGCTGCCGGGCCGGCTGGTCGTAACGCACGAAGTCGAACACCGGCGGCGGTTCATAGGAACAGGTGGTCTGCAGGCCGAACTGCTCCACCGCCGCGGCGAAAGTGGGGCCGTCGGTGTAGACGCAGTGCTCCTGGCCCTTGGTCTTGCGACGCTCGGTGTCGATCCAGTAGAAGTTGCGGTACTTGCCGTCGATGCTCTTGGTCTCAGTGTATTTATAAAGGTCCAGATACTGCGCCGCCACATTGGAGGTGCCGATGTGGGCGTAGAGTGTCTGCAGCGGCAGCATCAGCTGCACATGCTGGTCACGCGCCGAGCGGATGGGCCCCACCACCGGCATCGTCTCGTAGTCCCGGTAAACGGCCATCAGACGGGTGATGCCGCTTTCGGTGACGATCTCGTAGACAAGGTCCGCGCTGTTCAGGCCGCTCTGGGGCCAGGCGGCGCGCACATTGTTGATCATCACCGCAACGCCGCGGCGGCCCAGCGGATAATCCTCGCCCCGGGCCAGGCCGGTGTAGGGGTCGATGTCCTGAGGCGTGTCGTAGGTCACCAGCGTTTCCGGCGCGGCGTCCGGCTGGGGCGTGGGCGTGGCCCCGAGTTCCTGCGGCCGGGCAAAAACGCAGCCGGTCAGCGCGGCGGCACAAAACAGCGCCGCGGCGCACACAGGCAATCGCTTCATGGGCGGTCCTCCCTTCAGCTGAAACGGTACATCTCTTTTTATCATACTCATTTTTGCCCGTTTTGTAAACTCTTTGTAACAATTAGACGTTCTCCACGCCCTGAAAATTTCATTTTTTCACTTTTTTTCTTTTGCTAAACTGCTTTTGCTTCTTATGTGTTGACAAATCCTGTCCCGGTTGCTATAATTGTTAAGCTGTATTCAGAATATGAGCCATTAGCTCAGTTGGCAGAGCACCTGACTTTTAATCAGGGTGTCCGGGGTTCGAATCCCCGATGGCTCACCAGTTCGTCGCAAGCGATGCGTCGCTTGCGGCGGCTTCTTATAAAAAAGCCGCCGGGTTTTGCGTCTTTGTCCCATTCCATTAGGCCTTAGAAGGAATGGGGACGGGGCGCTTTATTTTTATCAGTCAGGAGAGGTGTTTTTTATGTTCCGAGAAATGCGCCGCCACAAACAGCTTCTGAACGCCGAAGAGACCGCCGCCGTGCTCTACAAGGGCACCTCCGGCGTGCTGGCTCTTTCGGGTGAGGACGGCTACCCCTATGCCGTGCCCATCAGCTATGTGTTCGACGGGGACAAGCTCTATTTCCACTGTGCCCAGAGCGGCCACAAGCTGGACGCCATCCGCCACTGCCCGAAGGCCTCCTTCTGCGTCATCGACCAGGACCAGATCGTGCCCGAGGAGTACACCAGTTATTTCCGCAGCGTGATCGCTTTCGGCACCATCCGGGAGCTGGAGAACGACGGCGAAAAGCGGGCGGCCATTGAAAAACTGGCCCGCAAATATGCGCCTGACGACACCGCCGAGGGCCTTGACGCCGCCATCCGCCGGGGCTGGGCGCCTCTGTGCATGCTGGAGATGACCATCGACCACATGACCGGCAAGGAAGCCATCGAGCTTGTGAAAGCCAAGGAAGCGAAGAACTGAAAAAGAGGGGCCTGTGCATCATCGCGCAGGCCCGTTTTTTATATTCCCCCTTACTTCTGCACGGCCATGGCGTCCAGTTCGGTTTTCGCCCGAAGGACTTCCGACAGCTGGATGAACAGCGCGGGCACCCCCACGAAGAAGGACAGCACGCCCTTGGCAAAGCCAAGGAAGACCCAGAAGCCCACGCTGGCGATCAGGTCCACATGGATGCGGGCCTGACCGTCGCTGATGAGATGCCAGCCAAAGGGCACCGAAAACAGCACCAGCAGCTGCACCAGCACCATGAGAAGCGGCACGCCTTCCATCAGCGGCGGCAGCATCACCAGGCACAGGCCAAAGCCGATCAGCGCCCGGATCATAAATCCGCGGACGGTGCCCTCCAGTTCCTCCCGGCGCTGGGCGCCCCAGGCCTCCTCTTCTGCCTGCTTCTGCCGCTGCTGCTCCTGCCAGAGAGCCTCGAAGCAGTCGTCGCACAGGCAGGGGGTGTATTTTTCCGCGCATTCACGGCACAGAGCCTTTCCGCAATGCTGGCAGTATGCCACAGCGTCCCGATCCTCATGATTAAAGCACTTCATAATTGTATCCTCCTCTTGAAAGGGCGCCCGCCAAAGGACGCCGTTTTTTTCGTTTTTGCCTTACACCTCCTTTGTAGGGCGCTCCTTTGCAGAAGTTAAAGAACCGCGAAAAAAAAACGCCCCTGCCGAACGCAGGGGCGTTTTTGAGCGATGGGTTTACGCCTTTTGCAGCACAAAGCCTTTCACCTTGCGCAGCAGCGGCCAGAGGATGGCGCACAGCACGCCGCCGATGAGGGCGGTGATGAACTGGTTCACGCCGAACATGGTGCTGACGGTGGCCACCTGTTTTTCGTTGAGCACGCCGCCGAAGAGGGGCAGCAGTACAAACTGCAGGCCGCCGGCCATCACGGCCACCTTGGCCGCCGCGCCCAGCAAAAAGCCAAGCCAGAAGAATTTATCCTGTTTGCGCAGCGCCCAGGCGCACACCACCAGGGCGGCGTTGCCCGCGGCCACCAGCACGATGAGCTGAGGCATCAGCTGCATGACGGGGCTGGGGGCGATGAGGAATGCGAGGATGGGGCTGAGCACCGCGATGCACAATCCGCTGCCAAGGCCCACCGCCAGGGCGGCCAGCAGCAGGATGAGGTTCACCAGCGGGCCGGTGATGAACTGGCTGACGGTCTTGAACTGCTGCACCACTACACAGAGCGCCAGCAGCAGCGCGGTGCGGGTGAGCATGCGGGTGTAAAACTGTTTCATGAAAATTCCACCTTTCCCGGGGCCCCTTCGCCCCTCTTTGCATTGCTTTTCCTTGAAGATTTTACTATAATGAGGGATAGATTGCTGTTGCCCGGGCAACTGTTGTGATTTTTTTATTTATCTTTTTCACAGAAAGGAGCCGCCCGTGGAAGAATACTATCCCCTGCTGGCAGGCACGCCCCTGTTCGCTGACATCCCGCCGGAGGGCCTCGCCCGGCTGATGGGCTGCTTTGCGCCGGCGGTGCGCCGCTACGAAAAGGGCGACATCCTGCTTTTGGCGGGCTACGACACCGGCGAGATCGGCGTGCTGCTGGAGGGCAGCGCCACCGCCCTCAAGACCACGCCGGACGGCGCGGCGGTGTCCATCACCGACCTTGTGCCGGGCAGCGTGTTCGGCGACGTGCTGGCGGGCAGCGCGGTGAAAAGCCCGGTGACCATCACCGCCCGCAGCCCCTCGAAGGCGATGTTCATCCCCTGCCGCAAGCTGCTGTGCCCCTGCGCGGCGATGCACCCGGAGCACACCCAGCTGATGCAGAACCTGGTGCGCACCATTTCGGAAAAATACTTCGATCTGAGCCGCCGGGTGGATCTGCTCATTCTGAAAAGCCTGCGCTCCAAGCTGTGCGCCTACCTGCTGGGCCAGGCGAAGGCCGCCGGGGCGGACACCTTCTCCATCCCCCTCTCCCGGGCGGGGCTGGCAGAGTATCTGAACTGCGAGCGCAGCGCCCTGTGCCGGGAAATTTCCCGCATGCGGGCGCAGGGCCTGATCGAGACCTATAAAAACAGTTTTAAAATTCTGGACCGGGCGGCTCTTGCCCGGGAATACCAGCGCTGAACGCTTTGGAGGAATGGAAACATGAAACTGCCGGTTTTGTACATCGTCATCCCCTGCTACAACGAGCAGCAGGTGCTGCCCGTCACCGCGCCCATGTTCCTGCAGAAACTGCGGGACCTGATGGCCGCGGACCTCATCGCCCCGGAAAGCCGGGCGGTGTTTGTGAACGACGGCTCCAAGGACAACACCTGGGCCATCATCCGGGACCTGGCCGCCAAAGAGGAACTGGTGGAGGGCATCTGCCTCTCCCGCAACCGGGGGCATCAGAACGCCCTGCTGGGCGGCCTTTTGACCGTGAAAGACCGCTGTGACATCACCATCAGCATCGACTGCGACGGCCAGGACGACATCAACGCCATGGACGAGATGGTAAAGGCTTACCACGACGGCTGCGAAGTGGTGTACGGCGTGCGCTCCAAGCGGGACACCGACACCTTCTTCAAGCGTTTCACCGCCGAGAGCTTTTACAAACTGATGAACTGGATGGGCGCCCAGGTGGTGTTCAACCATGCGGACTACCGGCTTTTGAGCAGCCGGGTTCTGAAAGAGTTCGCCAACTTCAAAGAGGTGAACATTTTCCTGCGGGGCATGGTGCCGCTGGTGGGCTTCAAGAGCACCAGCGTCTACTACGAGCGCGCCGAGCGTCTGGCGGGCGAGAGCCACTACCCCCTGAAAAAGATGCTGGCCCTGGCCTTTGACGGCATCACCAGCCTGTCGGTGAAGCCCATCCGCCTCATCACCGGCTTTGGCATGCTGGTCTCCTGCATCAGCTTCATCGGGGTGATCTGGGCGGTGGTGGCGGCACTGCTGGGCCACACGGTGGCCGGCTGGGCCAGCACCATCTCCATCGTCTGCTTCATGGGCGGCATCCAGCTGCTGTGCCTTGGCGTGATCGGCGAGTACATCGGCAAAATTTACATGGAGACCAAGGCCCGGCCCCGCTACATCATCGGCGAGACCACCTTTGAGGAGAAGGCCCATGAGTGAAGAGAAACTCTCCTGGCCGGGCAGCGCCCTGCTGGGCCCGGTGCCCCCGGTGCTGGTGAGCTGCGGCGAGGGGGAAGCGGCCAATCTCATCACCGTCGCCTGGGTGGGCACCATCTGCACCCAGCCGCCCCGGGTGTCCATTTCCGTTCGGCCCACCCGCCACAGCTACGGCCTCATCAAAGAGAGCGGCGAATTCGTCCTCAACCTGCCCACCACGGCCCTGGCCAAAGCGGTGGACTGGTGCGGCGTGAAGAGCGGCAAAGATGTGAACAAATTCACCGCCATGGGCCTGCACACCGCCCCCGCTTCGAAAGTTGGCTGCCCCCTGCTGGCGGAAAGCCCGGTGAGTCTGGAGTGCAAGGTGTTCCAGCGCATTGCGCTGGGCAGCCACGACCTGTTTCTGGCGGACGTGGTGGCGGTGGACGTGGACCCCGCCCTTTTGGACAGCGCGGGCAAGCTGCATCTGGAAAAGGCGGGCCTTTTGGCCTACGCCCACGGCGACTACTACGCTTTGGGCAAACAGCTGGGCAAGTTCGGCTGGAGCGTGCGCAAGAAAAAGCCCGCGCCCAAAAAGCCGGGTGCGCGCCCCCAAGGCCCTTCCTCCCCCCGGCGGCCCCGCAAATGAACCGACGCAAAAGCGCCCTTTGGAGAAATTCTCCAAAGGGCGCTTTTCTTTTTATTTTGCCGGTTTGGCCAGAGGGCCCAACGCTTCGTAAAAGGGCGCAAGGTGTTCTTCGCCCGCCGGGGGCGTGCCTTCCAGCGGAAAGGGCAGGCCCAGCGCGGCGTACTTTTCGATGCAGAGGGTGCGGAAGGGCAGCAATTCCACCTTTTCCACATTGTCATACCCCTTGGCCAGTTGGGCCAGCCGGGCCGCGGCCTCAGGGCCGTCGTTGAGCCCCGGCACCACCACGTGCCGCAGCCACACCGGGCGGCCCATCTCGCGGCAGAGGTCCAGGAACGCCAGGGTGTGGGCAAGGCTGCCGCCGGTGTGGCGGCGGTAGTCCTCTTCGGTGGTGAATTTCAAATCAGCCAGCACCAGGTCGGTGTGTTCCAGCACCTTTGCGGCGCTTTCAAGGCTGGCCGCGCCGGAGGTGTCCAGCGCGGTGTGAAACCCCTCAGCCTTGAGGGCCACCAGCAGCGCCGCGGCAAACCCGCTCTGGGACAGGGGTTCGCCGCCGGTGAGGGTGACGCCGCCGTTCTTTTTGATATAGGGCGCGCAGCGGCGCACCTTTTGCAGCACATCCTCCACCGTGGTTTCCTGTCCGCCGTCAAAGGCCCAGGTGTCCGGGTTGTGGCAGTAGGCGCAGCGCAAAGGGCACCCCTGAAAGAACACCACATAGCGCAGGCCGGGGCCGTCCACCGCCCCCATGGACTGGAAAGAGTGGACGCGGCCGGTGAGGACGCTGTTTTCCATGGGCCGGGCCTCCTTTTACATGGCGCTGTGGAAGGTGCGGCGGATGACCTCCCGCTGCTGTTCCCGGCTGAGCTTGTGGAAGTTCACCGCGTAGCCGGAAACGCGGATGGTGAGGTTGGGGTATTTCGACGGGTCCTCGTAGGCCTCCTGCAGCATTTGGCGGTTCATCACGTTCACGTTCAGATGGTGGGCCATCTGGGCGAAATAGCCATCCAGCAGAGCCACCAGGTTGCCGTGGCGCTCGGCCTCGGTCTTGCCCAGGGCCTCCGGCAGGATGGAGAAGGTGTTGGAGATGCCGTCCTTGCAGCAGTCGTATTTGAGTTTGGCCACCGAGTTGAGGCTGGCCAGGGCGCCGCTCTTCTCCCTGCCGTGCATGGGGTTCGCGCCGGGGGCAAAGGGTTCGCCCGCCTTGCGGCCGTCGGGGGTGGAGCCGGTCTTTTTGCCGTAGACCACGTTGGAGGTGATGGTGAGCACCGAAAGGGTGGGCTCGGCGTTCCGGTAGAGAGGATGCTTTTTCAGCTCCTCAAAGAAGATGCGTGCCTGCTCGGCGGCGATGGAGTCCACCCGGTCGTCGTCGTTGCCGTAGGCGGGGTACTCCCCTTCCACCTCAAAATCGCTGATGAGGCCGGTGGCCTCGTCCCGCACACAGCGCACCCTGGCGTACTTGATGGCGGAGAGGGAGTCGGCCAGCACGCTGAGGCCGGCGATGCCGAAGGCCATGTAGCGGTGGACCTCGGTGTCGTGGAGGGCCATCTGCAGCTTCTCGTAGGCGTATTTGTCGTGCATATAGTGGATGACATTCATGGTGTTGGCGTACACCTTTGCCACCCAGGCGCGGTAATAGTCCAACCGGCGGCAGACCTCATCGTAGTCCAGATACTCGCCGGCGTAAGGCTCGGTGGCCGGGCCCACCTGCTCGTTCTTCATCTCGTCCCGCCCGCCGTTGAGGGCCATGAGCAGGAGTTTGGGCAGGTTGGTTCGGGCGCCGAAGAACTGCATGTCCTTGCCCACCCGCATGGCGGAGACGCAGCAGGCGATGGCGTAGTCGTCGCCGTAGATGGGGCGCATCAGGTCGTCGTTCTCGTACTGGATGGCGTCGGTGTCGCAGGAGACCTTGGCGCAGAACCCCTTGAAGTCCTGGGGCAGCGCGCCGGACCAGAGCACCGTGAGGTTGGGTTCGGGGGCGGGGCCCAGGTCGTAGAGGGTGTGCAGCATCCGGAAGGAGGTCTTGGTGACCAGGGTGCGGCCGTCCTCGCCCATGCCGCCCACCGCCTCGGTGATCCACATGGGATCGCCGCCGAACAGCTCGTTGTAGGAGGGGGTGCGCAGGTGGCGGGCCATGCGCAGCTTCATCACAAAGTGGTCCATCAGCTCCTGAGCGCCCTGCTCATCCAGAATGCCGGCGGCCAGGTCCCGCTCGAAGTAGATGTCCAAAAAGGTGCTCACCCGGCCCAGGCTCATGGCCGCGCCGTTCTGCTCCTTGATGGCGCCGAGGTAGCCAAAATACAGCCACTGCACCGCCTCGTGGGCATTGGCGGCGGGGCGGCGGATGTCAAAACCGTACATCTTGGCCATGTCCGCCAGCTTGTTCAGAAAGTCAATTTGCCGCCAGACTTCCTCGATGAGGCGGATGACCTCGTCGGTCATGGGCTGGGCATGCAGCCCGGCCATGTCCTTGCGCTTTTCTTCCACCAGCTTCTCCACGCCGTAGAGGGCCACCCGGCGGTAGTCGCCGATGATGCGGCCCCGGCCGTAGGCGTCGGGCAGGCCGGTGATGAGGCCGCAATGGCGGGCGGCGCGGGTCTCGGGGCCATACACCCGGAACACGCCGTCGTTGTGGGTGGTGCGATAGCGGAATTCTTCTTCGATTTTGTCCGAGAGTTTATACCCGTAGGCCTCGCAGGCGCTGCGGGCCATGCGGATGCCACCGAAGGGGTTGACGCCCCGCTTCAGCGGTTCGTCGGTCTGCAGGCCCACGATGAGCTCGTCCTCTTTGTCCAGATACCCGGGGGCGAAGGTCAAAAGGCTCATCACCGTTTCGGTGTCCACCTTCAGCACACCGCCCTTTTCCCGCTCGGCGGCCATCAGGGCCTCCAGCTTTTTCATCAAGCGGTTGGTGCGGTCGGTGGGGCCGGCAAGAAACTTGCCGTCCCCTGTATACGGTTTGTAGTTTTTCTGGATAAAATCCCGAACGTTAATTTCCTCCTGCCACGCGCCGGGCACGAAATCCTTCCACTGTTCCATCTTGCAAAGCCCCTTTCGGTGTGTTCTGTGCCGCCCGGAGAAATAAAAAGGGCAGCACCGCGTATGCGATGTTGCCCAGACGGTCGGCATAAAAGCGCACCTCACTCCCCCGTGGTCTCCCACGAAATTCCGTCAGTTGTGAGGGCGGTGTTTTGCTTTGAAAACAATATTGAGTATACCGCAGCGATTTTGCCTTGTCAACACACAATATCTGCCGTTCAGCCCGGCATGCAGTTCTGCAGATGACGCAGATCGCCGCTTTCGGAAAAGTCCTCCCGATCCAGAGTGAGGCCGGGGTTATAGTAGGGGTCGCGGGTGAGGTTCTCCCGGCCGAAACGGTCGGTGAGGCGCTTTTGTTCGCCGGCAAAGCGGGCCTTTTTGGCCTTGTCCTTCTCGTCGATGCCCCGGCTCTTGCTCTCGTAGTGGTACAGCTGGGCGTAGGGGGTCCAGACCACCCGCCAGCCGGCCCGCCGGGCCCGCAGGCAGAAGTCCACATCGTTGAAGGCCACGGTGAAGCCCTCGTCCAGACCGTTCAAGCCGTCGAACACCTGGGCGCGCACCAGCAGGCAGGCGGCGGTGACGGCGGAAAAGTCCTGCACGGTGGCGGCGCGGAACATGTAGCCGCCGGAGGTGCGGGGGCGGTATTTGTGGCTGTGGCCGGCGTAGCCGCCGAGGCCCGTGACGATGCCCGCGTGCTGGATGGTGTCGTCGGGGTAATAGAGCATGGCCCCGCACATGGCCACTCCCGGGCGGCTGGCCTGCATGAGCATTTCGGTGAGCCACTCCCGGTTGATGACCTCCACATCGTTGTTGAGCAGCAGCAGGTAGTCGCCCTTTGCCGCCTTGCGGCCGAAGTTGTTGATGGCGGAGAAGTTGAAGCCGCCCTCCGCTTTGTACTCCACCACCCGGCAGCGGGGATAGCCCTCGGGGCCGGTGATTTTTTTGTAGTAGTCGAAGGTGGCCGCCTCTTTGGAGTTATTCTCGATGACGATGACCTCAAAGTTGTGCCAGCTGGTCTTTTTATAGACCGAGGAGAGGCATTTTCCCAGATCGTCGGTGTGATCCATGTTGGGGATGAGGATGCTCACCAGCGGCTCGCCCTCAATTTCATAGTCCACTTTGTAGGTGCTGGGGTAAAGGCCGTCCCGCACGGTGCCCCGCTGGCCGGTGCGCTCCAGATGGTCGGCGATGGCCTTTTTCGCCGCCTTGGCCACATAGGGCTTGGCGGCGGTGCCGCCGCTGGTGGAGCCGCCGTGGACCCGCCAGTAGTAGAGCACCTGGGGGATGTGATAGATCTGGGTATCGTCCAGCCGGTCGGTGAGGCGCAGGAACAGATCGTGGTCCTGGCTGCCGTCGCACTCCGTCCGCTCGCCCCCCGCCTCAAAATACAGGCTGCGCTTGAAGGCGGAGAGATGGCAGATGTAGTTGCAGCAGACCAGATAGTCCGGGGCGAAATCCGGCTTGAAGTGGGCCACCGTGGGCCGGCGGATGCTCTTTTTAAACAGGGCTTCGTCGCTGTAAAGAAAATCCGCGCCGCTGTCCAGAATGGCCATCTGCAGGGTATAAACGGCGTGGGGGGCGAGGATGTCGTCGTGGTCCGCCAGGGCCAGATATTCGCCGGTGGCAAGCTGGGCCGCCGCGTTGGTGTTGGCGCTGATGCCCTTGTTTTCCACCTTGACGTACTTCACCCGGTCGGCCGCCGGCACCAGCTTTTCCGCAAAAGCCGCTCGCTGCTTCACGATCTCGCCCACATAGGCGTGGGAGGCGTCGGATGCGTCCGCCAGGCACAGCTCCCATCGGGTGCTGGTCTGGTCAAAAACGCTGGCCAAAAACTGCCGCAGGAAAGGCTCCGGCGTGTTGTAGAGCGGCACGCAGATGCTGACGAGAGGCAGGGCTTCGCCATTCTCCCACCGGTCGGCCAGACCCGCCCGCTGGGCCTGCAGCACCTTTTTCTTGGGCAGGTAGCGGGCCCGCTTGCCGAAGAAGCGGCGGCGGAAAAAGCCCAGCGCCCGCCGCACCATAGCGAAAAGGCCCTCGCTTTTCACAAGGTCAAAGGCATAGCCGAACAGCTCCCGGATGCGTTTGAGTTTCAGTTTCATGGCAAAACGCCCCCAAAAGGCCCTTATTTCAGGCCGTAGTTTTCAAAAAGCAGGTTGAAATGGCGGTTGTAGTAAGGGTCGCCGGCGGCGATCATATCGCTGTATTTGGCGATGAACCGGGCCTTTTCCCCCTCGTAGCGGCGGGCGTTCTCGCTCAAGGTGTCCAGCCCGCGGCTCTTGCTCTCATAGTGGTAGGCTTCGGCGTGGGGGGTGAACACGTTGGTGAGGCCCTTCTTCCAAAGCTTCAGGCACAGGTCGATGTCGTTGTAGGCCACGGCGAAGTTTTCTTCGTCCAGGCCGCCCATCTCGTCGTAGAGAGCGGTCTTGACCATCAGGCAGGCGCCGGTGACCGCCAGCAGGTTCTGGGGCGTGGCCAGCCGATAAAGGTCGCCCGCCGAGGCCCGGGGGTGGCTCTTGTGGCTGTGGCCGGCGGTGCCGTTGATGCCAAGGAACACACCCGCGTGCTGGATGCGGTCGTCGGGATAGTAGAGTTTTGCGCCCACGCAGCCCACGTCCGGCCGCTGGCTGAACATGAGCATCTCGGCCAGAAAGCCCTCGCTGAGCAGCTCGATGTCGTTGTTCAAAAGCAGCAGCTGTTCGCCTTTGGCAAACCGGCGGGCGAAGTTGTTCACCGCCGAGAAGTTGAAGCCGCCCTCATAAGTGACCACCTGCAGCCGGGGATATTTTTTCTTTGCTTCTTCGTAATAGGCGAAGGTGGCGGGGTCGGCGGAATTGTTCTCCGCCACGATGACCTCAAAGTTGTCGTAGCCCGCCTTTTCGTAGAGGCTGGCAAGGCAGCGGTCCAGATCGGCCACATGGTCTTTGTTGGGAATGAGCACGCTGATGAGGGGGGTGCCGGTGAGGGCGTACTTCACCCGGTAGGCGCCGGGGCAGCCCTCGATGCGCTTCGCCGTGCCCGCAAGGCCCACCCGCTTGAGGTGGTCGTCGATGGCCTTCTCCCCCGCCGCCAGGGCGTAGGGTTTGGCCTCCATGCCGCTGGCGGTGCTGCCGGAATGGCTGCGCCAGATGTAGAGCACATAGGGAATGTGGGCCACCTTTTCGGCGTGTTCGGTGAGGCGCAGGATGATCTCAAAGTCCTGGCTGCCGTCGTACTCGCTGCGCTCGCCGCCGCCCGCCCGCTCGAAGAGGGGCCGGGAGAAGGCGGCCAGATGGGTGATGTAGTTGCAGCCCCGCAGATAGTCCGGCTCGAAATCAGGCTTGAAGTGATAGTCCACCAGGTGCTTCAAATCTGCCGAGAGGACAATTTCATCGGAGTAGACGAAGTCCGCCCCGGCCAGCGCCTCCTTGGCCACACGGTAGAGGGCGTTGGCGTAGAGCACGTCGTCGTGGTCCAAAAGAGTGAGCCAGTCGCCGGTGGCGGCGGCCAGGGCCGCGTTGGTGTTGGCGGCGATGCCGCCGTTCTCCGCCAGCTTGAGATAGCGGATGCGACCATCCTTTTTAGCAAAGTTCTGGGCGATGCGGCCCACTTCGGAGTGGGCGTCGTCGGAGGCGTCCGCCAGCACCAGCTCCCAGCGCTGATAGCTCTGGGTCAGCACGCTGTTGATCATCTGGCGCAGGAACGGCGCGGGGGTGTTGTAAAGGGGCACGCAGACGCTGATGGTGGGCCCGGCCAGGTTTTCCGCCCGCTGGGCGTTCAGCATCCGGCGGGTGGGCAGGTCGGCCCGATAGCGCCAGGTGTCCCGGTGCAGAGCCAGGCGGATGCGGAACTCCACCTCCCGCCAGAGGGCCTCCATGCCCTCCTCCCGGCCCACCTGGGCGCACCAGGCGGCCACCTGTTTGACGTGGGCGGGGTCCAGAAGGCGACGGGCCATGCCGCCCACGCTGTCTTCACGGGCAACGTCGGCGGGCAGGGGGGCTTCCAGTTCTTTTTTGTCCGGCATGGGGTGTTCTCTCCTTTGTCCCGGGTGCGGAAAACAGCCAGGGGGGCCTGCCTCCTGGCTGTTGGGTCGTTCACTCGGCGTCCCGGGTGGTTTGCTTATAGGCGGCGCACACCTCTTCGGTGGGGCCGTTCATCTTGATGCGGCCGTGCTCCAGCCAGGCCACCTTGTTGCACATGCGCTCGATCTGCTCAATGGAGTGGCTCACCAGGATCACGGTGGTGCCGCCGCTCATCAGCTTCTGCATGCGGTCCTCGCACTTTTGCTGGAACAGGAAGTCGCCCACGCTCAAAATTTCGTCGGCGATGAGGATGTCCGGCTTTGTGATGGTGGCGATGGCAAAGGCGATGCGGGCCACCATGCCGCTGGAGTAGTTTTTCAGCGGCACGTCCAGAAAGTCGTGCAGCTCGCTGAACTCCACGATCTCGTCGAACTGTTCCCGGATGTATTTCGGGGTAAAGCCCAGCACCGCGCCGTTGAGGAAGATGTTCTCCCGGGCGGTGAGGTCCATGTCAAAGCCGGCGCCCAGCTCGATGAGGGGGGCGATGGTGCCCCGCACGGTGCAGCTGCCGCTGGTGGGTTTATAAACGCCGCTGATGACCTTGAGCAGGGTGGATTTGCCGCTGCCGTTCAGGCCGATGAGGCCGTAGAAGTCGCCCGGCTGCACGTCGAGACTGACGTTTTTCAGCGCGTAGAACTCGTCGAACTTGAGCTTGCCGTGGGCGATCTGCAAGAAATATTCCTTCAGGCTCTCGCTTTTTTCCTTGGCGAGGTTGAAGCGCATGGAGACGTCCTTTACCTGGATGATGGGTTCCATCGTTCGCCCTCCCTCACATGTACAGGACGAACTTGTCCTGGTTCTTTTTGAACACCAACAGGCCAAAGGCCAGCATGGCGAGGCTGCACGCGCCGCAGATGACCACCATGTTCAGGGTGAGCAGCTGGCCGTCCAGCACGGCGGCGCGGAAGGCGGTGATGTACCAGTAGATGGGGTTGAATTTGATGAGGGTCTCCAGATACACGTTGCCGAACTGGGCCGGGTCGTAGAAGATAGCGGAGAAGTACATCAGCACAGTGGTGAACACTTCCCACAGGTGGATGACGTCCCGGAAGAACACCGCCATGGTGGAGAGCACCAGCCCCACCCCCAGGCTGAACAGGAACATGGTGAGGATGGGATACACCGCCAGCAGCACCGTGGCGTGCAGGGGGCTGCGGGTGAGGAGCATGATGATGATGAGGGCGATGAAACTGAAGAAGTAGTTCACAAGGCCGAAGCAGGTTTTTTCCAGCGGGAACACATACTTCGGGATGTACACCTTGCGCAGCAGCATGGCGTTGGCCATCACGCTGCCCATGGCCATGGTGGTGGACTCGCGGAAGAAGGTGAACATCAGTTGGCCGATGACCAGGTAGACGGGGTAGTTGGTGATGCCCTCGCCCCGGAACTGGAACAGGTTGCCGAACACCACCACCATCACGCCGCACATCAGCAGCGGGTTCAGCACGCTCCAGGCCACGCCCAGCACGCT
The DNA here is from genome assembly GCA_019116345.1 of Candidatus Allofournierella merdipullorum. Taxonomy (GTDB): domain Bacteria; phylum Bacillota; class Clostridia; order Oscillospirales; family Ruminococcaceae; genus Allofournierella_A; species Allofournierella_A merdipullorum. Next base: position 32,600 of record DXBV01000013.1, on the reverse strand, counting down.
GCGGCGGTACTTGAGCTTGAAGTCCCGGCTGATGAGATTATACAAAAGGTATCGATACCTGAAAAAATCCTTGATGTATAGTTTTACAGTGCTCAAGGGGTTTACCACCTCTCAAAATACTCAAAGGTCTGGGCGGCGAAGGGGGTGTGGCGCTTGTCCTTCTCGCTGAGAAGGTACTCACAGCCGCAGTCCGGCCACTGGATGCCCACGGTGGGGTCATCGTAGGGGATGCCGCCCTCGGAGGCGGGGTCGTAAACGTCGGTGCACTTGTAGCAGAATTCCGCCACGTCGCTCAAGACCAGAAAGCCGTGGGCAAAGCCCTGGGGCACATAGAACTGGCGCTTGTTCTCCTCGCTCAAAATAACGCCGGTCCACTTGCCGAAGGTGGCGCTACCCGGCCGGCAGTCCACCGCCACGTCGAACACCTCGCCTTTGGTCACCCGCACCAGCTTGCCCTGGGTGTGCGCTTTCTGGAAGTGCACGCCCCGCAGCACGCCCCGGGAAGAGCGGGACTGGTTATCCTGCACGAACTCGTCGGTGATGCCGGCGGCGGCGAACTCCTCCTTCTGGAAGGTCTCCATGAAGTAGCCCCGCTCGTCGCCGAACACGGTGGGCTCCACGATGAGCACGCCCGGAAGTTCCGTCTCGATGAATTTGAATTTTCCCATGATTCCTTACCCCTTATTCCTCTTCGTTCTGTGCTGCCAGCGCGGCCTTGAAGCCCTCGTAGTCCCGCAGGTACTCGCCGCCGTCGTAGTGCTCGCTGGCCAGGACCAGCAGCACACTGTCCGGCGAAAAATCGTACATATCCTTCCACACCATGCGGGGGATGTAGATGCCGGTGTTGGGCTTGTCGAGGCTGTAAACTTCCTCCCGGCCGCAGCCGTCGTCCACCCGCACCTTGCTGCGGCCCGCCACGTTGATGAGCACGAACTCGGTGCGCCGGTTGGCGTGCTGGCCGCGCACCACGTCGGCGTCGCTGCCGTACATATAGAACACGCGCTTTATTTCAAAGGGCACCTGCTGCGCGCCCTCCACCACGATGAGGCTGCCCCGCTCGTCGCCAAGGTCCGCGAAGGAGAGCAGCTGCACCCGGTCGTAGTTGTCGTTTTTCATCATATCACGGCTCCCAGGCGTTGACGGCCTCGATCACAAAGGTCTGTTCTTCTTCGGTCATGCCGTTGTACATGGGCAGGCTGAGCACCTCGTCGGCGTAGCGCTCGGCGATGGGGTAATCCCCCCGCTTTTTGCCCAGGTACCGGTAGGCCTCGGACAGATGGGGCGGGATGGGATAGTGGATGATGGTGCCGATGCCCTTTTCCTTTAAATAGGCGGCCAGTTCGTCCCGGCCCTTTTCCACATGGATGACGAACTGATGCCAGGTGCTGTCCGCTCCGGGACGGACCTTGGGCAGCCGGATGAGGGGATGATGCAGTTCGGCCAGATACCGCCCGGCGATGGCCCGGCGCTCGGCGTCAAATTCCGGCAGGTGGGAAAGCTTCACCCGAAGCAGGCCCGCCTGCAGTTCGTCCAGGCGGGAGTTGGTGCCCACCACCTGGTTGTGATAGCGCTTTTCGCTGCCGTAGTTGCGGTAGACCCGGAACTTCTGGGCCAGGGCCTCGTCGTCGGTGACGATGCAGCCCGCGTCGCCGAAGGCGCCGCAGCCCTTGGTGGGGTAAAAGGAGAAGCAGCCCACGTCGCCGAAGGTGCCCACCGTGCGGCCTTCCCAGTGGTTGCCGTGGCTCTGGGCACAGTCCTCCACCACCTTGAGGCCGCGGCTGCGGGCGATGTCCATGATGCGGGTCATGTCGCACCCCTGGCCGAACAGGTGCACCGCCAGGATGGCCTTGGTGCGGGGGGTGATGGCGGCTTCGATCTTCTCCGCGTCGATGTTGTCGTATTCGTCCGGCTCCACAAACACCGGGGTGGCCCCGTTCATGGAGATGCCCATGACGCAGGCGATGTAGGCGTTGGAGCAGACGATGACCTCGTCGCCCCGGCCGATGCCCAGAAGGCGGAAGCTGATCCACAGCGCGTCCAGCCCGCTGGCAAGGCCCACGCAGTATTTGGAGCCGATGTATTCGGCCCACTCCTTTTCAAACTGCTCCACCTCGCGGCCCAGGATATACCAGCCGCTGCGCAGCACTTCCAGCGCCTTCGCCTCGTATTCGGCGGCGTGGAGGCTGTACTGACGGCCCAGATCGTTGGGCAGGATGTTCATTCTGGTCCCTTGCCTTTCCGCGGCGGCTGCCGCACAAAATTAACCAACTTATATTTTACCCCATCCGGTGTCAAAACGCAACAAAAAGCCGGACGGCAAAAGGGCCCCGCCGGCGAAAGGCCGCCGCGGGGCCGGTGTGTTTTGTCTTGTATCAGTCCCGGCTGGGGGGCTTGGTACGGCTGCGGGGAGAGGATCTGTCCGTTCCCTTTTCCCAGGGGGCCGGCTCCGCGGGCAGGGGCTTGCGGGTAATGATCTCCCACTGGGCGGGGGTGGGGCCGGAGGCCGGCCGCTTCGCGCCCGCTTTGCGCCACAGGCGCACCCCCAGCAGCAGGGCCATGGCGGCGCCCGCCGCGGCAACGGCCACGCCCACGGGGTTGCCCTCCGGCCGCAGGGAGGAGGCGGGCACATAGGTGCTGGCAGCCAGCACCTCCTCCACGCCGCTCACCTCCAGGTCCGCCGAGCCGAGGGCGGAGGGCTGGTAGTCGTTCTCCGGCAGCGAGTAGGTCACGCTGGCGGCGAAGGGCTGGCCCAGCACATACTGGTCAGGGATCTGGTAGTCCACGGTGACACCGTCGGTGGAGAGGCTTTTGTGCAGCAGGGCGGTGGCGCTTTTGGGCTGCACCAGCGCGTTGCCCAGCGCCTCGCCGCCGCCCACCACCGGGATCTGGAAGGCTTCGGCCGGGGCGGGGATCTCCACCCGGGTGAAGTTTTCATAGGCGTAGTCCAGAATGGCGCAGGCGTCCCGGAACTTGTCCTCCAGGCGCTGGCACTTCAGCTCCACCGAGATGAGGCGGATGCCGTTCTGCTCGGCGTAGTTGACGAAGGTGGTGAGGGCCTGGTCGTGGAAGCCGTTCTTGGAGCCCTTGGCATAGCTGCGCAGATAGTCGCCGGAGATGCGCATCCAGTCGGTGCAGTGGAACACCCGCTGCTGGGGCTGCTTGTTGGTGGGCTCCATGGTCCAGGGGTCGGTGCGGCAGAAGATCTCTTCAAAGCCCGGCACGCTCAGCGCCCAGCGGGTGATGACGGCCATGTCCCGGGCGGTGGTGTAGTGCTGGTCATCGTGCAGGCCGTGGGGGTTCATATAGTGGGTGTTGGCAAGGCCCAGTTCCGCCGCCTTGGCGTTCATGGCGTCCACGCCGCCCTGGATGGTGCCGCCGATGTACTCCGCCAGCACGTTGGCGCCGTCGTTGGCGCTCTCCAGCTCTGTGCCGTAGAGCACGTCCTCAAGGCTCACCACCTCGCCCTCCTGCAGGGCGATGTGGGAGGAGCCGTACTCCAGCTGATGCACCGCGTCGTAGCTCACGGTGAGCTGGGTGTCCAGCTGGCCCTGGGCCTTTTCCAGCGCCAGCGCCATGGTCATGATCTTGGTGATGGAGGCGGGATAGAGCACCTCGTCGGCGTTCTTTTCCATGATGACCTGGCCGCTGTCGGCGTCCATCACGATATATGCCTCGCAGCTTACCGCCGGCCCCTGGTAGGCCAGCGCCGCGGGCGCAAAAACAGCGGCGGAGAGCGCCGCCGCGCACAGTGCAGCAAAAAATTTTTTCAAGCCAACGTCCCTTTGCTTTGTGAGAATATCCGAAACCGCCCCGGCAGGGCCGGGAACGGGCATGTTCTGAAATATTATACATAAATTTTACTGTGGCGCACAAGGGGTGCACAGAATTTCCACATTTTGTTTAAAAATCGAGGAGGACAGTGGTATAATGGGGTGGATATGGCAGGAAAAGAGGCGGCCCCGGATGGAACCGAAAAGCATCAGCGAACAGAAACGCGCGGCCCGCGCCGAGGCCCGGGCGCGCCTTGCCGGCTGCACGCCGGAGGACACGGCCCGCTGGGGCGAGGCCATGTTTCGCTATCTGCGGATGCTGCCGGTGTGGAACACCGCCCGCACGGTGATGTGCTTTGTGAGCATGCCCTCCGAGCCGGACACCCGGCCTCTTCTGCAGGCGGCCCTGCGGGAAGGGCGTACCCTCTGCCTGCCCCGCCAGTGCCCGGAGGGGCGGATGGAAGCCCACAGGGTGGCGGCGCTGTTCGCGCTGCAAAAGGGCCCCCACGGCATCCTGGAGCCGCCCTGCACCCTGCCGGCGGTGGACCCGGCGGCCATCGACCTCATCGTGGCTCCTTGCCTTGCCGCCGCGCCGAACGGCGCCCGTCTTGGCCACGGCGGCGGCTTTTACGACCGCTTTTTCGCCCGCAGCGGCGCGGCGCGGGTGGTCTTTTGCCCCTCTGCGGCGGTGTTCCCCCGGCTGCCCGCCGACGAGTTCGACCTGCCCGCCGACCTGGTCATCACCGAGCGGGGAATCCTGTGAAACCCAAAAGCCCCCGGAGACAGGCTCCGGGGGTGTTTTTCATTCCCGCAGCACCGGCTGCAGCTGGCGGCCGCGCATGGCGCAGGCCAGCGTGTCGGCAATGAGGGAATAGTCGCTTTGCAGGCTGGCGGGCTTTTTCAGCCAGTCGTCCTGGGCAAAGGGCACCAGATACACATTTTTGCGGTTGATGAGCCGGGCCAGGTTCTCCATGCTGGCGGCCAGGCCGTCGTTGGTGCTCACCGCCAAAACCAGCGGCTTTGCCCCCCGCAGCATGCTCTTGGCCCCCAGGGTCACCGGCGTGTCGCTGATGCCGGCGGCCAGCTTCGCCAGCGTCGCCCCGGTGCAGGGGGCGATGATCATGGCGTCCGCCATGTTCTGAGGCCCCAGCGGCTCCGCGCCCTGCAGCGTCTCGATGGGCCGGCGGCCGGTGATTGCCTCGGTCTTTTTCTTCCAGTCCTCCGCCTTGCCGAAGCGGGTGTCCAGCCCGGCGGCGTTGAAGCTCATCAGCGGCAGCACCTGCGCCCCGCCGCGCACCATCTCCTCCATTGCGCCCAGGGTCTTTTCAAAGGTGCAGAAGCTGCCGCACATCGCCCACACCACACGCATCGTTTCCATCAGATCCCCTCTCCCCTTTCTTCCAGCATGGCCAGCACCGCCCGGGCCACGAACTGGCCCGCCGTCACCGGCGCGCACCGGGCGGGCAGGCTGAGGGCGTGAATGGCCCGCACCCCCAGCTCCTTCGCCGCCTCAAAATCCGTGCCGCCGGGCAGGCTGGCCAGGTCGATGACCAGCGCGTCCTTCGGCAAGCGCTTCAATCGGGTCGCGCCCAGCACCGGGGCGGGCACCGTGTTCACCGCCACATCGGTGGTTTCCAGCAGGCCGTCCGCCGCCTCCATGGGCACGGCTTCCAGCCCCTGGCTCATGGCCAGCGCCCGCTGGGCCGGGCTGCGGGCCGCCACCGTGACGTGAGCCCCCAGCGCCGCCAGCCGCACCGCCAGCGCCTGGCCGCACCGGCCGTAGCCCAACACCAGCACGCCGCTGCCCCACACCGTGCGCCGCCGCTTTTGCAGGATAAGGCCGATGCAGCCCTCCGCCGTGGGGATGGCGTTCAGCCGCGCCAGTTCCTCCCGCTCCAGATAGTCCGCAAGTTCGATGCCCGCGGCGGCTGCCGCCGCCTTTGCCGCCCCGCTCACCCGGCCGCCGAAGGCCAGTGTGCCGGGCCGGGCCGCGGCCAGAAGCTGTTCCAGCGCCGCCGCGTTCGCCGCCAGCGGCATGGGCAGCAGCGCCCGCTTTGCCCGGGGCAGCCCCTCCGGGCCGGTCACCTCGAACCCTTTCTCCCGCAGGTAGTCTGCCGCCGCCTGCTGGCGGGCGTCTTCGCCGATCACCGCAAACACCCCGGGCTGTTTTCCTTCCATCGCCCTTCCCCCCTTGCGCCGGGCGCGGGCTTTTGTGCGCCCGGGCCGGTCTTGTGCCGATTTGACCCATGGTATGCGCCGCAAAGAACAAAAGTGAACGGAGATGCGAATTTGACGCCCGCGATAAGGTGAAAAACCGGCCTGCCGAAAGGCCGCACAAAACAATTTGCAAAAACAGCGCCACTTTTTGCCTTTTGAGTGTTTATTTCGTCGCGAAAAAATTATATAATGGGATACAGGATAACACTTTTCTCCGGCGACGGGTGAAGCGCGCTTCGCCCCATTCTGTTTTTGAGGTGACCCAAATGAGCTACATCGGCGGTTACAACCCCGGCCTTCTCCGGGGCGTGAAGCACCTGCATTTCATCGGCATCGGCGGCAGCGGCATGTATCCGCTGGTGCAGATCCTCAACTCCCGGGGCTACGAGATCAGCGGCAGCGACGTGAACGAAGGTTCCATCATCGACGCCGAGCGCGCCCTGGGCATCACCGTATACATGGGCCACGACCCGCAGAACGTGGTCGGGGCGGACATGGTGATCTACTCCGCGGCCATCCATGAAGACAACCCGGAACTGCAGGAAGCGGACGCCCGGGGCATCCCCACGCTGGAGCGCAGCGTGCTGCTGGGCTATGTGAGCCGGCTGTACCCCCACAGCGTGTGTGTGGCGGGCACCCACGGCAAGACCACCACCACCTGCATGATCACCACCATGCTGGAACTGGCGGGCCGCGACCCCGCGGCGGTGATCGGCGGCAAGCTGCCCCTCATCGGCGGCTACGGCAAGGCCGGCACCGGCAGCTGCATCGTGGTGGAGGCCTGCGAGTTCGCCGAGACCTTCCTGCGGCTGACGCCCCACATCGCGGTGCTTTTGAACATTGACAACGACCATCTGGACTACTACGGCACCATGGGCCAGCTGAAACTGGCCTTCAAGAAGTTCGCGCTGATGGCCACCAACACCATCGTGGCCAACGCCGACGACGAGGGCGTCATTCAGGTCATCAACAGCATCGACCGCAACGTGCGTACCTTTGGCATCCAGAAATCGGCGGACTACCGGGCCACCAACATCCGGGAGTACAAGCCGGGCTTCTACGAGTTCGACGTGCTGGAGTGGGACACCTACTACGCCCACCTGTGCCTGGCCGCGCCGGGCTACCACAACATCTACAACGCGCTGGCCATGGTCAGCTGCGCCCGGGCGCTGGGCCTGGAGGCCAGCGCCGCCGAGGCGGCAGCCCGCAGCTTTGCCGGCGCGGGGCGTCGGTTCGAGATTTTGGGCGAAGAGAAGGGCGTGACCATCGCCGACGACTACGCCCACCATCCCACCGAAGTGGCCGCCACCCTGGCCACCGCCAAGAAGCTGGGCTTCAACAAGGTGTGGGCGGTGCATCAGCCCTTCACCTACAGCCGCACCCGCACTCTGCTGCACGAGTTTGCCGAGGTGCTCCAGGCTGCCGACCGTGTGGTGCTGACCCCCATCATGGGCAGCCGCGAGGTGGACGACGGCAGCGTGAAGAGCGAGGATCTGGCGGCGCTGATCCCCGGCAGCGTCACGGTGGCGGGCCTCAAGGAGGCCGCCGACTACATCAAGGCCAACGCCGAGCCGGGCGACCTGGTGCTGACCCTGGGCTGCGGCGACGTGTACAAAGCCGCGCGCATGATGCTGCAATAAACGCAAAAAGGACCCGCCGGGCGTTTGACCGGCGGGTCCTTTTTTGTTGATTCAGGTGGTGCGCAGGCCCACGCTGATGCCTAGCGCCTGATCCACCTTCTGCTGAGCCTCCGGCGGCAGCGCGCCGGTCTTTTCCCGCAGGCGGCGCTTGTCCAGCGTGCGGATCTGCTCCAGCAAAACGATGGAATCCCGCGTCAGGCCGCAGGTGGACGCCGGCAGCTGGATGTGGGTGGGCAGGCGGGTCTTGTCCTGCTTGGAGGTGATGGCCGCCGCGATCACCGTGGGGCTGTGGCGGTTGCCCACGTCGTTCTGCAAAATGAGCACCGGCCGCACGCCGCCCTGCTCCGAGCCCACCACCGGGCTGAGGTCCGCGTAAAACACTTCGCCTCTGTGTACTTCCATGTAACTCTACCCTCCGATGTCTCCCGCCTTACAAAGGCGGCGATGGCTGCCCCCGCTTTTTGTGCGGGGCCTCGGTGGTAGTATGCCCGGCGGGGCCGGGGTTTAATCAGGCCCGGTCCAGCACCGTGAAGGCGGCGGCAAGGCCGCCCTCGTGGCTCAAAGAAAGGCTCATGTGCAGCCCTTTTTCCGCCAGCCATGCCGCCGCCGCGCCCCGCAGCGCATAATAGGGCGCGCCGCTCTCGGCCCGCAGCACCTGGATGTCCGCCAAAGAAAAACCGCCCAGCCCCTTGCCGCAGGCTTTCAGAAAGGCCTCCTTGGCGGCGAAGTTCGCCGCCGCGCTGGCCGCCCGCCGCGCCGGGGAGAGCGTTTCCAGAAAGGCCCGTTCTTCCGCCCCGAACACCCGCTGCCAAAAAGCCTCGCTGCAAAGGCTTTTTTCCATCCGCTCGATGCGCACCATATCCACGCCCACGCCGGCGACCATACGCAGTTCCCTCCTGCCTTGTCATTTTCTTTCATTAGAGCATATTTTTGCCGCCGGTGCAATCGAATTTGTTGTGGAGCGGCAAAAAATATGATACGATACATCCCGACGGGGACCATGGCCCCGGAAAGGAGACGGACCACTTTGGAACAGAAATCCGCGCGTTTTGATCCCCTGCTGGCAGCCCTCTGCGCCGGCACGGCGGCGGTGCTGCTGGCTGTGTGCAGCTGGTCCAGCCCGCTTTACCCCTATCACTGCGGGGGCGACGCGAACATCTACTTCACCATCGGCCGGAACATGCTGGACGGGCTGGTGCCCTACCGGGACCTGATCGACCAGAAAGGCCCCCTGCTGTTTTTCATCCAGATGCTGGGCGCGCTGGTGAGCCGGCAAAGCTTTTTGGGCGTCTGGCTGCTGGAGGTGGCCGCGGGGACGGTGTTCCTCTATTTCAGCGCCCGCACGGTGCAGCTGTTCGCTCCCCGTGCCGCGGCGCTGCTCGGCGTGCCGCTGACGGCGCTGGCCGCCTGGAGCGGCGACGCCTTTGCCAGCGGAAGCACCGCCGAGGAATACACCCTGCCGGCGCTGGCCTTCGGGCTGTACCTGTTCTGCCGCGCCTTTGCCAGGGACAGCCGCTGGCGGCCCGCGCTGCCCCTGTTCTTTGTGAACGGCCTGCTGGCGGGCGCCGTTCTCTGGACCAAATACACCATGCTGGGCTTCCACTTCGCCTGGATGGCCTCCTTCGCGCTGCTGCTGTGGCTGGGCGAAAAGGACTTTGCCGTGCGCGCCTGCCTTGTTTTTCTGGGCGGCATGGCGGCGGTGTCGGCGGCGGTGCTGGCCTGGTTCGGGGCGAACGGGGCGCTGGACGAATTGTGGGACGTCTACTTCTACCGCAACATCTTCCATTACGGCACCCCCGCCACCCACTGGAGCGAGCCGCTCTATAACATCTTCATGGCCGGCGCGGAAACTCTGCTGCGCAACCCGCTGCTGGCGGTGCTCTGCGTTTTGGGCGCTCTGGCCGCCGTGCTGAGCCGCAGCATGCTGGCTCCCGCCGGGCGGGCGGGCCTGTGCGCTCTGGTGTTCTTCACCGCGCTGTTCATGTGGGGCGCCAGCCGCGGCTTTCCCTACTACGGCCTGCTGTTCGCCTGTTTCCTCCCTCTGGGCGTTGCGGCGGCCGGGCGGGCGGCACAGCGTTTCCTTCCCCGGCCCGGCAAACTGCTGGCCGGCGCGCTGGCGGAGCTGTGCGCCGTGTGCGCCGCCCTCTCCCTCTGGCTGAGCCCCAACACCTGGTTTATGGGCTATGAGCGGGAGGAACTGCCCCAGTCTATTTTCGCGGACTACATCCGGGAACAGGGCGGCGAGACCCTGCTGACCTGGGGCATCCTGGACGTGGGCTTTTACACCTTCAGCGACATCACCCCCACCTGCCCCTATTTCTGCCGGCTGAACCTGTTCGACAACGAGGAGCTGGAGGGCATGGCGGCGGACATGGTGCGCCGGGGCGAGTTTGATTTCGTCGTCACCGCCAACAACCATGCGATGTACGAGGAACTCACCGAACACTACGAACTGGTGCTCACCGCCACCGAGCCCACCCCCGACGGCCGGGACGCCTTCTTCAACCTCTACCAGCGGGTAAAATAAGGCGTTTTTGCTTGCAAAACGGAAAAGGGTGTGCTATCATAAGTGCTGTGAAACGCGCTGACGAAGGAAAGTAGCGCCGTTCTCCCGGCACAGAGAGGGGCCCCCCGGCTGCAAGGGCCCTGCGGTGGGGGCGGAGGTGAAGTTCCCTTCCGAGCGGCTTTGCTGAACCCTTCGGCAGTAGGCAGAGACGGCATTCCCCCGTTAGCGGGAGCTTGAGTGTTTGCTCAAAGAGCAAGAATCCGGGTGGTACCGCGGAGCTTTTACCGGCTTCGTCCCTGTGAAAACACGGGGGCGAGGCCGTTTTTGTTTGCCCCCCGAAGGAAAGAGAGGAAACGACATGAAAGAGGCATTGGAACAGATCCGCCAAACGGCGAGCCAGCTGATCGCCGCCGCCGACAGTGAGAAGGCAGTGGACGAGCTGCGGGTGCGCTTTTTGGGCAAAAAAGGCGAGCTCACCGGCATTCTGAAGCAGATGGGCAAACTGAGCGCCGAGGAGCGCCCGGTGGTGGGCGCGCTGGCGAACCAGGTGCGTGAGGAGATCGACGAGCGCATCCGCGCCCGGATGAAGGAGCTGGCAAACGCCGCCCTTACCGCCCGCCTTGCCGGCGAGACCATCGACGTGACCCTGCCGGGCAAGCGCCCGGAGCAGGGCGGCCTGCACCCCTTCCATCTGGTGCTGAACGACTTCAAGGACATCTTCCTGGGCATGGGCTTTGACGTGGTCAGCGGCCCCGAGGTGGAGCTGGACCACTACAACTTCGAGATGCTCACCATCCCCAAGACCCACCCCGCCCGCGACACCCAGGACACCTTCTACATCACCGAGAACATCCTGCTGCGCACCCAGACCAGCGGCATGCAGATCCGCACCATGGAAAAGCGCAAGCCCCCCATCCGCATCATCGCCCCCGGCCGGGTGTACCGCTCCGACGCGGTGGACGCCACCCACAGCCCCATCTTCCATCAGATCGAGGGTCTGGTCGTGGACGAGGGCATCACCTTCAGCGACCTGAAGGGCACGCTGGAAGTGTTCATCAAAAAGCTCTACGGCCCCGACACCAAGGTACGGTTCCGTCCCCATCACTTCCCCTACACCGAGCCCAGCGCCGAGATGGACATGAGCTGCTTCAAGTGCGGCGGCAAGGGCTGCTCCATGTGCAAGGGCGAGGGCTGGATCGAGATTCTGGGCTGCGGCATGGTGCACCCCAAGGTGCTGGAAAACTGCGGCATCGACTCGGAGAAGTACACCGGCTACGCCTTCGGCATCGGCCTTGAGCGTGTGGTCATGATGCGCTACGGCATCGACGACATGCGCCTTCTGTACGAAAACGACCTGCGCTTCTTAAAGCAGTTTAACTGAGGACAAGGGGGACAACACCAATGGTATTACCCATGAATTGGGCGAAGGAATTCGCCGATCTTACCTGCTCCGCCAAGGAGATGGCCGACCGGCTCACCATGACCGGCAGCAAGGTGGAGTGCTATGAAAACGCCGCCGACGGGGTGGAAAACGTGGTCATCGGCCGCATTGAGTCCATCGTGCCCCATCCGGACTCCGACCACATGGTCATCTGCCAGGTGGAGGTTGGGCAGTCCGCGCCGCTGCAGATCGTCACCGGCGCGGCCAACCTCAAGGTGGGCGACCTTGTGCCCGTGGCGCTGGACGGCTCGAAGCTGCCCGGCGGCGTGGAGATCAAAAAAGGCGTGCTTCGCGGCGTGGAGAGCTGCGGCATGCTGTGCAGCCTTTCCGAGCTGGGCCTGACCGTCCACGACTTCCCCTACGCCATCGAAAACGGCATCCTGGTGCTGGACGAGCGGGACTACCCCGACGGCATGCCCGCCCCCGGCACCCCCGCTGTGGAAGCTCTCGGCATGGACGACGTGGTCTTTGAGTTTGAGATCACCCCCAACCGCCCCGACTGCCTGGCGGTGCGGGAGCTGGGCCGGGAGGCCGCCGCCACCTTCGGCGTGCCCTTCAAGGACCACACCCCGGTGGTGAAGCCCGGCCACGGCAACGTGAACGACCTTTTGAAAGTGGACATCGAGAACAGCGAGCTGTGCATGCGCTACTGCGGCGCGGTGGTGGAGAACGTGCGCGTGGCTCCCAGCCCCAAGTGGATGCGTGACCGGCTGCGGGCCTGCGGCGTGCGCCCCATCAACAACCTGGTGGACATCACCAACTACGTGATGCTGGAGTACGGCCAGCCCATGCACTGCTTCGACCACAAGTACGTGAACGGCCGGCACATCCATGTGCGCAACGCGAAACCCGGCGAGCACATCGTCACCCTGGACGGCGTGGACCGCCCCCTCAGCGAGGAGATGCTTGTCATCGCCGACGACGCGGGCCCCATCGGCGTGGCCGGCGTGATGGGCGGCGAGTACAGCGGCACCTACGAGAGCACCACCACCGTGGTGTTCGAGAGCGCCATGTTCTACGGCCCCTCCATCCGCACCACCGCCAAGAAGCTGGGCCTGCAGACCGAGGCCTCCGCCAAGTACTCCAAGGGCCTTGACCCCAACACCTGCGCCCCGGCTCTGGCCCGCGCGCTGGAGCTGGTGCAGCTGCTGGACGCCGGCGACGTGGTGGACGGCGTGGTGGACATCTACCCCGCCCCCCGCACCGAGAACCGTGTGCCCCTGCGGCCCGAGGTCATCAACCGCCTGCTGGGCACCAGCCTCTCCCGCCAGGAGATGGTGGACATCCTGCTGCCTCTGGGCTTCCGCCTCGAGGGCGACGTGGTGGTCTGCCCCACCCTGCGCAACGATGTGAAGCGTGACTGCGACCTGGCCGAGGAAGTGGCCCGGTATGTGGGCTACAACATGATGCCCAGCACCCTGATGAAGGGCGTGGCCGAAGCCCGGCCCACCCCCCGCCAGAGCTTTGACGAAAAGCTCACCCGCACTCTGGCCGGCTACGGCCTGTGGGAGTGCGAGAACTTCAGCTTCTACAGCGCCAAGTGCTTCGACCAGATCAACCTGCCGGCGAACGATCCCCTGCGCAACGCGGTGGTCATCTCCAACCCCCTGGGCGAAGACACCAGCATCATGCGCACCACCGCCCTGCCCAGCGTGATGGACGTGGTGGCCCGCAACTTCAGCGCCCGCGCCGCCGAGTGCGCGGTGTTCGAGCAGGCCACCGAGTATCTGCCCAGCGCCCTGGCGGATGAAGTGGCGGACAACGACTTCAACGACTACCCCGCCCTGTGCAAGAAGCTGGCCGCCGAGGGCAAGACCCCCAGCGACCTGCTGCCCACCGAGGTGCAGAAGCTCATTCTGGCGGCCTACGGCCCCCAGTGGGATTATCTGGCCATGAAGGGCGCGGTGGAGGGCCTGCTGGCCACCGCCGGCATCAAGGACTTCACCGCCAAGCGCAACGCCGAGGGCACTGCCTTCCATCCCGGCCGCGCCGCCGACCTCTTTGTGAACGGCGAAAAGGTGGGCACCGTGGGCGAAGTTCACCCCACCGTCTGCGCCAACTACGGCGTGAAGGCCCGGGTGGTCGCCGCCGACCTGAACCTCGACAAGCTCTTCGAGCTGCGGGGCGGCGAGCCTCAGTTCGAGCCGCTGCCCAAGCACCCCGCCACCAGCCGCGACCTGGCTCTGGTGGCCGACGAGACCGCCGCTGCCGCCGATCTGGCCGGGTGCATCAAGGCCAACGCCGGCGAGAATCTGGAGAGCCTGACCCTCTTCGACGTGTATACCGGCGAGAAGGTGGGCGAGGGCAAAAAGAGCCTTGCTTACAACCTGGTGTTCCGCGCGGCGGACCGCACCCTCACCGACGCCGAGGTGGACGAGGCCATCGACCGGGTGCTGAAGGCCCTGGGCGAGATGGGCGTGACCCTGCGCAGCTGAGGGCACAATTAACAAAAGTGTCACGGTTTTGTTGCACTGCGCTGCTTGCAATCGGCCGGATTTTCCTGTATACTATTGCGTATAAACTAGTACCTTGCTAAAGGGGGGCTTTGAGATGTCTGATCCTACCGCTGTATTCTCCATCTATGACGAGCGCGACCGCGAGATCCGCGCCGTGGTGCAGGAGGTATACGACGCACTGAAGGAAAAGGGATACAACCCCATCAATCAGCTGGTGGGCTACATCCTCTCGGAGGACCCCACCTACATCACCACCTACAAAAACGCCCGCTCCCTCATCCGCAGGGTGGACCGGGACGACCTTTTGCAGGCGCTGGTGCGCAATTACGTGAATCCCTGATCTTTCAAAAGGGGCTCCGCCGGGCGGCGGGGCCCCTTTTTTCTGCCGGCGGCTCATTTGCAAAGCCCCCGGCTTTTTGTTATACTGAAGCGTGTATCCAAGACTTGAAAAGGGGGCGACGGCATGGCGCCGATCCGGGTGCTTCACTGCGTGGCGGGCCTGGGCCACGGGGGCTACGAGAGCCTCATCATGAACCTCTACCGCAACATCGACCGGGAGAAGGTGCAGTTCGATTTCGTCTCCTCCTTCCCCGGCGTGTACGAGCCGGAAATAGAAGCTCTGGGCGGGCACATCCACCGCATCCCCTTCATCACCCAGAAGGGCCCCTTCGTCTACACCGCGGCCCTGGACAAGGTACTGCGCGCCGAGCCCCGCTACCCCATCGTCCACTCCCACATGGACAAGTTCAGCGGCCTTGTGATGCAGCGGGCGGCAAAGGCGGGCATCCCGGTGCGCATCGCTCACAGCCACAACACCAAAAACGAGGGTGGGCTCGCCTTCCAGCTGGTGAAGGACCGCTACGGCCGGATGGTGCTGCCCTGGGCCACCGACCTGTTCGCCTGCAGCCGCGCCGCCGCCGACTGGATGTTCGGCGAAAAGGCCTCTGACGCGCGCATCCTCTTCAACGGAGTGCAGCCGGAGGACTTCGCCCCCGACGCCGGGGCCCGAAGCCGCATCCGCGCCGAGCTGGGCCTTGCCGAAAGCACCTTTGTGGCCGGGCATGTGGGCCGGTTCACCGAGCAGAAGAACCACGCGTTTCTTCTGGAAATTTTCGCCGCCCTCCACGCCCGCCGGCCGGACAGCGCCCTGCTGCTGGCGGGGGACGGCCCCCTGCGTCCCAAAATGGCCGAGGCCGCCCGCAAGCTGGGCCTTGAGAGCGCGGTGCGCTTTCTCGGCCCCCGGCAGGACGTGCCGGCGCTGCTTTCCGCCATGGACTGCTTTATCTTCCCCTCCCACCACGAGGGCCTGCCGGTGACGCTGGTGGAGGCCCAGGCGGCGGGGCTGCCGGTGGCCGCCAGCAGCGCCATCACCGACGAGGTGTGCATCACCCCGCTGGTGCGCCGGCTGGGGCTGGACGAGCCCGCCGGCGACTGGGCCGCCGCGGCGCTGGAACTGGCGGAGGGCGGGTTCGCCGCCCGCAGCTGCCCCGCCGGGGCCATCCGGGCCGCGGGCTATGACGTTGCCGACACCGCTCGCTGGCTGGAGGAGTTCTATCTCGCCCGCGCCGCGGGCCGCAAGGAGTGAAACACATGGAGCGACCGCTCATCACGGTGATCGTGCTGGTGTACAATGCGGGGAGCTACCTTGCCCCCTGTCTTGAAAGCATTTCCCGCCAGACCCTCACCGATTTTGAACTGCTGCTGGTGGACAACGGCAGCACCGACGGCTCGGCCGAAGCCTGCGACGCCTTTGCCGAAAGTGAGCCCCGCTGCCGGGTGATCCATCAGGAGAATCTGGGCATCATCGGCGGCCGGGGCGCGGGCGTCCGGGCCGCCCAGGGGGAATATCTGGCCTTTGTGGACTCGGACGACCTGCTCCACCGGAGGATGCTGGAAGCGCTGGCCGACGGCTGCCGCTCCACCGCTCTGCCGGTGGCCTGTTGCCGCTTTCTGCCCTTTTTGGGCGAGCAGCCCCCCGAAGTGCCGGACGAGCCGGGCGAACAACTGCGTTTTGAGGCCCCCCGCCAGCTGGACGCGCTGCTCCACGACAAGCGGGTGGAATACAGCCTGTGCAACAAGCTCTATCACCGCAGCCTGTTCGAGGGGTTCGACTTTTCGTCCCCCGTTATCTACAACGAGGACCTGTATCTCAACTGGCACATCCTGCAGCGGGTGAAGGGCATGGCCTTTGTGGACCTGGTGGGCTATTTCTACCGCCAGCACGCGGCGTCCACCACCCACCGGCCGCTGAATCCCCGGGCGCTGGAGGACCAGCTGTTCGTGGCCTCCACCATCCTGGCAGAGGCGGAGGGCGATGTGCTGGAGCCCTCGGTGCGGGCCTTCTACTACGAAAAGCTGCTGTATCTGGACAGCATGATCCTGCGGCAGGAGAATGCCCGGGATTTCTGCACCGACCACCGCCGGCTGCGCGCGCAGCTGCGCACCGGGCTGGCAGAGGCCCTTGCCTCCGCCCATCTGCCCCTCAAGATGAAGGGGGCGGCGCTGGTGGCCTGCCTGCCGGGGCCTTTCTACCGCTGGCTGTGCCGGCTGCTGCTCACCGACCGCCGCTGATTTTCGAGGCCGCCCGCGTTTTCGGGCGAGGTGCTTTTGTATGAAACTGCTCTTTATTCTGGACACGGTGGAGTTCCCGTTGGCCCCCACGCCCGCGCTGGCGCGTCGGGTGGCCGGCCTGCTGGCAAAGCGGGGCCACACCGTGCATCTTTTGGAACTGTGGGACGGGCAGACGCCGCCCCCCGCCGAGGAAGGCTGCATCAGCCACGCCCTGGCCTTTGGCGACGAGCGCCGGATGAACGAGGCGCTGGAGTTTGGCCGCGCCGGGGGCACGCCGGTGCCCCTGCGGCTTTTGCGCCTTGCCGCAAAGCCGGACGCGGCGCTGGCGGCGGTGCGGCAGATCGGCCTGAAGCGGCCCCGCCGCCTGGTGGCCGCCCGAAACGCCATCGAGCGGCTGGACGCCGCCGAGAGCTTTGACGCCGCCGTGGCGGTGGCGGCCCCCTACGCCGGCAGCTTTGCGCTGGCCGAGGCCGCCGTGGCCTGTACCAAGATCGACTGGCAGATGGACCCCTACGCCGCCAACGCCAGCTATTCCGCCCCCGGAGCCTGGGAGCGGGAACGGCAACTGGCCCAGGCCATGGACAAACTGCTGGTGGCCCCGGCCATGGCCCGCTACTACGCCTCCGATGCGCCGCTGGCGAACTTTGCCGGGCGGATGCAGGTGCTGGACTTCCCCAGCCTTGTGGCCCCCGTCCCCGCCGCAAAAGCGGTGAAAAGCGAAGCCGGGCGGCGGCGCTGCGTCTTTGTGGGCAGCCTCTACCCCGCCCTGCGCACCCCCCACTACGCCCTGGAGCTGTTCCGTGCGCTGAACGACCCGGGCTGGGAGCTGGTGTTCGTGGGCGGCGGCTGGAACAACTACCCCGCCGACCTGCCCGAGGCCTGCCGCGCCGTTCTGGGCGAGCGGCTGGTCATCACCGGGCCGCTGCCCAAGGCGCAGGCGGAAGAGTATCTGGCAGGCGCGGACGTGCTGCTGAGCCTGGGCAACGACCTGGACAACCAGGTGCCCAGCAAATTGTTTGAGTATTTTGCCGCCGGCAAGCCGGTGCTGCATCTGGCAAAGCGGGCGGACGACCCCTGCCTTGCCTATTTCGAGCGCTGGCCGCTGGCCTTGTGCCTGTTCGAAAGCGAGGGCACCGGCGGCGATGTGACCGGGCGGCTGGGCCGCTTTTTGGCCGAAAGCGGCACGAAGGCGCTGCCCTTTGAGGATGCGGCGCGCCTCTTTGCCGAGAACACCCCCGAATACGCCGCCGACGTGCTGGAAGCCGCCTGCGGCCTTGAATAACACAATAAAGCCCTCCATACACGGGTATGGAGGGCTTTTCGTATGCGTGATGTCATTCTGCCAGCAGGCGGGCCTGCTTCAGCCAGGGGCGGGCGACGGGGCCGATGCCTTCCGGGATCAGGCCGAATCGGTATTCCATCCGCACCGGCGCGTCGGCGTCGATGGTCACCGTGGCCACCAGTTCCTCCGGCTCCGTCATCGCGGCATATTCATCGGCGACCGGAAGCTGCGCCGCCTCGCGGCGGTACTCCACCGTACACTCTTCCATGGACGCCGCTGCCTGCGGCGCATCCGGCAGGTCCGGCCGGCCGTCGGTGAGCAGACCGCTTTCCTGCAGGCGGAGATCCATGCTGTTCCAGGCCGCGTTTTCCGGCGAAAAGTCCGCCTGCGCCATCCGCAGCACGTCGCTCTCGGAAAGGGCGTCTTCCGTGCCGGGCCAATCCTTCGCCCGCAGCGCCAGCCAGAGGGTGAATTCCTCCTGCGTCCACTGGCCGGGGGAATCGTAGTCCCGCCAGGCGCCGCAGCCCACCAGCGCCGCCAGTTGATGGTCCACCATAACCCACTGGTCATCGGTGAGGCCCAGCGCCGCCGCATCCGGGCTGGTGGGCGCAGGGTCTTCGTCGATGGCCGCCACCATGCTCTCCCCAACCGCAAACGCTCCGTCCGCCGGTTCCATCTGCACCAGCACCGTCCAGATGCCGTCGCTGTACTGCGGCCCGCAGACAGCGGTCTCGGGGGTGTACTTCACCCGCAGCTCGGCCACAAAAAGCTGCCGGGCGGCGTCCGCTTCCAGCCAGCCTCGCCAGGTGAGGCCCTCCTCGGTGAGGTACTCTTCCAGCCGGGGCCACGCATCCCACTCCGATGGCTCCGCCAACGAGGCCCGCACCACCTCAAAGGCGCTGAGCCGCGCCTCGTCCAGGCCGTACCGTTCCCGCAGCTGCTCCACCACCGCGCCGGCGTCCGCCTGGGCGGGCGCGTTTTGGGTGGCAGACTCGCTCGCCGAGCTGCTGTTCGCTTCCCGGTCCCCCGGCGCAGGCTGCTGCCCGCAGGCGCACAGCAGCGCAGCGGCCAACAGCGCTGCCCATGCGGCCTTTTTGCCCTTCTTCATTCCGATTCCCTCCCTTGCGCATTTGTTTGCTGCCCGCCTCATGCGGGAAGTTCTTCTATCCTGCAAACGAAACAGCCGCCGCGTTTATTGCCTTGTGGCCCCGGGGCGACTGCCCGCAGACGCAAAAAAGCCCGTCCGCCCCTTTTCGGGGCGGGCGGGCTTTGCACATTCGAGCAATGCCGCAAAGGCGAAAATTACTTCTCTTCGGGCTCGTCGCAGTCGGTGCAGCCGTCGCACTCGCCGTCGCACTCGGTGAACTCGATGTCGAACTCAGCGCCGCAGTTGGGGCAGCTGATCTTCTCGTTGAACAGGGTATCCTCGTCCACCACGGTCACAGCGCCGCAGTTGGGGCAGGTCAGCTCGTACTCCACCTCGGCCTCCAGCTCGCCGTCGTCCTCGTCCTCGTCGTCCTCATCCTCGATGTCGTCGCCGTAAACGTACTCTTCCAGCTCGTCCATGTCCTCGTCCATGGCGTCCAGCTCGTCGTAGACCTGGTCCAGATCGTCGTCCAGATCGGCCACGGTGTCGCACAGATCGGCCAGCAGGTCATACATGGCCTTCAGCACTTTGCCCTCTTTGGTCTCCTCGCTGATCTCCAGACCCTCCATCAGGCCCTTCAGGTAAGCGGCTTTCTCTTTCAGTTCCATTGGGAAATCCCTCCTAAACACTTGTTTTGAAATGAAAAAAACGGGCAGCGGCTGCGCCGCCGCCCGGGGCTTTTCTCATTGGTTCGCTCAGGCGCGCTCCATGTACTCGCCGGTGCGGGTGTCGATGCGGATCTTGTCGCCCTCGTTGATGAACAGGGGCACGCGGATCTCAGCGCCGGTCTCCAGCTTGGCGGGCTTCAGGGTGTTGGTGGCGGTGTTGCCCTTGAAGCCGGGCTCGGTCTCGGTGACCTCCAGAACCACGAAGTTAGGGGCCTCGATGCCGAACACGTTGCCCTTGTAGCTCAGCACCTTCACCATCTCGTTCTCCTTGACGAACTTGAAGGCGTCGCCCAGATCCTTCTCGTTGATGGGCACCTGCTCGTAGGTCTCCATATCCATGAAGTAGTACAGGCCGCCGTCGTTGTAGCTGTACTGCATCTCACGCCGCTCGATGAAGGCGGTGGGGAATTTCGCGCTGGGGTTGTAGCTGGTCTCGGTGACGGCGCCGGTGATGACGTTCTTGGTCTTGGTGCGCACAAAGGCAGCGCCCTTGCCGGGCTTCACGTGCTGGAATTCGACGACCTGCAGCACCTTGCCGTCCTCTTCGAAGGTAACGCCGTTGCGGAAATCGCCTGCAGAAATCATAAAGGATCCTCCATAACTTTTTATAATCTCAAGAATTACCTTGACATATCCGTAAATATTTTACCCTAAGGGCGGCTGTTTTGCAACCCTTTTCTGGCAAAAAGGCGCGCTGTTCAGCCGCCTGCAAGGGCTTTGTAATACCCTTTCATCACCGCCGCGTCCTCCGCCTGGGTGCCGGCGGACTCGCAGACAATCACCGGGGCCAGCCGCCGCTGCCACAAAACTTCCATCAGCGGCTCGAAGGGCGGGCCGAACACCGTGTCCGCAAAGGTCAGGTGGCGCTTTTCGCCCCCGGTGGTGTACTCGATGCGGCTGAAGTGGGCGTGGAAGTTCACCGCCCGCTCGTCCCCCAGTTCCTCGGCCATGCGGTCGAGAATAGAGGCGTACTGCTCTTTGCCCCGGATCCAGCCGCCGTCTCTCGCGTTCAGGTGGCCGAAGTCAATGCAGGGGGTGATGCGTTTATCCACCTTGCACAGGGCCAGCACCTCGTCCAGGGTGCCCAGCTGCCCCACCTTGCCCATGGTCTCGGGGCAGAGGGTGATGTCCTCAAAACCGGCCTCGTCCAGCGCCGCTTGCATGCGGGCCATGGTGTCCAGCGCCTTTGCCAGCGCTTCTTCCCGGCTCTGCTTGCCGCAGCTGCCGGCGTGGAAAATGACCCGGCGGCCGCCCAGCGCCCGCACCGCGGCGGCGCTTTGCAGGATGTAGTCCACGCTGTTCAGGCGCTTTTCCTCTTCCATGCTGCTCATGGAGATGTAGTAGGGGGCGTGGAGGCTGAAATAGATGCCGCGGGCCTCGGCGCCGGCACGGATGGTCTTTGCCAGAGCCTCACCCAGCCTCACGCCCCGGCCGCACTGGTATTCGAAGGCGTCCAGCCCCATGGCGGCGGTGTACTCCGGCACCTGGGCGCTGGATTTATAGCCCATGGCCTTGAAGCTTTCGCTGGTGCCGGCGGTGCCGAACAAAGGGCTGTTCACAGCAGTTTGCCTCCTTTTTGATAGTAGCGGCGCAGAAAGGGCTGTTCCAGCTTGCGCTTGAATTGGATGTCCTTTCGGGCGGGGCCGCCCCGGGGCGACACCACCAGCGCCCGAATGCCGAAGAAGCTGGCGGCCAGCCGGTCGGTAAAGAGCTGGTCGCCCACGATGGCCATCTGCCGGCGCTTCACGCCGAACCGCCGGCGGGCGGCGGCAAGGCCGAAGGTGAGGGGCTTGCAGGCCATGGAGACGAAGGGCAGCCCCAGCCGGGCGGCAAAGGGGCTGACCCGGTTTTTGGTGTTGTTGCTGACGATCATCAGCTTGACGCCGGCGGCGCGCATGGTCTCCAGCCAGCGCTCCACCTCCTCGTCCAGCTGCTGGCTGCCGTGGGCGGTGAGGGTGTCGTCCACATCCAGCACCAGCGCGGCGATGCCCTTTTCCTTCAAAAAGGCGGGGGTGATGGAGCTGACGCTGGAAAAGAGATATTCCGGTGTGATGAGCATGGGCCGGCGGCCTCCTTGTCAAACTCTGAAAAACGAAAACGGGCGGGCCCGCGATGGGCCCGCCCGGACGCTTGGTGCGTTGTCAGCCGGTTAACCGGCACCGCCGCTTACTTATACTTGCGCTTGCGGGCGGCTTCGGACTTCTTCTTGCGGCGCACGGAGGGCTTCTCATACGCCTCGCGCTTGCGAACTTCCGCCAACACGCCGCTGCGCGCGGTGGAGCGCTTAAAGCGGCGCAGGGCGCTTTCCAGCGACTCGCCGTCCTTGACACGAACTTCCGACATCTTACTTCCCTCCCTTGGACCTGAGGCAGGAGTTTTGCCGGTACTTTAAAAGAAAAGTACCCAACATACCGATTATACTATGCCCCAGAGGATTCTGTCAACCGGAAATTCCTCCTCAAAGGAGGATTTCGCAGTTGTTCACAAAGTTTTAACCCTTTACCACCAGGTTGACCAGCTTGCCGGGCACGGCGATCTCCTTCACCAGGGTCTTGCCTTCCAGCAGAGCAGCCACCTCGGGGGCCGCCTTCACGGCGGCCAGGGTGGCGGCAGCGTCCAGGCCGGCGGCCAGATTCAGCCGGGCCTTGGGCTTGCCGTTCAGCTGCACCAGCACCTCCACAGTGCTCTCGACGCACTTGGCCTCGTCGTAAACGGGCCAGGCGGCGTGGGCGATCTGGCCCTCAAAGCCGCAGTGCTGCCACAGCTCCTCGGTGATGTGGGGCGCAAAGGGGTTCAGCAGCACCAGCAGAGTGCCGAACTCGTCCTTGGTGGCGCCGCCGGCGGCGTAGAAATCGTTCACCAGGCTCATCATCGCCGCGATGGCGGTGTTGTGCTTGAGCACCTCGATGTCCTCGCCCACCTTCTTGATGGTGCGGTGGATGGCGCTCTCCAGCTCGGGACGGTAGCCCTCGCCGGGCACGATCTGATCCGCCAGGCCCCAGACGCGGTCCAGGAAACGCTTGCAGCCCTTGATGGACTGGGTAGACCAGGGCGCGGCCTTCTCGAAGTCGCCGATGAACATCTCGTACAGGCGCAGGGTGTCGGCGCCGTACTCGGCCACCACGTCGTCGGGGTTGATGACGTTGCCGCGGCTCTTGGACATCTTCTCGCCGTTCTCGCCCAGGATCATGCCGTGGCTGGTGCGCTTTTTGTAGGGCTCGCTGGTGGGCACCACGCCGATGTCGTAGAGGAACTTGTGCCAGAAGCGGCTGTACAGCAGGTGCAGGGTGGTGTGCTCCATGCCGCCGTTGTACCAGTCCACCGGGCCCCAGTACTCCACGGCCTCCTTGCTCACGGGGGCGGTGTCGCAGTGGGGGTCCATATAGCGCAGGAAGTACCAGCTGGAACCCGCCCACTGGGGCATGGTATCGGTCTCCCGCTTGGCGGGGCCGCCGCACCCCGGGCAGGTGGTGTTCACCCACTCGGTGTGGCGGGCCAGGGGGCTCTCGCCCTCGGGGCCGGGCTCAAAGTCGGTGATCTCGGGCAGGCGCAGGGGCAGCTCGCTCTCAGGCAGGGGCTGCCAGCCGCAGCAGGGGCAGTTCACCATGGGGATGGGCTCGCCCCAGTAGCGCTGGCGGCTGAACACCCAGTCGCGCAGCTTGAAGTTGACCTTGGCGTGGCCCTTGCCGTTTTCTTCCAGCCAGTCGGTGATGGCCTTCTTAGCCTCTTCCACAGTCATGCCGGTGAGGAAACCGCTGTTCACCATCACGCCGGTGGCGCAGTCGGTGAAGGCTTCCTTCTCCACGTCGCCGCCGGCCACCACTTCGATGATGGGCAGGTCAAAGGCCTTGGCGAAGGCGTAGTCGCGGGTGTCGTGGGCGGGCACCGCCATGATGGCGCCGGTGCCGTAGGTGGCCAGCACGTAGTCGGAGATGAAGATGGGGATCTCGGTGTCGTTCACCGGGTTGACGCCCTTCACGCCCTCCAGGCACACGCCGGTCTTGTCCTTGGCAAGCTCGGTGCGCTCAAAGTCGCTCTTGCGGGTGGCCTCGGCCTGGTAGGCGCGCACGGCCTCGACGTTGGTGATGGTGCCGTTCTCCAGCCACTCCTTCACCAGAGCGTGC
Source organism: Candidatus Allofournierella merdipullorum (assembly GCA_019116345.1). GTDB lineage: Bacteria > Bacillota > Clostridia > Oscillospirales > Ruminococcaceae > Allofournierella_A > Allofournierella_A merdipullorum. Next base: position 8,778 of record DXBV01000013.1, on the reverse strand, counting down.
TCGGGGGCCAGCACCATGTAAGTAGCGCCGAAGAGGGTGTCGGGGCGGGTGGTGTAGACCACCAGATCCTCGCCGGTGGTGGTCTTGAAGGTGACCTCCGCGCCGTGGCTGCGGCCGATCCAGTTCTTCTGCTGGGTGACCACGCGGTCGATGAAGTCCAGGCCGTCCAGATCGTCGATGAGGCGGTCGGCGTAGGCGGTGATCTTCAGCATCCACTGGCTCTTGACCTTGTGGACCACTTCGCCGCCGCAGCGCTCGCAGCAGCCGTTGACCACTTCCTCGTTGGCCAGCACCACCTTGCAGCCGGTGCACCAGTTGACGTTCATTTCCTTTTTGTAGGCCAGGCCGTGCTTATACAGCTGCAGGAAGATCCACTGGGTCCACTTGTAGTACTCGGGGTCGGTGGTGTTGATCTCCCGGTCCCAGTCGAAGGACAGGCCCAGAGCCTGCAGCTGGCTCTTGAACCGAGCCACGTTGTTCTTGGTGACCACTTCCGGGTGGATGTGGTTCTTCATGGCGAAGTTCTCGGTGGGCAGACCGAAGGCGTCCCAGCCCATGGGGTAGAGCACGTTGTAGCCGCAAAGGCGCTTTTTGCGGGCCACGATGTCCAGCGCGGTGTAGCTGCGGGGATGGCCCACGTGCAGGCCTTGGCCGCTGGGGTAGGGGAACTCCACCAGGGCGTAGAACTTGGGTTTCGAGTGGTCGATCTTTGCGGCGAAGGTCTTTTCGTCCGCCCAGATCTTCTGCCACTTGCTCTCAACGGCCTTGAAATCGTATTTCACCTGACATCAACTCCAGAAATTCATTTGTTCCAAAACGGCGGCGGGATGCGCTGCCGGTTCACTGCGCGTCGGTCTCGTCCTCTTCGAACTTCACGTCCACCGGCTCGGCGTCGGCCCACAGGTGCTCCAGATCGTAGAAGCTGCGGGCTTCGGGGTAGAACACGTGCACGATGACGGTGCCAAAGTCCAGCAGGATCCAGTTCTTGGAGTCGTAGCCCTCGGTGCGCAGGGGCTTTACGCCCTGCTCGCCCAGCTGGAACTCCACTTCCTCGGCCAGGCTCTTCACATGGGTGGAAGAAGTACCGGTGGCGATGACGAAGTAATCGGTGAGGACGGTGAGGTCCCGCACTTTGAGCACCTTCACGTCAGAGGCTTTTTTCTTGTCCAGCACCTTGGCGATGGCGGTGGCAAGCTGCAAACTTTCCATTGGGTTCTCCTTTCGCCGGCCCCGGGCCGGCTGTTGTTGGTGATGGGTATCAGCCGGCGGCCTGACCGGCCTCGGCTTCGGTGTCCAGCTGGCCCATGTACTGCACGTTGGGGTCGGTGGACTCGCCCGTGGTGGCCAGGGTGGGCACATCCAGCTGGTCCACCGGGCCGCCGTAGGTGCGGAAGTACTGGTTCAGCAGGTCGGTGGTCTTGGCCACGTCACAGATCAGATGGGACTGGTCGTTGTAGCGCTGAGCCGCCGAATAGGTGGGCAGTTTGCACATCATGATGTTGGCGCTGTCCACCTGCAAAAAGCTCACGCCCATGCTGATGAGCTCGTCCATGGGGATGTTGGTCTCCACATACTTGAGGGCCACCGGGGCCAGCTTGGCCAGATCCCACACGGTGGCGGTGCGGATGCGGGCGAAGAGGCCCTGGTAGAAGTAGCGCTGCATATCCAGCCGGGCGATGTCCGCCTGGGCGTAGTTGCGGTTGCGCACGAAGAACTCGGCGGCCTCGCCGTTCAGATTGCGGTAGCCCTGCTCCAGGGTGCTGCCCTTAAAGGAGATGTCCTTGGGGATGTAGACCTCAATGCCGCCGAAGAGATCCACGATCTCTTTCAGGCTCTGCATATCGATGGTGACGTAGTAGTCCACCGGCAGTTTGTACTGCTCGTGGATGAGCTCCATCAGACTGCCGATGCCGTCGTTGTACAGGGCAACGGCGTTGATCTTGCCGGTGTTGCCGTGCTTGTATTCCTCGCCGGGGTAGGTGTCCCGGGGGATCTGGAGCATATTGATCTTGTGGTTGGCCACATCAAAGTTGACATACATGATCATGTCGGTCATGCCGTCGTTGGAGCCGTCGCCGCTGTAGGCGCGGCCCTCCTCGTAGTCGATGCCGCACACCAGCACGTTCACCACGTCCCCCTTATACTCGCTGGGGGTGTTGATGATCTCGTTGATGGTGGGGGCGCCGCCCTCGGGGCTGATGGAATGAACCACCCACTGGTAGACGCCGAAGAGGCCCACGGCCAGCACGCCGAAGAAGCAGCACAGGCTGATGAGCACGGTTTTCAGCGCGCTGCCCTTTTTTTTGCGCCGGCGGGGGGCCGGGCTGTGGGCAGTGTGGCCGGCGGAAGCGGGCCGGGCCGCCGGGCGGGAGGCCGCGGGCCGGCTGGGCGCGGAAGAGGGCGCGTGATAGGTGGTGCGCGCCGGGCCGTAGGAAGAAGCGGCGGACGCGCCGCTGCGGTTGATCTTGCGGCCGGTGGAAGAACCGGCGCTGCTGCGGGACGCGCCCGACGCGCCGTGGGACGCGGAAGAAGTGTTGAGCTTTCTGTGCTGCTTGGGATCGTTCATGGGGCAAACCTCCGTTTTACCGGGCGCTGACGATACGTTCCATGTCGTCCAGCGCCCGCCTTGTGATCGGGTCGATGGTTTTGCCGCAAGCTTCCATCCACTCCACATTGTAGCGCAGGGCCGTGGCCACCGCCGTGTCCAGGTCCTGCAGGGAAAGCCGGCGCAGCTCCTCCACCTCGGGGTAGTCGCGCTCGGCGCTGATCATGTCGCTCAAAAAGATGATCTTATCCAGTTTGGTCATGCCGGGCCGGCCGGTGGTGTGACACCGGATGGCGTCCAGCACTTCCCTGTCCTCCACACCCCAGCGGGTCTGGGCCAGGATGGCCGCGCAGACGCCGTGCCACACCGGGGGCGGGCTGTTTTCAGCGTCACCCGCTATTATAGCATTTTCCCGCAGGATCTGCAATAATTCCTCTTTCGGCAGCTCTTTGGCCGCGTCGTGCAAAAGGGCGGCCAGCGCCGCCTTTTCCTCGCTTGCGCCGTAGAGGGTCGCCAGTTCCACCGCCTTGTCCCTGACATTGACGGTGTGGGTAAAGCGCTTTTTGGAAAGCGCCTTTTCCACCATTTTTTCGGCTTCGCCGCAGGTCATGTTGTTGTCACCTTTCATAGAGATGGTTTTCTTCGATCACCCGCCGGGTCGCTTCGGGCACCTCGGACAGGTCCCGCCGGTGGGCCCGCAGGTCGGTGGAGGCCAGAGGCAGCGCGGGAGAGTCGGTAAAGAGGACTTTCCCGCCCTCGGCCTCAAGGGCACGGGCGGCGGCCCGCAGGGCGGGCATGTCCCCCGTCTCGCGGCTCTGGGCCACCAGCACCGTGCGGCGCAGCAGCTCCTGCCAGTTGCGCCATTCGGTGAAGGTGGTGAGCATGTCGCTGCCCACGCACAGGTACACCCACGCGCCGGGGTATTTTTGTTCCAGCATCTTCACCGTGTCGATGGTGTAGCTTTTGCCGCCCTGGCGTATCTCCCAGTCGCTGACTTCCAGCACCGGGAACAGGGGTTTAAAGCACTCGCACATGGCAAGGCGCAGCGCCGCCGGGGTGGCGCTGGCCGCTTTGTGAGGCGGGATGCAGGAGGGCATCACCACCACCCGCGCGGGCTTTGCCGCCTCGATGGCGCTTTTGAGAAAATGGATGTGGCCGTTGTGGGGCGGGTCGAAGGTGCCGCCGAAGAGCAGCACCCTTTCCCCTTCCGCCAGCGGGCCGCGCTTTTCGCCGTTCATGGCGCGCACCTTCCTCCGTTACTTCAAAAGGTCGTCGAAACGGCTCTCCTTTTTCTTTTTCAAAAAGAGCACGAACTTGGAGCCGATGACCTGCACCACCTCGGCGCCGGTCTTTTCGGCCAGCAGCTCGGCGGCCTCGCGGGCGGAGTAGACGCTGGTCTCCAGCACCTTCATCTTGATGAGTTCCCGGGCGGCCAGGCAGTCGGCGGTGGACTTGATGAGGGTCTCGTCGATCTCGCCCTTGCCCACCTGAAACACCGGGTCCAGGCCGTTGGCGGCCTTGCGCAGCGCGGCGCGCTGTTTGCTCGTGAGCATAGAATAATCCTCCGTAGTTGTTTTGTGTTCAGCGCAGCGCGCGGGTGAGGCGGTCGCCGTCCCGCTTTTCGTTGCGCTCAAAGCCCAGACTGTCCTCGATGGCGGTGATGGGCGCGCCTGCGCCCTCCCCCGCCGCCAGGAAGGCGGGCAGTTCTCTGTCCAGTTTGGCCATGGCCACGCCCCGGTGGCTGATGGCGTCCTTCTCCCAGTCTTCCAGCTGGGCGTAGCTGCGGCCCTCGGCGTTGGGAGCCTTGCCGCCCCCCGGCAGACCCACCTCGTCGGGGATGAACAGCGGGTCGTAGCCGAAGCCGTTTTGGCCGGCCCGCTCAAAGCCCACCCGGCCCGGGCACTCGCCCAGCACCGTCAGCTGGCGGCCGCCGGGCAGGTAGAAGCACACCGCGCTGACGAACTTCGCCGTGCGGCGGCTCGCCTCCACGCCGGAAAGGGCGGCCAGGAGTTTGTCGTTGTTGGCCTCGTCGTCGCCGTGGCGGCCACAGTAGCGGGCGGAATAGACCCCCGGCTCGCCGTTTAAGGCGTCCACCGCAAGGCCGGAGTCATCGGCCAGGGTGGGCAGGCCGGCGGCCTCGCAGATGGCCCTGGCCTTGATGAGGGCGTTTTCGGCAAAGGTGGTGCCGGTCTCCTCCGGCTCCAGGGTGATGCCCAGTTCCTTCTGGCTTTTGACCGTGTGGCCCTGAGCCTCCAGGATGCGGCGGATCTCTTTCAGTTTTCCGGCGTTGCCGGTGGCGGCGCAGATGAGCATGCTGTTTCTCCTTTTCAGTGCTCCGCGAAGAGGGCTTCGGCGAAGTCCTCGGCGGAAAACTCCATCAGATCGTCCATGCCCTCGCCCACGCCCACAAAGCGCACCGGCAGGCCCAGCTTCTGCTTGACGCTGATGACCGAACCGCCCTTGGCGGTGCCGTCCAGCTTGGTGAGGATGATGCCGCTGGCGCCGGCGGCCTCCACGAACTGGGAGGCCTGGCTGATGGCGTTCTGGCCGGTGATGGCGTCCAGCACCAGCAGGGTCTCCACGCTGGCGGTGGGGCAGGCTTTTTCCACGCTGCGGCGGATCTTCGCCAGCTCCGCCATCAGGTTGTGCTTGGTGTGCAGGCGGCCGGCGGTGTCGCAGATGACCAGGTCCACCCCTTTGGCGGCGGCAGACTGCACCGCATCGAACACAACGGCGGCGGGGTCGGCCCCTTCGCCGTGGCGGATGACCGGCACGCCCACCCGGTCGGCCCAGATGGTGAGCTGCTCGGCGGCGGCGGCGCGGAAGGTGTCGCCGGCGGCCAGCAGCACGCTCTTGCCCTGGGCCTTGTAGAGCCGAGCCAGCTTTGCGATGCTGGTGGTCTTGCCCACGCCGTTGACGCCGATGACCATGATGACCGCCGGATGGCCGGAGAGGTCCATCTCGTTGTCGGCTTTCAGTTCCTCCACGATGATGGCCTTGAGGGCGGCCATCGCGTCGGCGGCGTTCTTGATGTGCTCATGGCGCACCCGCTCCCGCAGAGCGGTCACCAGCCGGTCGGCCTCGTCGGCGCCCGCGTCCGCCAGGATGAGCTGGTCCTCCAGGTCATCGTAGAAGGAGTCGTCGATGCTGCCGGCGTTCATCATGTCCAGAATGCCGGCGAAAAAGCCCTTGCGGGTCTTGGCAAGGCCCTCGTCCAGTTTCTCTCTGCGGCTGAAAAATCCCATGGTCTGTTCCCTCGTTTTCTGATGTTCCCGCCGGGGGCGGGGCGTACTGTAAGTATATACGGTGCAAAGGCGGCGATTGTTGCAAAAATCCGCCTTTTTTCACCTTTGTCAGCTCACCAGCGAAGCGTCCACCTGATCCAGGTCAAGGCGCAGCAGCTTGGACACGCCGTCCTCCTGCATGGTGACGCCGTAGAGCACGTCGGCGGCCTCCATGGTGCCGCGGCGGTGGGTGATGACGATGAACTGGGTGGCGTCGCAGATGCGCTGGAGGTACTGGGCGTAGCGCACCACGTTCACGTCGTCCAGCGCGGCCTCGATCTCGTCCAGGATGCAGAAAGGCGCGGGGTTCACCGCCAGAATGGCGAAGTAGATGCTGATGGCCACCAGCGCCTGCTCGCCGCCCGACAGGGCCGACAGGTTCTTGATGACCTTGCCCGGAGGGGCCACCTGGATGTCGATGCCGCTTTCCAGCACGTTCTCCGGGTCGGCCAGAGACAGGCTGGCGGAGCCGCCGCCGAACAGGGCGTTGAAGATGCGCCCGAAGTGGCCGTTGATCTGGGCAAAGCTCTCGGTGAAGATGGTCTTCATCTCGCCGGAGAGTTCGCCGATCATCCGCGTCAGCTCGGCCTTGCTCTTTTCCACGTCCCGCACCTGATCCCGCAGGGTCTCATAGCGGGTGCTGACCTCTTTGTATTCCTCGATGGCGGACACGTTCACGTTGCCGAGAGCGCGTATCTTGCCCCGCACCTCGCCTACCTGGCGGCGCAGGTCGGTGACCGAGTCGAACTCCACGCAGAGGGCCTGGGCGTCGGTCATGGTGAGCTGGTACTCCTCCCAGAGTTTCGCGATGGTCTGGTCGTACTCCACCTCGGCGGCGGCTTTGCGCTCGGCAAGGCGGGCCATCTCCTGGCTCATCTTTTCCCGCTGGTCGGTGATGGCGCGCACCTTCTGGGTCTTCTGGTTGACCTCGCCCTCCTTTTCCATGCGGCGGGCGCTGGCGGCGGCGATCTTCGCCTCCTGCTCCTCGATGCGGCCGGCGGCCTCCTCTTTCTGCAGGCGCACCGCGGCCATCTTTTTCTCGTTCTCGGCGTTCAGGGCCTCGAGGCGGGCGATGTTGGCCCGCAGGGCTCTGTCCCGCTCCTCGCTCTCGCCGGAGCGGCCGGCCAGCGTTTCGATGGCCGCCGCGTGGAGGTCCTTGTCCTTGCCGGCCTCCAGCCGCTGCATGCGCACGGCGGAAAGTTCATCGGAGAGGCGGGCACGGGTGGCCAAAAAGCTGTCGTCGCTGCCGGCCAGTTCCGCCAGCTCTTTTTCCAGAGCCGCAATTTCCCCGGCCAGCTTTTCCTGCTCGACGGCGGCAGCCTGCCCTTCGGCCTCATCCTTTGCCCTCTGGGCGGCGAGGCTGTCCGCCTCGGCGGCGGAGAGCTCGGCGGCGGCTTTCGCCTGGCTGAGGGCCGCCTCGATGCGGCGGGCCTCGGCCTCGGCGCGAATTTTATCGCCCCCGGCGGTGATGGCCTCACTGGAGGCGGCGGTGAGCTGGGCGTTCAGCGCGTCCACCTCCGCCTTCCACTTGTCGGTGGCTTCGGCGGCGGCGTCCTGCTTTTTCTCCAGGTCCGCCACCTTCTTTTTCAGGTCTTCCATCTCCTGGCGGCGGCTGAACAGGCCCGCCGAACGGCTGGTGGAGCCGCCGGTGAAGGAACCGCCGGCGTTGATGACCTGGCCGTCCACCGTGACCACACGGTTGCGCCAGTCCAGGCTGCGGGCCACGCGGGAGGCCTCGTTGATCTCGTCCACCACGATGATGCGGCCCAAAAGATTGGCCACGATGTTGTCGTATCTGGCGTCGCACTTCACCAAATCCGCCGCTACCCGGGCGCTGCCGGAAAGGCGGGAGGAATCCATGCGGGTTCCTTTAATGGTATCGAGGGGCAGGAAGGTGGCGCGGCCGGCCTTCTCGTCCCGCAAAAAGGCGATGGCGGCCTTGGCGGCGGCCTCGCCGTCCACCACGATGTTCTGCAAAGCAAAGCCCAGAGCCGTCTCGATGGCCAGCTCGTAGCCCGGCTGCACGGTGAGCAGGCCGCTCACGGTGCCCAGGATGCCCCGCAGGCGGCGGTTCTGGGCGGCGCGCATGACGGTCTTGACGCTCTGCTGGTAGCCGTCCATGTTGCGTTCCAGATCGCCCAGCACCTGCAGGCGCTGCACGGCGGCCTCCCGCTGGCGGGTAATTTGCTGCTCGGCGGCGTCCGCCTCGTCCAGCTGCTTTTTGCGGCTGGCCAGCTTCATCTTCAGGCCGTTCTGCACGTTTTCCAGCCGGGCGAGGGTGTCGTTCACCGTGGCCAGGTAGGCCGCGGTGTCCGCCTGCTCGGCTTCAAGGTTTTTCAGCGCCTCGGCGCTCTTTTCCTTTTCGGCGGCGATGGCGTTCAGACGCTCGGCGGCGGCCGCCGCGCTGGAGGCACAGCCCGCGGCCCGCACCTTGGCGTCGGTCTGGCGGGCGGTGAGCTGGGCCAGCAGGCCGGTGACAGCGCCCCGGCGCTCGCCGGTGGCGGCGTTCTCCGCCTGGATGACCGCCAGCTGCTCCTCGCGGCGGGCGGCTTCGGCCTCCAGCCCGGCCATTTTGGCTTCCAGCTCCTCGATGGCCTTCTGATGACCGGCGATTTCGGCGGCGATGCCCTCCTTGCCCGCGCCCGCGGCCTCGATCTCCTCTTTAAAAGAAGCGATGCTGGCGTTGTTGTGGTCGATGTCGTTCTGCAGAACGGCCAGACGGCTGTCGCTGCCCGCCTGCTCCTCGGTGATGGCGCGGATGGCGGCGTTGCACCGCTCCACCTCCACCATCAGCCGCTGCATCTCCGCCTGGACCTGTTCGGTCTCGGCGTCGATGGCCTCGATCTCGGCGCAAAGGCCGTCGTAGTCCGCCTGGGCGGTCTCGTACTGGCGCTGCTGGTTGCGCACCGTCTCCTTGGCGCGGCGCACGCCGTCCACCCAGAGGGTGAC
>DXBV01000117.1 GCA_019116345.1 Candidatus Allofournierella merdipullorum | reverse complement strand
AGAAAAGGCGATATGCTACCCCTCCACGGGGCGCATACCGCCTTTTCTTGTTATCCAGCCCTCCGGCTGTATTGGTTGAGCAAAAGTCAGCGTGGGATTGGTGTGGTATCTTTATCTAAGTGAACCCCCGCACTCCCACTTGGAGACGGTCTTGTCGCTGATGGAAAGCTTTTCCGCCAGCTGCCGCTGGGTGAGGCCCAGCTCCTTGCGGCGGGCGGCGATGAACCGCCCGGTCTTTGCCTGATCCATTCCTTTGGCCCCCTTTCTGCCGCTATTGTACCGTGTTTTGCCGCTGAAAACCACCCACGAAGCGTAGAGTGCGTTGCGAACGGGGAAAACAGGAGGTATAATTTGGTAAAAAGGGAGGTGGCGTTTATGAACGAAAGAGCACAGGCCGCGCCCGCCTTTGGCGGTTTTCTCATCCTGCCGCTGAAGTACGACCCGGCCCGGCTGGACCGCGCCCGGCTGGAGGCGCTGGGCACCCCCGCGCCGGTGACCACCGCCGACGTGAACGAAAACGTCAAGTCCATGTTCGACCCCGACTCCCCCGCCTCGGTGGGCTGGGGCCGGGTGCTGCCCCGGCAGGCGCTCTGCGCGTCGCTGGGCGTCGGCTGCACCGGCGCGCTGAAGGTGCACGCCGGCGGCCGGGAGTTCGACTTCTCGCTGGAAGAATCCCGCCTGTATGTGTTCAACACCCGGGTGGCCTTCTTCTGCCTGGCCCTCACCTTCTCCAATATGGAGACGCTGGCGGCCATCTGCAACCCCGGCTGGGCCAGCAGCACCGCCGCCTTCTCCCGGCTGGACGAAGAGGGCCAAAGCCGGGAGTTCTCGCTGGAAGGCTGGCTGGACGGCCTGCTGAAACCCCTGGGCCTGGAAAAATTCTTCGACGGCCCCTCTTCCTACCTGCTGGACGCCTATGTCTACACCTTTACTCTCGCGCCGGAATGGTTCGACACGCTGGAGGAGATGCGGTCCATCACCTTTAATCTGCACAAGATGGTGGAGCCGGATGCCCCCATGGAGGACGCGGCGGAGGAGGACATCCGCTATGTCTTCGCCGCCCGCAACCGGGACAAGCAGGCCTACCGCTGGGGCTGCTGCGTGGCCAGCCAGACCATCTCCTATGTGGTGGCGGACCCGGCGCTGGACCTGGCGGCCCAGCGGGCCGTGCAGGCGGAGGACGGGCTGCCGGTGGTGCTGCTGGCGCTGTATGAAAAATACACCTGCCTGCGGTTCACCCAGCTGATGACCGGGCTGAAGAAAAGCAAGATGAAGGAGCTGCGGGAGCTGAAAAACCTGCTGCTGAACTTCCGGTCCTTTGGCACGGTGGCTCCGGCGAACCTCTCCCGCTGGCACAACGTCAAGCAGATCTTCGCCAATCTCCTGGCGGTGAACGACGTGGAGGCCGCCGTGGCGGACGTGAGCGCCAAGCTGGACACCCTCGCCGCCCACCAGCAGGAGCTGGAGCACGCCCGCAGCGAGACGGTCATCAACCTCATCACCCTGTTCGGCATCGTGTCCATCCTGGCGTCGGTGCTGTCCATCGTGCAAATTTTGTCCGACGGCAACGCCCTCATCTGGGCGTCCACCATCCTCACCAGCGGCCTTTTGGCCCTGGCCACCGCCTTCGCGCTGCGCCGGCGCTGAACTGCAAAAACAAAAAGCGTCCCTGCCCTTTCGGGGGCAGGGACGCTTTGCTTTTGTGTTTTTACGCCAGAACAGCGGCGGCAAAGTCCAGGCCGAACTGACGGGCCTCGGCCAGCTGAGCCTCGCTGGGCTTGAAGCGGACCTTCAGGCCTTCCACCGGCAGTTTCAGGCCGATGGCCTGCATCTGGGCGGTGAGCTTGGGCACCGCCTCGCCGCTCCAGCCGTAGCTGCCGAAGGCGCCGGCGGGCTTGCCCTTGTGGATGATGGGGTTCAGGCCCACCAGCATCTCGTAGATGGGGGGCAGGGCGTCGCCCACCAGGGTGGGGCTGCCCAGCAAAAAGCCGTCGGCGGACTGCACCGCGGCGCGGGCGGTCTCCAGATCGCACTCCACCAGGTCGTAGAGCTCCACGTGCTTCACGCCGCCCTCGGCCAGGGCGTCGGCAATGACGCCGGCCAGCTGGCGGGTGTAACCGTAGGCGGAGACATAGGCGATGGCCACCCTCCGCTCGTCGGCGGGAACCACCACCGGGGTGGCCCAGGCGCGGTACATCTCAAGATACTTGGGGATATCGGTGCGCAGCACCGGGCCGTGGCCGTTGCCGATGAAGCGGATGTCCAGGCCCTTGATCTTGTCCAGAGCCTTCAGCACGAAGGGCTTGAAGGGGCCCATGATGCAGTCGAAGTAGTACTTGTAGGCCTCGGTGAAGTCGCCGTCGATGAGGTCGTTGAACACCCGGTCGTCGGCGTAGTGGCAGCCGAAGGAGTCCACGGTGAACAGCGCGCCCAGCTCGGGGATGTAGGTGTACATGCTGTCCGGCCAGTGGAGGAAGGGCACGCTCAAAAAGCTGAGGGTGCGCCCGCCCAGGTCGATGGTCTCCCCGTCCTTCACGGCGCGGGAGGCGAAGGGCTTGTTCACGATCTCCTTCAAAAAGGTGATGGCGGTGGCGCTGCCCACCACGGTGGCGTTCGGGGTCAGATCCAGCAGCTTTTCCAGGCTGCCGGAGTGGTCGGGCTCGGTGTGGCCCACAACGATGTAGCGCACCTCGTCCAGGCTGCACACCTCTTTGAGGTTGGCCAGATATTCGTCGAAGAATTTCTCCTTCACCGTTTCGAACAGGGCCACGCCCTCGGTGCCCCGCACGGCGTAGGCATTGTAGCTGGTGCCCCAGTCGCTGTGCATCACGATGTCAAACACCCGCAGGTCGTGGTCCTCAACGCCCACCCACCACAGGTCGTCCATTGCTTTGATCGCGCTCATTCCTCATCGCTCCTTTTGTTCCGCGTCCTCTCCGGTTTTTCCGGGGACTAATTATAGCAGCGGTTGCCCCGCCGGTGTGTTGCCATGGCAACAGTTTGGGCGGGGCGCACGCTTTTATTCCTCGTCGCCCACGATGGGCGCGCCGGGGCCGCCCCGGCTCTTCATGTACTCCTCAAAGCTGGCGAATTTCTGCGCCGGCGGCTTGCGGGAGATGAGCAGCAGGCCGGGGTCTTCGTCCGCGGTGCGGGCGGGGGCTTTGGCCGGCTTTTCGCTGCGCCGGGGGGCGGAGTGCTCCGCCGGTTCCCGGGCGGGCCGGGCAGGGGCCGCCTGCTTGGGGCCGCGGGCGGGGGCGCGCTCGCTCCGGCCCTGGCCGCTCTGGTTGTTCTGCTTGGGGCCGCCCTGCTTGGCAGCGGCGTTCTGCTTGGGTGCGCCCTGCTTGGGGCCGCCCTCGGCGGAGCGGGGCTGGGCGTTCTGGGGGGCCTGGCCGTTCTGGGCGGCCGCGGCGGCAGCGGAGGCCGCCGCCCGCCGGCGCCGCCGGCGCCGCTTGGCGCTGGCCGACAGGCCCTGGGTGGGTTTTTCCTGCTGGTTCTGTTCCATGTTCTCTTCCTCCCTTTTCCGGGCTGGCTGTTCCGCCTTCGGCTCCTTGCGGGGCGCGGGGGCGGGCGTTGGGGCGCTCCGGGCCGCTTCCTGCTGCGCCGGGCGGGGCAGGGCGGGCGTTTCGCGCACCGGTATTTTTTTGCGGATGAGTTTTTCAATGGCGGCCAGGTATTCCTCTTCCTCCGGGCTGCAGAAGGCCACCGCCGTGCCCTCGGCGCCCGCCCGGCCGGTGCGGCCGATGCGGTGCACATAGGTCTCGGGCACCTCCGGCAGGTCCAGCTGGAACACATGGGAAAGCTCGCTGATGTCGATGCCGCGGGCGGCGATGTCGGTGGCCACCAGCGCCTTCAGCCGGCCGGACTTGAAGCCCTCCAGCGCCGCCACTCGGGCGCTCTGGCTCTTGTTGCCGTGGATGGCCGCCGCCTCGATGCCCTGCTTGGTGAGAAAGGCGGCGATGGCGTTGGCGCCGTGCTTGGTGCGGCTGAACACCAGGGCGTTCTTCACCGCCGGGTCCGCCAGCAGCACCGCCAGCAGCCGCTTTTTGTCCGCCTTGGCCACCCGGTAGAGGCTCTGGTCGATGCGGTCCACCGTGCTGGAAGGCGGGTCCACCTTCACGCTCACCGGCTTTTGCAGGATGCCCGCCGCCAGCTGTTCGATCTCCTTGGGCATGGTGGCGCTGAACAGAAGGTTCTGGCGCTTTTCCGGCAGCTGGCGGATGACCTTCTTCACGTCGTGGATGAAGCCCATGTCCAGCATCCGGTCCGCCTCGTCCAGCACAAAGACCTCCAGCTTCGACAGGTCCACAAACCCCTGCCCGATGAGGTCGTTCAGCCGCCCGGGGCAGGCGGTGAGCACCTGGGCGCCCTTTTGCAGCGCCGCCACCTGGGGCGCCTGGCCCACGCCGCCGAAGATGACCGTGTGGCTCACCTTCAGATACTTGCCGTAGGCCGCAAAGCACTCGTCGATCTGCAGCGCCAGCTCCCGGGTGGGGGTGAGGATGAGGGCCCGCACGCCCTTTTCCGCCGTCGGCGTTTCGCTCAGCCGCTGCAGAATGGGCAGGGCAAAGGCCGCCGTCTTGCCGGTGCCGGTCTGGGCGCAGCCCAGCAGGTCCCGCCCGGCCAGCACCGGCGGAATGGCCTTGCGCTGGATGGGCGAGGGGCTGGTGTAGCCCGCCTCCTCCACCGCCCGCAGCAGCGGACGGATGAGTTGCAATTCACTGAAATCCATATTCCTCCAAAACCTTACAAAGGAGCGCCGGGCTCACACAATGGCCCGGCATTCCAGATAATAGCGCTTGTCCCTCGCGTGCCCCATGCTGAAGGTCTTGCGGGGCAAAACGCCCCCCAGCACCACGCCCCGGAACAGATCGCCCTTTTCAAAGGGCGGCAGCAGGATGCCGGTGTTGCCGGCTTCGCAAAGCTCCGCCACCGCTTCCTCGCCGTGGATGTAGTCCACCGACGAGGCGGGGTTGCGCTTTAAGTAATCCGCCAGAAAGGCCTCCACCGTGCCCACCGCAAGGGGCTCGGGGCTGCCCGCAAGGCGCACCGGCCGCCGCCAGGCCCCGTGTACCAGGGTGATGACCTGGTCGCCGGGGGCTTCCTCGCCGTCCACGGCGATGTTTCTGGCCGCGCACCATTCTTTCAGCCGGGCCAGCAGCTGCAGCCCCGGCACACCGAACACCACCCGGTGGATGGGCTCAAAGCCGATGGCCTCGCTGTGCACGTTGCACACCTCCGCCAGGCACCACCGGGCGGGGTGGGTCTTGCGCTCGTCTTCCGGAAGTTCGGCTTTCAGCGCCTCCCAGTATGCCTTGGCGGTGGCAAGGCTGTGGTTGCCGTCCCCCACCGCCAGGGTCATGGGCGGCGCGCCCGCCGCTCCGGGGTATTTTTCGTCAAAGGCCGCCTGGCTGCCCAGGGCCGCCAGCGCCTGTTCCACGCCGGCCAGCAGGGCGGGGTCTTCCACCGCCCAGCCCCGGACAAAACCGCCGCCCATGGGCAGTTCCCCGTCGTAGACGAGGTGCAGCCGGTCCTTCCGGGCGGCCACCGGCTCCACCAGGGTGCGGCCGGCGTCGTCCGCCAGCATTAAAATGTGGGGGCTTTCAAGGCTCGCCCCCTGCCGCACCGCAAGGCGGGGCGGGATGCGGCTGGGCACGGTGCCCTCGGTGGGGCGCACCGCCGGGCTCATCCCCGGCCGCCAGTCGTATTGTTCCAGATCGATGAGGCCCACCAGACCCTGCCGGACTTTGCCGTCGGTCTGGGTGCGCTCCACGTAGACGAAGCCGTTCACGCTGCGGGTGAGCACCTCGGCCCGGTACCGCTCCATCGCCTCGTGGATGGCCCGGATACGGGTGGGGGTGTCCACCTTGTCCAGATATACCTCCGGCAGCACGATGTTCAGGGCGCTGGGCCCGCCCGCCGCCAGCGCGGCGGCCTGTTCCCAGTAGTCCGGCTGGCTGGTGAACTGGTCGCAGGCAAGGCAGGCCCACCGGCTCACCGGGATGCTCTCTTGGGGCAGCAGGATGCGGCCGGGCACAAAACAGGGCTCCATCTTCCGTTCTCCTTCCCTCACAGCAGGGTGAGGCTGTCGCCCTGCACCAGGGCGATGTTGACAACGCCGCCCGCTTTCAGTTCGGTGACCGCGGCGTCCAGCTGCAGCTGTTGCTCCTCGGTGAGGGCGTCGTCCGCCCGGATGGCCAGGTTTTTGACCCCCAGCTCGGCGCAGGAAGCGCCCAGCAGCTGGCTGTCAGACCCGGCCAGCACTTCGCTCAAGGGATACTCCACCCAGCAGTCGCCGCCGGCCTGCCAGCCGCTCAGCACCTGGGTCAGGCGCTGGCCCATGGAAACGCCCGCGGTGTCGCCGTAGTTGGCCTTGTCCCGCCCGGCGGTGGTGGGGAACTGCACGCCGGTGAGCCACACCTGCTCAAAGCCCATGGCCCGCACTTCGTCGATGAGGGCGGTGATGTAGCCCACCGCGCCGTCGGAATAGGGGTTCAGCCAGGGCTTGCCGCCCGCGTCGGCGGCAGCGTCCAGCCAGAAGTAGTCGGTGTCCTGATAGCGCACCGCCATGCTGCGGTCCACATAGGGGGCCAGCGGGTCACGGAAAGCGCAGATGCCGGCCACCGGGGTGATGCCGGCGTCCTTCAGCGCCTGCACGGCGGCGGCGTCAAAGGTGGTGGCCGAAACGCTGGACTGGGCGGTGGCCACGCTGCTCTGGTAGTAGACGTAGCCCTGGCTGTCCTTGCAGGGCACCACCGCGTAGCCCACGCCCTGGGAGGCGAGGTTCCGGGCGGTGGCGGCCGCCTGTTCGGCGCTGGAAAGGCCGGAGATGCTCACAAAGGCCCAGCTTCCCTGCCCGGGCTCGACGGCCGGGGCGGCGGTGGGCTGAGGTTCGGGGGTGGGCTCGGGCGCGGTCTGAGACTCAGAGGCGGGCTGGGAAGTGCCGGACGAAGTGCCGGAGCTCTCGCCGCCCTGCTTCATGCTGTACCAGGTGCTGGTCCCGAAGTCGATCACCGCCGGGCCGATGAGCCAGCCGGCGGCGAACAGCACGGCCAGCGCCAGCACCCCGGTGAGGATGCGGCGCAGCTGCTGGCCGCCGCTGTAAAAGCTGCGGCGGTAGCGCTTGACCTTGCCCATGTTCTTTCGTGCCATACGCATTGCCTCCTTGAGGGAGATGGTCCCGCCCCGCGGGGTGTCAGATGGCCAGCCGGTGGCCGGTGAAGGCGTAGATCGCCAGAGTCAGGATGCTGATGTAGATGAGGGTGATGGGCAGCCCCTTGAAGGCCGCGGGCACCGCCCGGCTGCGCAGTTTGCGCTGGCTCTCGGTGACCACCACCACCGCCAGGGTGTAGCCCACGCCGCTGCCCAGGGCAAAGCCCATGGTCTGCACCCAGCTAAAGCCCTGGGTGGCGGTGAGCAGCATCATGCCCAGCACAGCGGTGTTGAAGGTGGCCATGGGCAGCACGGCCACGATGTCCTTGGCGCGGCTTTTGAAGATGAGCAGCACCAGCCCCAGCACCACGGCAAAGGCCACCGCGCTGCAGAGGATGAACGCCAGCGGGCGCACGGCGCTGCGGAACTCGAAGGGCTGGATGAGGGCGTTGGCCACTTTCGCCAGCGGCGCGCTGATCAGCTGCACCGCGCACATCAACCCGCCGAACACCAGCGTGTCCACGGTGGAGTCGTCCACCAGTTTCACCAGGCGGGAGACGCCCAGCGCGCGGCTGAACACCGCGTTTTCAGCGAACATGGCCGCCACCGCGTAGAGGAAGAAGACGGCGCAGGCTCTCAAAACTTCACTCATTGGCCTCTCTTCGCCTCCATGTTCACATATTTCTTATAGCGGTTCACCGCGCTGCGCCACACGGCGCACACCACGCCCAGCAGCAGAAAGCCGCCGGCGGGCAGGCTGGCCATGGGGAACAGGTCGGCGGGCAGCCGGGGCACCGCGTGCCCGAAGAGGGTGGCGGTGGTGAGCAGTTCCCGCAGACAGCCCATGAGCATCAGCACCAGCACATAGCCGCAGGTGGTGCGCAGGCCCTTTTTGAGGGCGGTGACAAGGCGCTCTTTCTGGGGCCGCTCGTAGCGTTTGATGATGAGGGGCTCCACCACCAGCAGGGGCAGGTAGATGCCCAGCTGAAGAATTTCCACGTCAAAGATGGCCTGCAGCGCATAGTATACGCCGATGTACACCGTGGCGCTGGTCAGGCAGTAGACCAGGCCCCGGAACCGGTAGTAGCCGGTGCGGGCCAGCAGCGCCGCGATCACCCGCACCGGGGTGAGCAGCAGGATCACCGCCACCGAGAGCATCAGGGCGTTCTGGGCGGTGGTGGCGGCCACCACCAGCGGCGCCAGGCCCATGCCCTGCATGATGACGGGGTTGTTCAGGAAAACGCGGTCCCGCCGGGCGATGCGGGTCATGTTCTCCGAGAGATACATCGCTTTCTTAGTATTCACGGCGCACCACCCCCTTGCGATGGATCGCCCGCTGCACGGCCCGGTCCATCCAGCCGGACACCGCGCCCACCGCCAGCAGCGCAAAGCACACGCCGGTCTCGTAGGTGCCGTAGTAGCGGAACAGCATGGTCGCCACGCCCAGCAGCAGGCCGTAGACAGCGCGGCTGGCGTTCGACTTGGGCAGCGTGACGGGATCGTTGATGAGGAACACCGCGGCGAACAGCACGCCGCCGGTGCACAGCTCGTACTTCACCACCTGCAGGCGTTCCAGCAGGTGCTCCCAGGGCGCGGCGAAGGCCAGATCGCCCAGACGGGGGAAGAAGAAGGCCATGAACGCGCAGGCAAAGATGAAGCACAAAGGCGCCACAAGGCCTATCCGCCGCCGGTGGATGAGGTAGAGCGCGCAGGCCAGAATGACCAGCAGCACGGTGGTGCCCATGGGGCCGGCGTAGTTGCCCAGCACCAGGTCCACCGTGTCGATGGTGGGCAGGCCGCCCTCGCGCAGCATGTGGCTGGGGCTTTCCACAAGGCTCACCCCGCTTACGCTGCCCAGGGGCAGGAAGGCGAAGAGGGAGGTGTCCGGGTAGGCGAACATCCGCCCGGACCAGCTCACCGCCACCACCGCGTAGCCCACGGCCGCCGGGTGGAAGAGGTAGGCGCCGTAGCCGCCGAAGGCCTCTTTGCCCACCAGCACCGCCGCCAGCGTGCCGATGATGACCATGTAGTAGCTGGCGGTGGCGGGCATCATCAGCGTCACCAGCAGGGCGAACGCCTCGCTGCTCCACTCGCCTTTTTCGTATTTCTGGCCGCGCAGCAGCGCCACCAGCCGGTCGCACAGGTTGGCGGTGATGATCGCCACGGCGCACAAAAGCGCCGGCCGCGGGCCATAGAAGAACGCCGCCATGGCCACCAGCGGCAGGCACATGAAAACAATGTCGGTATGGGTGCCCTGGTCCTCGTGGAGGGGGGCAGCCACTTTGGGTTTTGTGCTCATCGGGTTTCCTTTCTCCGGCCCCCAAAAGGCCGGTTTAGGCTTGTTTCAAAGCGCGGGCCGCCTCGTCGGCGCTGGGCGCGCCGAACAGAAAACTTCCGGCCACCAGCAGGTCGGCGCCCGCCGAAACGCACTGCGGGCCGGTGACGGCGTCCACGCCGCCGTCCACCTCGAGATAGGGCGCAAGGCCCCGCTCGGCGCAGGCCTCCCGCAGAAAAGCCAGTTTATCCAGCGCCATGGGCATGAACTTCTGGCCGCCGAAGCCCGGCTCCACGCTCATCACCAGCACCAGGTCCAGCCGGCTCAGATAGGGCAGCACCGCCCCGGCCGGGGTGCCCGGCTTGATGGAAAGCCCCGCCTTGCAGCCGGCGGCATGGATGGCGTCGATCACCTCGGCGGGGTCGTCCTCGCTCTCCAGATGGAAGGTGATGAGGTCCGCCCCCGCCTTTGCGAAGTCGCCCACATACGGCAGAGGGCGGCGGATCATCAGGTGCACGTCGTAAAAAGCCTCGGGCAGCGCGGCGTGCAGGCTTTTCAGCACCGGCGCGCCGAAACTGATGTTGGGCACGAAGTGGCCGTCCATCACGTCGAAGTGTAGCATGTCCGCGCCCGCCGCCAGAACACGGCGGCAGTCCTCGGCAAGGCGGGCGAAATCCGCCGCCAGAATGGAGGCGCTCAGTTGGGCCATGGGCAAACTCTCCCTTATACAAAGCAATATATAGCTTATTTTATCCCAAACCGGCTGAAAAAGCAAATCGCCGCCGCCCTTTTTCACGGTTTTTGCACAAAAAACCGCGCCCTGAAAACCAGAACGCGGCAGGGGGGCTCACTTGTGGTTTTTGCGTTTTTCGGCGGCGGGCGCATCGCAGGGCAGGGTGAAGCTGAAGCGGCACAAGCGCCCCTCCTCGCTCTCGGCCCAGATCTTGCCGCCGGACAGGCCGATGAGCACCTTGCAGATGTGCAGGCCCAGGCCGCTGCCCTTGGTGTTCAGGCCGCGGCTCTTGTCCTCCTTATAAAAGCGCTCAAAAACGAAGGGCAGCGCCTCGGCGCTGATGCCCTGGCCGGAGTTCTCCACCGACACGGTGACAAATCCCCCCGCCTTTTGCACGGCAAAGCGGATGTAGCCGCCTTTGGGGGTGAACTTGAGGGCGTTGTCGAAGAGGTTGTACACCACCTGATACACCAGATCCGGGTCGGCGTAGACCATGGTCTTTTGCGGCGCCAGGCCCTGGATCTCCACGCCCTGGTCCTCCACCCGCTGCTCGGCGCTGAACACCACGCCGGTGAGGCTCTCCCACACGTCGTAGCTCTGGGCGTTCACCCGGTACTCGCCGGCCTCGAGCTTTGAGATGTCCAGCATGTTCTGGATGAGACGGGTCAGACGCCCCACCTCCTGACTCACCAGACCCAGATAGTGCTGGCGCATGTCGTCGGGGATGGTGCCGTCCAGCATGCCGTCGATGAAGCCCTTGATGCTGGTCATGGGGGTGCGCAGCTCGTGGGCGATGTTGCCCATGAAGCTGGCGCGGCTGGAGTCGATGGTCTCCAGGTTGCGGGCCATGTTGTTGAAGGTCACCGCCAACTGGGCCACCTCGTCGTCGCCGTCCACCGGCACCCGCACGCTGAAGTCGCCGCCGCCGAACTTGCGGGCGGCCTCGCTGATGCGCCGCAGGGGGGTGGTGAGCCGGGTGGTGAAGAAGATGGCCAGCACGCTGGAGGCCAGCAGCATCAGCCCGGCGGCCAGCACGAAGCTGGAGAACATATCGCCCACGAAGATGTTCAGGCTGCCCGCGCTGGTGGAGGCGAACACATAGCCCAGCGGCAGGCCGCCGTCGTCCACGATGCCGCCCACGGTGTAGCAGGCGCTGGGATAGATGCCGCCCAGCGTGCCCGTCTCAAAAAAGCTGCCGTCGGCCGTAAGGTCCGCCAGAATGTTCGCCGGCACCTGCCGCCCCACGTTGGAGCTGGACGTGCCTTCGCTGCACAGCTGCACCACGCCGTTTTCGTCGGTGAACAGGATGATGGTGCTGCTGGTCTCGCTCACCAGGGCCAGGCTCTCCTGGATCTTCTGGGCCAGCGCCGGGTCGATGTCCATCGAGTTCTCCGTCTGCTGGCGCAGGTGGATCTGGGTGGTGACGATGGACGCCACCTCGCTGAGCGACTCCTTTTTATCCTGCTTGAAATAGCCCATCACCAGATACATCTGGATGGCGCACAGCACGGCGGTGCTGACGATGAGCAGCGCCGCCGTGGTGGAAAAATACATGGAGCTGATGCTCTTGCGCATGGCCGGTCTCAGTCCTTTACTTCAAACTTGTAGCCCACGCCCCACACGGTCTTGAGGCTCCACTTGTCGCTGGCGCCCTCCAGCTTCTCCCGCAGACGCTTGATGTGCACGTCGATGGTGCGGGAGTCGCCGTAATACTCGAAGCCCCACACCTCGTCCAGCAGCTGGTCGCGGGTGAACACCCGGTTGGGGTGGCCGGCCAGATAGGCCAGCAGCTCCAGCTCCTTGGGGGGCGCCTCCACGATGGCGCCCTTCACCTTCAGCTGGTACTGGCTCATGTCCAGCGAGAGATTCTCGAACTGGATGACGTTCTTGTCGCCGCCCTCGGCGGCATGGCAGCGGCGCAGCACCGCCTTGATGCGGGCCACCACCTCCTTGGTGTCGAAGGGCTTGACCACATAGTCGTCCGCCCCCAGCTCCAGGCCCAGCACCTTGTCGAAGGTCTCGCCCTTGGCGGTGAGCATGATGACCGGCGTGTCGCCCGCCGCGCGGATGCGCCGGCAGACCTCCCAGCCGTCCATCTTGGGCATCATCACGTCCAGCAGCACTAAGCTGGGCTTCTGGCTCTCAAAGGCGGCCACGGCGGCCTCGCCGTCGGTGGCGATGACGGGCTGGTAGCCCTCCTTGGCCAGATACAGCCGCAAAAGTTCGCAGATGTTCTGGTCGTCGTCCACGATAAGGATCTTTTCGCTTGGCATTATGTAGTTCCCTCCCTCGCCGCGCCTTTGGGGCGGGCGGTCATCCGTTCCTGCGTTCGCCCCCGAAAAGGGGCGATTTTCTCTATTATAACCTATATTTATGGACAAAAAAAGAACGGCGGCGGGCTTTTTCGAAAAGCGCTTGTAAAAACAGAGTTTACAAAAATTATAGATTGTTTTTACAGAAAAAAGCGAAGAAAAGATTGTCTTTTTGTTGACAATGGTGTTTTGTTTTAGCAAAATGAAGCCGGAAAATAATGGAAAGGGTCGGCATTGCTGGCCCTTTCGCCACATGTCCCGAAAACAGGAGAAAAACTCCGGTTATACAAATTTCCCCGGGCCCGCAGGCGGCCCGAACAGATTATCGCCCAGGGGGTGCAGCGATCCATGAAACGCACGATTACGACCCAAAGCCTTGCGCGGGGTTTTGCCGGCCTGCTGCTGGCCTTTGCGCTGACCGGCCGGCAGGTGCTGGCGGCGGAACCGCAGCTGGTGCTGGACAAAAACCAGCCTTCCGTCAACCAGAGCTTTTCGGTGACGGACATGCTTCCCGGCGACGCCGTGGAGGAACAGTACACCCTGCAGGTGCACCGCAGCGGCGTCATCACTCTTCTTTTTGATGTGATCGTCACCGATGAGACCGGCGATCTGGGCGAAGCGCTGAACATACAGGTCACCGACGCCACCGCCGGCACAGTGCTGGCCAGCGGCACCTTTGACCAGGTGCGGGATCAGGTGTATCGGGTGCAGCTGCCCGACGGTTCCGGCCGCATCGACCGGGACTTCACGATCCGGGTATGGATGGACACTTCGGTGGGCAATGAGTACCAGAACAGCTCGCTCGAGGCGGATTTCCGCTGGTATGTGGAGGGCGAGCCTGCCGGGCCGGACGAGCCTGCCGCCACGCCGGCTCCCGGCCAGCTGATCCCGGCGCAGACGGGCGACCCGAGCAGCCTGGCGCTGTGGATCGCGCTGGCTGCGGCGTGCGCGCTGGCGCTGGCCTTCATCCGGATCAAAACGAAAGGGGGGCGCGGGCAGCATGAATAAGCCGAACAACACCGGCAAAAAAGCGCTGGGCAGCGCGCTGGCGATCCTGGTGCTGGCCGCCATGCTGGCGCTCACCACCTGGGCTGCCCTGCTTGCCATGGCCAAGACGGAAAAAAACACCTTTCTGACCGGCACCGTGGCCATCGAACTCAACGGGGGCAAGACCATTTTCTCCGGCGCGGACCTGGCAAACATCGAGCCGGGCCACGCGGCGGTGCGGGAATTCACCGTGAAAAACACCGGCACGGTGGACGTCTATTACCGGCTGTATCTGGAAAATATCACCGGCGATCTGGCCGATTCGCTGGTTTTCTCCATCTATGAGGGGGATAAAAACGCCGCCCAGACCGGCACCCCCCTGTATACCGGCGCGGCCGCCGACTTTGTGGCGGACGGGTCGCCTTTTGTGGACGGAAAGACGCTTGCGCCCGGCGAAACGCGCACCCTCACCGCCGTGGTGAAGATGGGCGAAGGCTCCGGCAACGCGTTTCAGGGCGACACGGTGGGCTTCGATCTCACCGCCCAGTGCGTCCAGGCCAGGAATAACCCCGACAAGGAATTCAACTGAGTTCTTTATGCAGCGACCACTCCGGTCTTGTGCCGGTTGACTTTAAGGAGGAACATATGAAGACTGTAACGAAACATTCTCTTTGGGCCAGCGGGCTGAGCCTTTTGCTCTGCGCGGCCCTGCTGCTGGGCACCACCTTCGCCTGGTTCACCGACAGCGTTACCAACACCGGCAACAAGATCGAAGCCGGCACTCTGTCGGTGGACTTTAACAAGCTGAACAAAACCACCGACGCCTACGAGGCAGTGGCGGAGAACACTCCCATCTTCAGCTATGCCGTCTGGGAGCCGGGCTACTCCGCGATGGAGGCGTTCCAGGTGCACAACGGCGGCAGCCTCGCGCTCAAGTATGACCTGGCGCTGGAACCCGGCGGCGCGCTCACCAAACTGGCGGAAGTGATCGACGTTTACTACAAAGTCACCGACACGCCGGTGCAGAAAGCGGACCTGCCCGGGAGCATGGCAGACCTGGCCGGCTTCACCAAGGCCGGCACCCTGCAGAGCAACGCGCTGGCGCTGTCCGGTAAAATGGTGCCCGGCGCCGACCAGTACCTGGTGGTGGTGCTGAATATGCGCACCGAAGCGGACAACACCTACCAGGGCCTGCCGCTGGTGGAGGGCGGCGGCGCCTTTAACGTGGTGCTCAAGGCCACCCAGGACGCCGTGGAACAGGACGGCTTCGGCAACGATGACTATGACGCCAATGCCAATGCCGATGCTGTGTTTGGCGGCGACATCCTCACCGCGCTGAACGACCCGACGGGGCCGGTGGTGGTGGCCGGCAGCGACATCGACATGAACGACCCCGTGTTTGACGACCACAACGGAAACGACACCTTTGTCATCCCCGACGGCAAAACGCTGGATCTGGGCGGCAATTCCTTTATCCGCCCGGCGAGCGGCAGCGGCAGCGGCCTGGTGGTCAAGAGCGGCAGCACCGTGACTTTGAAAAACGGAACGATGGTCAATGAGGGCGACATGACCCTGATGGACGTGGAGTACGGCAGCACCCTCACGGTGGAAAACGTGGACTTCACCGGCTTTGGCGGCGAAGCCATCCGCGTGCGCGCCAACGGTGACGACGAAAAGGTCACCGTGATCTTCCGCGACTGCACCTTCACCAACGCGCCGGTTTCCCTGAAAGGGATGAACGGCGCCAGCGAAGTGGACGTGCAGTTCTACAACTGCACCTTCAAAGGTACCTACAAAATGTACAACGCCGACGGCACCGTCGCCACCGACCCCTACGGCCACATCCACTATACTTCGTACCTCATCAGCGCGGAGAGCAACTACCTGTGCGGAAATATGACCATTCAGGACTGCACCTTTGACCTTGACTGCAGCGAGGCTTCCTATAAGCGGGAGATCGTCTCCCTGTATGGCTGCAATTATGGCGGGATGATGAACGTTTCCCTGAAGAACGTGACCATGACCGGCCAAAAGGTAACGCCCGTTGACATCGACAGACGCTATGAGGATGGTTTGACCTTCACCGAGGAGAACTGCAGTTATACGGTGGACGGAGTTTCCGTCAACCACGACGGTACGGCGAAGTGAGGAACGTTCCTTTCTGAAAAAACCGGGACCCTGCGGGCCGCCCC
>DXBV01000116.1 GCA_019116345.1 Candidatus Allofournierella merdipullorum | reverse complement strand
CCACACTCAAAAAGGGTCCTTCAAGTTCTTCTTATTGTTCAATTTTCAAGGTCCTCTGCGCTTACCCCTTAGCGGAGCAGCCTGTTTATTATATCGCATCGAGTTTTGTTTGTCAAGACTTTTTTGCGATTTTTTGAGGCGGCCTTTCGGGGGGCGCAAGACAGTATTATACGAGCATGCAACACAAAAGTCAACACCTTTTTTCAAGTTTTTTGAAAAAATTTCCGCCTCCTGCAAAAAGCATGGTCCAAAGGGCCTTTCCCTATACATTATATAAGAGAAAAGCCGCCCCGGCATTTGGCCGGGGCGGCAGAGAAGGTTCGGATCAGGCCAGTTCGGCGTTCTTTTGGGCGCACCAGTCGGCCACCTGCTTGGCCACCGGCTGGATGGCGCCCTGCTCGAAGGGCACCGCGAAGCCCGCGGCGCTCACCAAGCCGGCGTAGGTGTCGGAGCCGGCCTTCTTCACCAGCGCCAGATACCGCTGCCAGGCGTCGTCCCGGTCGTTGAGGGAGGCGGCGAAGAACTGCAGCGCCGCCATCTGGGCCAGGCAGTAGTCGATATAGTAGAAGGGCGCCTCGTAGATGTGCAGCTGCCGCTGCCAGCCCGCGCCCCGGCTGTAGAAGGGCAGGGTCTCGAAGTCGTTCCAGGGGCGGTACTTGCGCTCCAGCTCCAGCCAGACGCCGTTGCGCTCGTCGGCGGTGAGGTGGGGCTGGGCGTAGACGATGTGCTGGAACTCGTCCACCATGCAGCCGTAGGGCAGGAAGGTCAGGGCGTCCTCGGCGTGGGCCAGGGCGTACTTGGCGGTAGCCCGCGCGTCGCCGCCGAAGAACAGGTGGTGCCAGGGGGCGGTGAGGAACTCCATGGACATGCTGTGGATCTCGCAGCTCTCCATGCTGGGGCTGGCCAGCTCCTGGCACATGCCCTGGCCCGCGGCCACCCAGGCCTGGAAGGCGTGGCCCGCCTCATGGGTGAGCACGTCCACGTCGCCGGAGGTGCCGTTGAAGTTGGAGAACACGAAGGGCGCGCCGTAGGCGGGGATGGTCTCGCAGTAGCCGCCGGTGGCTTTGCCGGGACGGCTGACCAGGTCGAACAGCTCGCTCTCGTTCATGAAGCGGATGAAGCGGGCAGTCTCGGGGCTGAGTTCGGTGTACATCTGCACCGCTTTGGCCAACAGCTCGTCGGCGGTGCCCACGGGGGTGGGGTTGCCGTCGGCAAAGCAGACGGTGCCGTCGTAGAACTTGGCGTCCCGGATGCCGGCGCGGGCGAACTGGGCCTTCATGGACTCATGAGCCAGCGGGGTGACGTACTTCGCCACCTGGTCCCGGAAGCTTGCCACCTCTTTGGGGCCGTAGCCCAGGCGGCCCATCCGCTTGTAGGACAGGGGCACATAGCTGTCGTAGCCCAGTTTGCGGGCCTGGGCGTTGCGGTTTTCGATCATCTTGGTGTAGATGTCGTCCAGCTCTTCCCGGTTGCGGTCGTAGAAGCCGCCCTCGGCCTCAAAGGCGGCCTTGCGCACCGCCCGGTCCAGGCTCTGCTTGTAGGGGTCGAGGCCCGGCAGGGTGAGGGTCTTGCCGTCGAACTCCACCTGCGCGCCCGCCTTGATCTTCTGGTAGCGGCTGGAGAGGGCGTTCTCCTGCTGCATCAGCTCCAGCACCTCGTCGGAGGCGGCGCTCACCGCCAGCTCCATCTTGTCCAGCAGGATGGGAGCGTAGGCCTCGGCCAGGGCCTGTTTGTGCTCGTTGCCCAGCACGGCCCGGTAGAAGGCCAGCTGGGCGTTGCTCACCTCGGGGGCGGCGTTGTCGAAGAAGTCGTTTTCCCCGTCGTAGAATTCGTCGCGGGTGTCCAGCGTGTGACGGATCTGGGCCAGCCGGTAGGCAGTGGCGAAGCCGTCGTCCAGCTGGGTGTGCAGGCGGAACAGGTCCACCAGCTCCTTGCCGGAGGCCGCCGCCTCGGCCCGCCGGGCCATATCGCGGTAGCGTTCCACCGTCTGGGCCGCATTGGGCCGGGTGTAGGGCATTTCGGAAAATTTCAAGGGAGTTCCCTCCTTTTTAAAAGATACATGCGCGTCTGAGCGCTCTATCCAATAGTGTACACCGTTTTTGTGAACAATTCAAATTTCTTTGGCGGCAGGGATTGTAAAAGCCTGGGGCAGCCTGTATAATGGGCCTTGCAGAGTAAAAGCCAGCGCGTCAAGTGCCGACCCGACGGGGAGTTGCGGGGCGGACGAAGGGCCTTTCGCCCGCGGTGCCGGCTTTGCATCCCGCTGCTGCATAACTGTAACGCGCGGGGCCGAGTTTGCAAAGGGGCGCTCCGCGCTTTTTTGCATCTTTTTCGGCCGTAAGCCTCTTTCAATTATGCGGCACGCCGCTATTGAAGGAGGTTTTTTGTATGCGTTTTCCTTTGAAAGTCCAGCTTGTGGACAGCCTGGCCGAGTTCGGCCGCACCCGCAGTCTTGTGATGGCGGGGCTTCTCACCGGCGCGGCGGTCATCATCGACCGGCTTTTCACCTTTGAGGTGAGCCCGGTGCTGGAGATCGGCTTCGCCTTTCTGGCCACGGCGCTGTGCGCCGCGCTGTGCGGCCCGTGGGTGGCGGGCACCGCCGGGGTGGCGGTGGACCTGCTGAGTTATTTTTTGCGGCCCAACGGCGGCTTTTTTATCGGGTTCACCTTCAACCAGTTCCTGCTGGGCTTCATCTACGGGCTGTGGTTCTACAAGCGCCGGCCCCGGCCGCTGCTGGCGGTGGGCGCCTGCCTGACGGTGACGCTGCTCATCAACTTCCTGCTCACCCCGCTGTGGCTCCACATGATGTACGGCCAGGCCTTTGTGGTCTTCAGTTCGGTGAAGATCGTGAAGAACATCATCAAACTGCCCATCGACGCGGCGCTGCTTTACGGGGCGCTGAAAGCCGCCGGGCGCGCCCGCAACCGTGCGGCCGCCTGATCTGCCCGAACAAAAAATGCCAGACCCCCGGCCTTGCGGCCGGGGGTCTGGTCTATGATAAGGAGTGGCAGAGAGAGGGCTTTTCAGCGGTTCAGCACAAGCAGCCGATCACAGATCGACCGCCAGGTGCTGCTCCTCCATGTGATGTTTGTCGGCATAGCCGGTCAGGATCAGGGTCAGCGCGCCGTCGCCGGTGACGTTGCAGGCGGTGCCGAAGCTGTCCTGCAGGGCGAAGACGGCCAGCATCATCGCGGTGCCGGCGTCGTCGAAGCCGAGCACGCCGGTGATGATGCCCAGAGAAGCCATGACGGTGCCGCCGGGCACGCCAGGCGCGCCCACGGCGAAGACGCCCAGCAGCACGCAGAACAGGATCATGGTGCCCAGGTCAGGCAGTTCGCCGTAGAGCACCTTGGAGACGGTCATGCAGAAGAACACTTCCGTCAGCACCGAGCCGCAGAGGTGGATGTTCGCGAACAGGGGGATGCCAAACTGGATCATATCCTTGCGCAGCACCTTGCTCTTGTTGGCGCACTGCAGGGCCACAGCCAGGGTGGCGGCGCTGGACATGGTGCCCACGGCGGTCAGGTAAGCGGGGCCGTAGTGACGGACCACTTCCAGCGGGTTCTTGCCGGAATAGGCGCCGGCCACCCCGTACAGGACCGCCATCCACAGATAGTGGCCGATCATGACGATCACGATCACGATCAGGAACACGGGCAGCTGCTTGGTGATGGTGCCCTCCCAGGAGAGGCCCAGGAAGGTGGCGGTGATGAACACCGGCAGGACGGGGATGACCACCTTGGTCACGATGTCCAGCACGATGTCCTGGAACTCGATCAGCACCTTGGTGGTGGTGCCGGCCTTGGTCCACACGGCGGCCAGGCCGATCAGCACGCTGAACACCAGAGCGCTCATGACGGACATGATCTGGGGGATATCCAGCTGGAACACCGCGGTGGGCAGCTCACGCAGGCCGTCCATCGAGCTGGCGATGTTCAGGTTGGGGATGATGCCATAGCCGGCGCCCATGGACAGAAGGGCGGCCAGCAGGCTGGAGACGTAGGCCAGCATCAAAGCGATGCCCAGCATCTTGGTGGCGCTGTTGCCCAGCTTGGTGATCGACGGCGCGATGAAGCCGATGATGATCAGCGGCACGCAGAAGTTGATCAGCTGGTTCAAAATGTACTTAACGGTGACCACGACCTGCATGACCGGGTCGCCCCAGCCGCCTTCCGGGATCACAAGGCCGAGCAGAATGCCCAGGATAATGCCTATCAGCAGCCGCGCCGGCAGGCTTGTAAGTAACTTCTTCATACAAAATTCCTCTCTTCCCTTTACGCTGTGTCCTCTTCTCTCAAAGCAGCGCTTTCAGAGCTCTGCAAAAATGCCCTTCTCTGCCTTCTCCTTACTTCTTGTTGAGCATCATGTGCAGGATGGCCGCGTCCAGCGGGCCGGAGCCCTTATTGCCCAGTTCGGCAAAGTTGTCGATGGTGTGCTCGGGATCGGTCTCCACGATGCCGTCGGTGTTCTGCACCCGCACGCCGCGCAGGGCCATGAAGGCGGCCTGGAAAGCGGCGTTGACGCAGGAGGAGATCTTCAGCGCGCAGTCGGCCTTGGCGCCGTCGCACAGCATGCCGGCCACGTTGCCGATCATGTTGGGCACCGCACGGCAGACGGCGTCGTAGTCGCCGCCCAGCAGGTAAGTAATGGCGCAGGCGGAGCCGGTGCCCGCCACGGTGGCGCCGCACAGGGCGCTCAGGCGGCCGAACTTGGACTTGATGCGGATGGCCACCAGATGGCTCATGGTCACGGCACGGAGCATCTTTTCCTCGGAAATGCCCTTCCAGCGGGCCAGAGCCACGGTGGGCATGGTGGCGGTGATGCCCTGGTTGCCGCTGCCGGAGTTGGCCACGACGGAGTAGGGCGCGCCGGCCATACGGGCGTCGGCGCCGGCGGCGGTGACCATCATGGAGTTGGTCACCATGTCCCAGGTCATGAGGCCGTCGCGGCAGTTGCGCTGCAGGCCGGGGCCGATGGCCAGGCCGTACTCCTTCTCCAGGCCCTTCTCGCAGATGGCGCTGTTCACGCTCACCGCGCTGCGGATGATGTCGATGGGGTCGTTCATGGGGTCCAGTTCCTTGTCGCAGAAATCATAGATCTTGCGCAGGGTCAGGAACTCGGCGATCTCTTCGGGCGTGACCACGTCCTTGTCGCTGCCGCCGGCGGCAGCGCCGCCATCGGTCATCACGTTCTCGCCGTCCGCCTCGAGGGCGATCAGGTTGGTATGCAGGTCGGCGATGACCGCGCGGGCGGTGTGGGTGTCGCCGTACACAATGACTTCGATGTACAGTTTCTGGGGCACATCGGCATGGCCCACAGTGACCTTGCCGCTCTCCACCAGAAGCTCGGCAGCTTTGTAAACATCGTCCGAAACGCCGTTGATGACTTCCAGCTGCTTTTCCGGAGCGGCCGCGCAGGCGCCGATGGCGGCGGCGTAGCCCATGCCGGTGTACTTGGTGCCGGGGATGCCGGCGGCCATGGCGTTCTTCAGGATGTTGGTGGAGGCGTTGACTTCCATACGCCGGATCACCTCGCCCCGCTTGTTCAGCTCGGCGCCCGCGTAAGCGCCGGTGAGGGCGACGGCGCCCGGCTCGGTACAGCCGGTGGCCAGCTCCATTTCGCTGTTCAAAATTCGGAAGAACATCGTCTTGTCCATACTCTCGCTCTCCTGTTCTCTCTTCGGCCCGTGAACGGCGGAGCCCGCGGCGGCCGGGCCGCTGCTCCGGCGCGGAGATCCCCGCGCATTTTTCCATCGACGCCGGACATTCGCCCGGCTTTTCACTTTCATTTTAGCACTTTTAAAGGGTATGTCAATAATTCCTCACTGTAATAATTTATTATTATCACAATGCCCAAGTATTTATGAATAATTTGTTAATTGTGCTGACGGTTTCTTGCTTTTTCCGTGGCGGTTTGCATTTTGAGTATGCGAATGTTATACTTGTTGCGTCTCACTATTTTATCAGAAAAACGAGCCGTTTGCACGCAATGCGCGCCGTCGTTCCGGCGCGAAAAAGGGGTGTCCGGATATGCATATCATTCTGGAGCAGTACAAAACGCTGGTGGAGTTTCTGGGCCAGGCGCTGGGCAGCGACTACGAGGTGGTGCTGCACGACCTGAGCGAGGGCAACAACGCCATCGTGGCCATCGCCAACGGCCACATCAGCGGCCGCAGCATGGGCGCGCCTTTGACCGCGCTGGCCCTGCGCTTTCTGGCGGACAAGGAGTATGAGCAGCACGATTACAAGGTGGGCTACCGGGGCGTGTCCCGCAAGAACGGGCATCTGCGCTCCTCCACCATGTTCATCAAGGACGAAGAGGGCCGGGTGATCGGCATGCTGTGCATCAACTTTGACCCCTCCCGGGGCGTGCAGGCGGCCAACGCGGTGCTGTCGATGTGCGGCCTGCCGCCGGTGAGCTGCCCGCCCGCCGGTGAGGACGAGGAAGGCGCTGCCCAGAGCACCGAGATCTTTGTGAGCAACATCCCCGACGTGGTGCGGGGGGCCATCGAGGAGGTCACCGGGCGTTCTGGCCTGCCCAGCAGCCGGCTGACCATGGAGGAAAAGATCCGCATCGTGGAGGCGCTGCAGCAGGCGGGGCTGTTCCATTTGAAGGGCGCGGTGAGCGAGGTGGCAGCCCAGCTGGGCTCCAGCGAGGCGACCATCTACCGCTACCTGAGCAAACTGAAAAACTGAAAAGAGCGCGGGAACATTTCCCGCGCTCTTTTATTTTATGCGAACAGTTCCGCGACCATATCCGCCAGCAAGAGGACAAGCACGCAGAGCATCATGGGGCGGATGAACTTCACGCCCTTTTTCAGCGCCATGCCGCTGCCCAGCAGATGGCCGATGATGCCGAACACCGCCGCCGGCAGGGCCACGGCGTAGAGCACCTTGCCCGCGGTGACCATGGTGATGACCGAGGCGTAGTTGCTGGCCAGATTCAAAAGCTTGGCGTTTCCGGAGGCGCTGCGCAGATCGTAGCCCATGAGCACGCAGAAGGCCAGGATGGCAAAGGTGCCGGTACCGGGGCCGATGAGGCCGTCGTAGCCGCCGATGAAAAAGCCGATGGCCGCCGCCTTCCACCACTTGCCTGCCCCGTCGCGCAGGGCGGGGCGGTCAGGGCCCGTCAGATCCCGCCGGGTGAGGATGATGCCCGCCGCCACCGGCAGCATCACCAGCAGGATGAGTTTGAGGGAGGCGTCCGGCAAGAGCAGCACCACCTGGCTGGCCAGGGCGCTGCCCAGGAAGCTGACCGCGGCCGCCGCAAGGCCCACTTTGAGCTCCAGCGCGCCGTTTTTGAAGAACCGGGCGGTGGAAAAGGTGGTGCCCACCGCCGACGAGAGCTTGTTGCAGCCGTAGACATAGTGCATAGGCAGGCCCACCGCCATGTAGGCGGGCAGGGCGATCAGCCCGCCGCCGCCCGCGGCGGCGTCCACAAAGCCCGCAAGCCCCACCATCGCGCACAAAAACAGCATTGCCGGCAAAGAGAGCGGCAGCCAGTCCAGCATAAAGAGGTCACTTCCCTGTTTCGAGTTGCGGCCCCTTTTTGCCGCACGGTATTGAGGATAGCACAAACCGCGCGCCGGGGCAAGCCCCTTCTTCCGCACAATAAAAAGCCCCTCTTTTCCCGGGAAAAGAGGGGCTTTTTGTTTCAGCAGCCCAGCACGAAGCGCTCCAGCGCTTTGGCCACGCCGTCGTTGTCGTTCGAGTCGGTGACGAAGCGGGCCGCCGACTTCACCTCGGGAGCGGCGTTGCCCATGGCTACCCCCGCCCCGGCCCGGCGCAGCATGGGCAGGTCGTTGCCCGAATCGCCGCAGGCCATGATGTGGGCGGGTTCGATGCCCAGCCGCCGCCCCAGTGCGAACAGGCCCTCGGCCTTGTCCACCCCTTTGGCGTTCAGCTCGATGCCCACGGAGCTGGAGCTGCTCACCTCAAAGCGGCCGCTCTCCTCCAGCAGGCGCCAGGCCTCCAGGCGCTGGGCCGGCCGGGTGAAAAAGAGATTTGCCTTTTCGATGTCCGCGTGCCGGCAGGCCAGGGCGTGCACGTCCTCCACCGCCCGGCGGCTGCGGCGGATGTAGTCCGCCATGCCGGGAGCGGCCCACTCCTCCGCCCGGGCCAGCTTCGCTTCGTCGCTGTAGCCCCAGCCGTCCAGGAACAGGTCCATCACCCGGTCAAACCCGGCGGTGAGGTCCCAGGCGAAGAGCCAGTCCTCCCGGCTCATCCAGCTGCGCTCGGCCACCTGCCCGGCGGCCAGGTCCACCAGGGTGGCGCCGTTGGCGGTGACGGCCCAGTCCACCCCGGGGATGGAGGTGAACTCCTTCGGCAGGCCGCTCCAGGGCCGTCCGGTGGCGGGCACCACATGGCAGCCCGCGGCGATGCAGGCCCGGATGGCCTCTTCGGTGCGCCGGGTCAGATGCCCGGCGCTGTTCAGCAGGGTGCCGTCGATGTCCAGCCCCACAAGACGAATCCCAAGCCCGCTCATTGTTTGCCCAGCTCCCTGTTCTTTTCAAAGCTCTCCAGCACGGCGCTCATCACCGCCGCCCGCAGGCCGCCCTTTTCCAGCGCGTAGACTCCGGCGATGGTGCTGCCGCCGGGGCTGCACACTTCGTCCTTCAGCTGGCCGGGATGGCGGCCGGTGGCCAGCACCATGCCCGCCGCGCCCACCAGCGTCTGGGCGGCATATTCCATGGCCTTGGGCCGGGGCAGGCCGCAGGCCACGCCGCCGTCCGCCAAAGCCTCGATGAACTGATACACGAAGGCCGGCCCGCAGCCGGACACCGAGCTGGCCGCGTCGATGAGGCGCTCGTCCAGCGCGTCGAAGCGCCCCGCGCCCACCATCTTGTCGCAGAACTCCTCCACGTCGGCGGCGGCCACCCGGTCGTTGGCGGCATAGAGGATCATTCCCTCGCCGATGGCGGCGGGAGTGTTGGGCATGATGCGCAGGATGGGCGCTTCAAAGCCCAGCATCTCCTCCAGCCGGGCAATGGTGAGGCCGGCTGCCATGCTCACCAGCACATATCCCCCGCCCCGCTCTTCCAGCGTGGGCGCAAGGGCGGCCAGCATGTCCGCCATCATCTGGGGCTTGACCCCCAAAAAGATAAATTTTGCTTCCCGGGCCACGGCGTCGTTGTCCATGGCGATGTCGCAGTCCAGCTCCTCGGCCAGGGCCACCGCCTTGTCCAGCGTGCGGTCGGTGAGCACCACCTGCTCCGGCCGCCAGCGGCAGGCCGCCCGGGCCAGCGCGCCGCCCATGTTGCCGGC
Organism: Candidatus Allofournierella merdipullorum; assembly: GCA_019116345.1. Classification (GTDB taxonomy): domain Bacteria; phylum Bacillota; class Clostridia; order Oscillospirales; family Ruminococcaceae; genus Allofournierella_A; species Allofournierella_A merdipullorum. The sequence continues at coordinate 5,157 of DXBV01000116.1, read as the reverse complement.
GCCGATGAATCCGAAGGTATAACCCATGTTGCACCCCTCCTTTTATTTTAAGCAAAGCATAACACACTTTGCCCCCCGGTGCAAAGAAAAAACGCCGACTGTGGGCCAAAAGCGACCGACTGTGGAAAAACCGTTGGCATTGCCCCGCCCTTTCTTTATAATGGCAGTACAGGGAGGCGATGGAGATGAAAGTGGAAGTTGTGCTGGACGCGGCCTGCACCGAGCCGGAGCTGACCCTTCGCACCGCCGCCGTGACAAGCGAGGTGGAGCAGCTGCTGCGCCGTCTGAGCGAACAGCCGCCCCTTTTGTGCGGCGAACGGGCAGGCCGGCTGGAGGTGCTGGACCCGGACGCCCTGGCGCGGGTGTATGCCGCGGCGGGCAAGGTGTACGCCGTGGCGGAAAAGGGCGAGTATCTGCTGCGGATGCGGCTGTACGAGGCGGAAGCCCGGCTGGCTGGGCGGCGGTTCGTGCGCATCTCCCACTCGGAGCTGGTGAATCTGGACTGGGCGGAAAGCTTCGACACAAGCCTTTCCGGCACCATCTGCGTGCGGCTGAAAAACGGCGGGGCCAGCTATGTATCCCGCCGGTATGTGCCCGCCATCAAACAAATCCTGGGGATATGAGGTGTTTACGATGAAAAAAGTGCTTCGTTACGCGGCGCAGGGCGCGCCGGTGGGTCTGGCCATCGGCTACGCCATCACCATCCTTCTGTCCTTTTGCTGGGGCGGCGGCGAATATCTGGCCGTGATGCCGGCCATGGCCGAGGCCGTGGGCAGCGAGGCCGGGGCCGTGGCGGTGCAGGCGCTGCTTTGCGCGGGCATCGGCGCGGCGTTCTCCGCCCTGTCGCTGGTATGGCGGCGGGAGGACTGGAGCTGCGCCAAGCAGACCGCCGTGTACTTTCTGGGCGCTTCGCTGGCGATGCTGCCCTCCGCCTGGCTGGCTCACTGGATGGAGCACAGCCTCGCGGGCTTTCTGGGCTATTCCGCCCTCTTCCTCGCGCTGTTCCTGGTCTTCTGGCTGGCCGGCTGGGCCGCCGCACGCCGCACGGCGCGGCAGCTGAACGAAGGGCTGCGCCGGAACGGCTGACACGCAAAAAAGCGTCCTCCCGCCGGGGAGGACGCTTTTTTCATTTCTCACGCAGCCGCTTCGGTCGCGTTGGACTCCACCGAGTACATCCCCTGGTATCCGTCGATGCACTCCGTGTTCATGTCCTCCAGCGTCTCGAAGCCGGTGAAGTTGTAGTAGTCGCCGCCCGCCTTCACGTCGATGTTGCCGTAGGCCATAAAGCCGTAGTCGCCGGTGACCTCCACCGAGCCGTCGCCGTGGAGCACCAGGTCCCCAAAGCCGACGCCGGCGTAGTAGGTCAGGGAGCTGCTGTCCGGCAGCTTCGCCTCGACCTTGTAGGCCGCATAGAGCATGTTGTGGACGTCCACCATCTCGCTGCTGAAGTCCTGGCGCACCAGCATATAGCCGCCCAGGCACTCCGCCCCGGTGATGGCGTCGCCCTCACGCTGGCGCAGCGCATCCTCGCCGGCAGCCGCCAGGGTGTCCCAGTCGGCCTGGCCGATCTGGTCCAGAGCGGTCACCCACTCGTCCAGGCCCTCCACCGTGAAGGTGGCGTCCTCGGGGGCGAGAACAGCGTTGTGCTCTTGCTGCGCCGTGTCGGCGTCGCAGTTCCACCGGAAGGTGACGGTGTCGCCGTTGGAAAGGCCCTCGGCTTTGTCCAGGCTGCCGTCCACACAGGCGGCCAGGCCCGCGGCGTCCTTCACGTCTTCGCCGCAGGCGGCGGCAAAGCCCTCACTGTCAAAGCTCCACGCGGCGGTGCCCTCTCCGCTCATGCCGGAGAACTCCACCGACAGATAGGGCGTCGGGTCCACCGGTACCGGCTTCGCGGCGCAGCCGGCCAGCGCCAGCGCAAAAACGACTGCCAGAACGGCCGCGGCCGCCCGTTTCTTACCCATAGCAAAAAACATCGTATCACTCTCCTTCTCTTGTCCAAGAACGACCGCCGCGGGGCCTGCCCTGTTTCGGCTGGCCCCGCGGCGGGGTACACTATAATTATATCATGCTTGGCAAGAGGCAGCCGCGCTCACTCATAGCGCAGCGCGTCGATGGGGTCCAGTTTGGCGGCTTTATTGGCCGGGTAATAACCGAAGAACACGCCGATGGCCATGGAGAAGCCCACCGCCACCAGAATGGCGGAAAGGCTGGGTTTTGCGGCGTAGCCCAGCAGAGACGCGCCGGCGCTGCCCAAGGCCACGCCCAAGGCCACGCCCAGCGCGCCGCCCACCAGGCAGATGACCACCGCCTCGGTGATGAACTGCAGGCGGATGTCGCTGCGTCGGGCGCCCAGGGCCTTGCGGGTGCCGATCTCACGGGTGCGCTCGGTGATGCTCACCAGCATGATGTTCATCACGCCGATGCCGCCCACCAGCAGGCTGATGGCGGCGATGGCGCTGATGGCCAGTTTGACGGTGTCCAGCATGCCGGTCATCTCCTCGATGAGGCTCTCCATGCTGGTGGCGGTGACGGTCCAGCTCTCGTTGCGGGTGTAGAAGCTGGAGAAAAAGGCCTCCGTCTCCTCCAGGAAGGCGGCGGTGTCGGTGCCGGCGGCGGCCACCACGGTGAAGTCCTGATAGCCCTCCCCCGTCTCGCCCAGCTTCTGCGCCGCGGCCAGGGGGATGTACATGCCGGTGACCGGGTCCTCGCCGGTCATGCTGAAGTAGCCGCTGTCGTCGTATTCATAGACGCCCGCCACATAGAAGGTGAGCAGTTTCTGGCCCACCGTGACCTGAAAGCTCTGGCCCAGCACCGAGGCGTCGGCGCGGCCGAAGAGCGTTTCGCAGACAAGGTCGCTGACCACCGCCAGCTGACGCTCGCCGTCCGAGTCCTTGATGAAGCGGCCGCAGAGCAGTTCCAGACCGTTGGCGTCGGCGTAGTCGCCGTTCACTCCCGTCACCTGCACCGAGGCGGTATCCTCGCCGCTGCCCACCGTGCCCATGCCGAGGCTGCTCTCCAGCGCCACCGACTGGATGCTGTCGCCGTAGACGTCGGTGTATTCCTCCAGCATCGCGTCGGTGATGCGGTCCTCCTCGGAGGGCTGGGTCATGGCGAACATCCGCACCCCGCCGGAATCGCTTTCGGTCTTTTGCTGCAGGCTGACGGTGATGTTGTTCACACCGAAGCTCTGAAGGCTGTCGGTGAGGGAGCCGGAGAGGGAGTCGCCCACCGTGACGATGGCGATGACCGAGCCGATGCCGATGATGATGCCCAGCATGGTGAGCAAAGCGCGCATCTTGCCCGCCCAGAGGCTGGCAAAGGCCATGCGGATGTTGTCAAGCATGACGGCCCGCCCCCTTTCGCTCGCCGATGATGCGCCCGTCCTGCAAGGTGAGGATGCGCTGGCATTCCTCCGCCAGCTGCTGGCTGTGGGTGATGAGCACGATGGTCATGCCCTGGCGGTGCAGATCGTGGAAGATGTCCATCACGGTGCGGCTGGTGGCGGAGTCCAGCGCGCCGGTGGGTTCGTCCGCCAGAAGCAGCGCCGGCTCGTTCGCCAGCGCCCGGGCGATGGCCACCCGCTGTTTCTGGCCGCCGGAAAGCTCGTTGGGCTCGTGGGTGGCCCGCTCGCTCATGCCCACCTGCTCCAGCAGCTCCTTCGCCCGCTTTGCCCGCTGACGGGCGGGCACCCGGGCGTAGAGCAGGGGCAGCTCCACGTTTTTCTGGGCGCTGGTGCGTCCGATGAGGTTAAAGGTCTGGAACACAAACCCTATTTTGCGGTTGCGGATGTCGGAAAGGGCGCTGTCTTTGGCTTTGCTCACATCCACCCCGTCCAGGACATAGCTGCCCTCGGTGGGTTTGTCCAGCACGCCGATGATGTTCATCAGGGTGGATTTGCCGCTGCCGCTCTCGCCCACGATGGCCACGAACTCCCCCTGATGCACCGTCAGGTCGATGCCGTGGAGGATCTCCAGTTCGTTGGGTTTGCCGATGTAATAGCGTTTGACGATGCCGTGCATTTCAATGATGGGCTGCTGCATCTCGTCAGCCTCCCATCCCGGGCCGGCCGCCGCCCATGTTGCCGCCACCGCCGCCTGCGGGCATGGTCGCGCCGCCGTCGGCGGGCGCGGCAATGACCACCTCGCCGCCGCCCATCACCATCATATCAGAAGAGCCGCTCACCTCTTCGGTGGCCTCCTCCAGGCTGGCGGAAGCGCGCACCACCATGCCCTCTTCCAGCTCCGCGCCGCTGATCTCGGCGTAGTAGTCGTTGGTGGAACCCACCGTCACCTGCATCTCTTCAAAGACCGGCTCGCCGTTCTGCTCGCCGGTACGCACATAGATGACCGAAGCTCCGTCCTCCTTTTCCTCAATGGCGTCCAGCGGCACGGTGAACACGTTCTCGGTGGTGGACTGGATGATCTGCACCTTGGCGTTGGTGCCGATGAGCAGGCCGCTGTTTTCGTCGTCCACCGTCACCTCGGCGGCGAAGGTGCTGGAGGAGGTGCCGCCGCCGGAGGCGGTGGGCGAGATCTGGGTGAGGGTGCCGGCGATCTCGCCGTCGATCACGTCGCTGGTGATGACCGCCCGCATGCCCTCGCTGACGCTGTCGATGTCATATTCGGCGATGGTGATGGCGATCTTGAGGCTGTCTGTGTTCTGGATGGTGGCGGCCGCGCCCTCGATGACGCTGCCCACGGTGGCGTTCACCGCAGTCACCTTGCCGGAGGTCTCGGCCTTCAGGGTGCATTTTTCCAGCTGGGACCGCAGCTCCTCCAGCTCGTCGCTCTCGCCGGCCTTGTTGTAGTTTTGCAGCGCGGTGTCCCGGGTCTCCTCGGCGGCCTCGCTGGTCTTGACGGTGCTTTCATAGGCGGTCCTGGCCTGCTCGCAGGCGCTCTCGGCCTGGGTGTAGGCGCCGGACAGGGCGTTGTAATTCGAGGCGGACTGGGCGGCCTGCAGATTGGCCTGTGCCGTCTGCAGCGCCTGTTCGGCGGCCTTGTAGTCCGCGTTGGCCTGCACCAGCGCGGCCTTGGCCGCCTCCTGCTCCGCCGTCAGCGAAAGGGGCGCAGCCTGCTGTTCCGCCGTCAGAGCAAGGGGCGCGGTCTGCTGCTCTCCCGCGGCGGGGTCCGGGGTGGAGGCGGGGTCGGCGGTGGGCGT